>JAPLSP010000134.1 GCA_026398575.1 Candidatus Sumerlaeota bacterium | reverse complement strand
ATTTATCCTGTCTCTAATTTATCCTGTCATCTTTTTTTTCCCGCATATAATGCCTGCCGGAAAACAAGATACATGAATCTAAGGTTGCCGATCAAGTAGCGTCGCCACAGCCGCCCAGGCTCCAGCGCCAGCCGGAACAGCCATTCCAAACCGCATCGGCGCATCCAAACGGGCGCGCGCCGCCTCCTTCCCGAATAATATTCAAACAGCGCCCCCGCGCACCAGACAACAGGTACGCGCATTGCCGCCAGATATTGGGCGGCCCAAAGCTCCTGTCGCGGGGCGCCCATCCCGACGAAAACCACGCCGGGCGCGGCCTCATGAATCGCCTGCGCCACGGCTGCCGCTTCGGAATCCTTGAAATAGCCGTCGCGCGTCCCGGCGATGCGCAATCCAGGGACGGCCTTGCGCGCCGCTTCGCCCGCCGCAACGGCTTCACCCGGGGCGCCGCCCAAAAGATAGATGGAAACGCCGCGCTCGCTCAAGCGCTGGAGCAAAAGCAGCCAGAAGTCGCCGAGATTGACGCGCTCGGGCAAGGAAGGGAATTGCGACGGGTTTAATTTTCTCCGAAGATTCGACAGCAGGCGCGAGGCCCAAATCACCGACTGCCCATCGGCATAGACCAGCACGGCTTGTTCATTCAGAATGCGCGCGTATGAAGGGTGATCGCGCGCCAGACAGACCGTCCAGGCGTTGGCATAGCAGATCAGCGCCGGAGCGCCGGATCGGCCCGCGGCGCGCTCGATGGCGAAATCCATGATTGCGCGCGTAGTAACCGCGCTGACCCGAACGCCCGCAATGTCCGTTTGGAGTTCCGTTTGGAGTTCCGTTTGGAGTTCCATCTTCAGATGGTGTTTCTTCCAACCTTTAGGTTGGCGTGTATTTTTATCCGTTCTTATCTCTGTTCATCAGTTCTTTTCCGAGTTCTTCCACCTCCCATACATAAAAATAGCCTGCGGATGCAGGCTATTGTCATTCAATAAAAATTATCATTCAGGACATGAGGCATACTACTACTCAAGGGCCAATCACAATCCGAAGGCTAATTTGTACACGCCCATCTGAAGATGGGCAAAAACACAACCTAAAGGTTGAACTCCAAACACAACCTAAAGGTTGAACTCCGAACCTACTCCGAACTTACTCCTAGCCCGCCAGCTCCGTCAATGCGCTATCCAGGGCTTCGACTGCTTTCTGGCATTCTTCGCGCGTGATGATCAGGGGCGGCGCAATGCGGATCACGTTGCCTGCCGTGACGTTGCCGAGCACGCCGCGCTTCAGGAGCAACTTGACCACGTCCGGGCAGTCGCGCTCCATGACCACGCCCCACATCAGCCCCAATCCGCGCGCTTCTTTGACGGTTTTGTGCTTGGCGGCCAGTTGCTTCAACAAGCCTCCCAGGAAGGCGCCCGTCTCCTTTACCTGCCGCAGCAGGCCGCGGTCGAAAAGCTCCTCGCAGACGGCTAGGGCCGCCGCGCACGCCAGCGGATTGCCGCCGAACGTGGAGGCGTGCGTTCCGGGCGTAAAGACGTCGGCGTGGTCGCCGCGGGCCAGCATTGCGCCCATCGGCAGGCCGCCGGCCAAGCCTTTCGCCAGGCAGAAGATATCCGGCTCGACGCCATAATTCTGATAGCCAAACGCCTCGCCCGTCCGCCCCACGCCGGTTTGAACTTCATCGAAAATCAGCGTCATGCCGCGCTCATCGCACAGGCGCCGCAAGCCGGCCAGAAAGCTCTTGTCCGCCGGGATGATGCCGCCCTCGCCCTGAATCGGTTCGGAGATGATGGCGCAGGTTTCGGGCGTCAGGGCCGCTTCAACGGATGCCAGGTTATTGAACTCGGCATAAGCGAATCCCGCCATCAAAGGCTCGAAGCCTTTGTGATACTTGTCCTGTCCGGTCGCGGTGAGCGCGCCGAAAGTGCGGCCATGAAATGAATTTTTCATGCTGACGCAGCCGAATCGTCCCTCATGGCCTTTTTTCTTTGCATAAAGGCGCGCCAGTTTCAGCCCGGCTTCGATCGCCTCGGCGCCGGAATTGCAGAAAAAGGCTTTGCGCGCGCAGGAATAGCGGGTCAGGCGTTCGGCCAATTCGATCTGCTTCGGGATGCCGTAGAGATTCGAAACGTGGATAAGCCGCCCGGCCTGTTCCGCGATGGCCTTGACCAGGCGCGGATGATTATGCCCCAGGCAGTTGACCGCAATGCCGCTGATCAGGTCCAGATATTCGGCGCCATCCACGTCCCAAACGCGCACGCCCTCCCCGCGTTCGAGAACCACGGCCGGAGGGCCGTAGTTTTGCATGGTACATGTCTGGCGCCGTTCAAGCCAGGATTGAGTGAGAGTAAGTGTTGCTTCCGCCAAGATTGCCGTCTCCTTATATTTAATATTCACGCCTGCGCACACCAAATTTGTAAATGACATAAATGAGAGCCAAGCCGCCGGCTATACCCAACAGGATTTTTACGATCAAGGAACCGTTGTTGTGCAAGAAAACGTAAGTGGAACGCTGATTATCCTTGACCCGCTTCATTTGGATGGCTTGCTGGGTGAATCCATACTGGGCCAGCTCCGTGCCGTTCAGATGCAAGACCATCTTGCCTATTTCGCTTTCCACCAGCTGGTGTTGCCACCGCCCGATTTTGGGCTCTTCCTTGGCCGCTAATTCCTCGAACTTCTGAAAGGCCAGCGCGGACTTGCTCCAGTCGCCCGCAAGCGCATACACTTGGCCCAACCGTCCGTAATCCATGGTCTGGCCGCGTTCTTTCGCTATGTCCTCGGCGTATGAAACCGCGCGGGAGGGCTTGTTGGCCTCGATAGCCATGGCGATGAATTCCTCCCGCAGCTTGGTCTTTTCCCAGGGCATCAGGCTTTTTTCAAAACTCGTGAACACCGCGTCAATCTGCTTCATGCATTCTTTGGATTCTTTTTGCTCGCGCAGCTCCTTGATGTATTGTCGTCTCAAATCCAGCAAATCCGGATACTGCGAGATTCGTTTGTTCATCTCAGCGAGAAGTTTGCCGACCATATACATCTTGCGAAGGTCTTCGATCTTGATCTGCCAGAAAGCATGCCGGTCCGGGTAAAGGCTCAAATACTCATCCACGACGCGCACGGAAGCTTCGTATTTTCCGAATTCCTGGTAGTCCAGCGCCAGCGTTTCCACGATCGTCGGGTTCTTGGAGTCCAGCTTGTTGGCCTCTTCCAACTGCTTGATGTGCAATCCTTCGCTATCTTCGCGCTTGACGCAGTAAGCCAGATAAAAATGGGTCAGGGCTTGCGTGACATAGTCTTTCGACGGGTCCTTTTTGAAATAATCCACCGCCATGTCCAGATACTTGCGGGATTGCGCCCAATCGGCGGCATTCGCATCATCGATCTTTCCCTGGTAGCTCCAGCCCAGGGCGCAGCAGGTCAGGCCGTCATGCGCCCCGGCTGCCACCGCTTTCGCCAACGCCTGGCGGGTTGCGGCCAGATTCTGTTGGTCGTAGGCCTCCAGACCGGGCTTGACCAGTTCGTCCCACGCGTCGCCCTGCGCATCGCGATATTGCTCCACGTATCGCCGCCAGCTGATCTCTTCCTGCGATAGATCCACTCCGCGCCAGGAAGCGGGAACCCCCAGCACGCTTTCCGATGTGGCGCCGGAGATCACCGTCAGGCGGGCGTTTGTGCGCTGCGTCGGCGCCCAAATTAAATTGGTGACTTCATAGAGCGAACGGATCGGCAGGCCGTTGATGCGGGTAATTAAATCTTTATCATGATAGCCTAATTTGATCAACTCGTCGTTCGCTTTGGGATCCCTTAAACGAATACGTACACCCGCTTTTATGGTGTCGGGAGCGGGAACGGCGGACCACGTCGGAATGCCGCCGCCGCACAAAAGCGCGGCTAAAGCAGCGGCTAGCATCCCCTTTATCCTCATAGATGGCAGCATAATCAACATTCCTCCTCGCGGGTCGAATGCGTCCCTGATTCCTGCTTTATTGCCTCAAGCCTTGCCGGCAAATATTTACCTTCTCGGGACTTGCCCAGCTAATATTTTACGCAAATGCCATGCCGAGGCGCCATATTTTCTTGCCTGTTGAACACCCCCGCCGGCAATCCTGATTGAGGGCAGGCAAGCTGTCGTGCAAAACAACAAACGAGATTATTGCTTTTATCGCCGAAGCCTGTCAATCCGATAGCGAGGGCAAAAGAGCAGAACCATGGAATTATCCGGAGCGGGAGACGCCCGAGCGCCTGAATCGAAAGAAGGGATTGACCGTGCCGGGAGGCAGGTCTCATAATCCCGTTTGTCAGTGATAGGAACGATCTGAAAGCTCAAACGAGGCTTATTTAATAGAGTTTTTTTGCTGATTCTATTTACTTTTTTTTCAGGCGGTTATCGTCTCATGCAGGTTGTAGCGTGTGTCAAAATATCGGATTCCGGGCCGTCGCAAGTCTTTGCGATGGTCAATATAGATTTGAAGCCCGACGATTTTTGCGTCGTCGAATTCGAGGGCGAGGAAGCCACGGGCATTGTCGCCAGCATCGAATCGCGATGCGGCGGATGCCGGCGCGACCTGTCGCCCTTTCCCTCCGTTCTGCGCAAGGCCGGGGAAAAGGAAACCGAGGCCTGGCGGCGGCTGAAGGAACGCGAGCGACAGGCGCTGGTAATCTGCAAGGAAAAAGCGCGGACGCATAATCTTCCCATGAGCATTTCTTCGGCCCGAATCTCGGAGAAGCAGAACAAGGTCACCTTCTATTTCACGGCGGACCGGCGCGTGGATTTTCGCGAATTGGTCAAGGACCTGGCCTCCACGCTCAAGGCCCGCATCGAGCTGTGGCAAATCGGCGTGCGCGACGAAGCGCGCGCCATGGACGGCTACGGCGTCTGCGGCCAGCGGTTGTGTTGCGCCGGATGGATCCGGGATTTCAAGGCCATCACCATCCGCATGGCGAAAAATCAGGACCTGGCGCTCTCGCCCTCGAAATTGTCGGGCATGTGCGGGCGGTTGATGTGCTGTATCCAGTATGAGGACGATCAGTATCAGGCCATGGCGCGCGAATTACCGCCCGTCGGCGCCGCTATTGAATCGCTCGACATCAAAGGCGAAGTGCTGTATCGCAACCTCCTCGGCCAATGGCTTGCGGTGCGCGACGGGGAAGGAAACGTCTATCAGGTCTTCAAGCGCGAAGTGGTCAAAGTCCTGTCGCTGCCGTCCCGAAACGCGGGGGCGGAAGAGACTCCCGGCGGCCCGGGCGATGAGGGCGATGATGCGCTGCCCGACGATGCGGAAGATAGCCGGCGCCCGTCCGGAAGGGACAGACCCTCAAGGGGCGGCATGGCGGCCGAAGGCGCCGAGGCTTATGTGCCAAGGGCGGGAGTTCCGGCGCGTCCGCCGGCGGCGCTTCGCCGCGAAGATGAGGAGCGCAAGAGCGCCGAGCAGAAAGGCTGGAACGCGCACGTCTCGCGTCTCGAAAAGCGTTCGAAGGCCGGCCGCGAAAGGGATGAGGAAGTGGAAGACGAAACGATGACCGCCGCCGAAGATGATGAATCGCCGGAGGTGGAAGACAGCGAGGAGTCTTCGGCGCCCGCTTCCGTCCGCCGCGCTTACGATGTGGAGGATCAGGAAGGACAAGAGCCGGCGGAGACGGAAGAGAGGGAGGAGGGGGAAGAGGGAGAGCAGCGGGAAGAGCCTGCCGGGGGAACGGATGAAGAAAGCGAACGCGCCGACACGGAAGAGCCAGCTTCAGCCGCGTCAGTCGGAGCCGTCAGACCCGTCGGACCGGTCGGACCCGTCGGACCGGGCTCTCAGGAAACCAGCCGCGACAGCGAAGCGCTCCGTCATTCGCGGCGCGGACGGCGCGGCGGACGGCATCACCATGGACCCGAGCCCCGGCCGCAGGATCAATCCGGCGCGCCAAAGCCCAAGCCCCATGAACCTTCAGCCGCAAGACCTGCCGCGGCAAAACCGGGCGTCCCGGGTTCGCCTGGCGCCGGTCCCAAAGAGCCTTCGCGCCGCCACAAATTCTGGAACAACCGCCGCAAGCGGCGCCCGGGCTCCAAAGATCAAGGGAATTGACCATGGACCTTGCCAAACCGTCACGGGAAGAATTCCATCGCCTTGCCGCGAAAGGAAATCTCATCCCCGTTTATCGGGAGATGGTTGCAGACCTCGAGACGCCGGTATCGGCGTTCATGAAGATTGACCGCGGAGATCACGCCTTCCTGCTCGAAAGCGTCGAGGGGGGCGAGAATCTGGCGCGTTATTCCTTTCTCGGCGCCGATCCGGGCCTTGTCTTTTCATCGAAGAACCACGAAGTCTCGCTGACCGAAGGCGGGCGGACGGTTTCAATGCATTGCGCCCGCCCGCTGGACATGCTCAAGAAAATCATGGGGCGCTATGCGATCGTCGAGAGGCCCTTCCTGCCGCCGTTTATTGGCGGCGCCGTGGGATATTTCGGCTATGACGTCGTCCGCGACTTCGAGCGCCTGCCGGATAAAAATCCCGACACCCTCAACGTCCCGGACATGTATTTCATTCTGGCCGACTCGATGCTCGTCTTCGATCACGTCAAGCATCGCATCATCCTGCTGGCCAACGCGCATATTGCGGAAGATGGCGGCGACGGGGGAGTAGATGCCGCCTACGACCGCGCCCTCCAGCGAATAGAGGCCATGGCCGCCCAGCTGCGCCAGCCGATGCCGCCGCGGCCGGCGCGGGGCGATGAGCCGGCGGTTGACACCAAGGGCCTGCAATCCAACTTCACCCGCGAGGAATATATGAAGGTGGTCGAGCGGTGCAAAGAATACATCTTCGCCGGCGACATCTTTCAGGTCGTGCCATCGCAGCGCTTCCGCATTCCCTATCATTGCCCGCCGTTTGACATGTATCGCGCGCTGCGCGCCGTCAATCCATCGCCGTATATGTTTTACCTGAAATTCCCGCCGGTGACGCTGGCCGGTTCGAGCCCCGAAATCCTGGTGCGCGTGAAAAACGGGCAGGTGCAAATCCGGCCCATCGCCGGCACGCGCCCGCGCGGCAATACGCCGGAAGAAGATTTGGCGCTCGAACGCGAACTGCTGGCCGATCCCAAGGAACGCGCCGAGCACGTCATGCTGGTGGACCTTGGGCGGAACGATTGCGGGCGGGTTTGCGAGCACGGATCGGTTCGCGTGGACGAGATGATGGTGATCGAGCGTTATTCGCACGTCATGCATATCGTGTCGGACGTGGTCGGGCGGCTGACGAAGGATCGAGACGCCTTCGACGCGCTGGCCGCCGCATTCCCCGCCGGAACGGTCACGGGCGCGCCCAAAATCCGCGCCATGGAAATTATTGACGAAATGGAGCAGGAACGGCGCGGCCCTTACGCGGGAGCGGTCGGATATTTTTCGTTCAACGGCAATCTCGACACCTGCATCATCCTGCGCACGATGATCCTCAAGGACAAAATCGCCTACGTCCAGGCCGGCGGCGGCGTTGTGGCCGATTCGGATCCAGCGATGGAATATGAAGAAACGCTGCGCAAAGCCCGCGCCATGATCACGGCCATCAATCTGGCCCATGGGGGACTGCAATGATTCTCGTTCTCGATAACTACGATTCGTTCACCTATAATCTCGTGCAATACATCGGCGAGATTCTTCTTCAAAGCGACAAGGCGCCAGAGGCGGGCGCTGCAGTCGGACTGGTCGGACCCGTCGGACCGGTCAGACCCGTCGGACCGGCCGGGCAGGCGGTTTCGCAAATCGAAGTCATCCGCAACGACCAGGCCACCGTCGAAGAGATCGCGGCGCGCGGATATGAGAAGATCATTCTGTCGCCGGGTCCGTGCACGCCGCAGGAAGCCGGCATCCTATGCGATCTGATCCGGCGCATGGCGGGCGTCGCGCCGATGCTGGGCGTATGCCTCGGGCACCAGGGGATCGGCCATGTTTTCGGCGGCGACGTTGTGCGCGCGAAGGAAGTTGTCCATGGCAAGACGTCGCTCGTGCGGCATAACGGCCAAACCATCTTCCGCGGCGTGAGCAATCCCATGGTGGCCACGCGCTACCACTCGCTGGTGATTGACCGGGCGACGATGCCGGAGTGCCTGGAGATCACGGCCTGGACCGACGATGGCGTGGTCATGGGCGTCAAACATCGCACGCTGCCGGTCTGGGGCGTCCAGTTCCATCCCGAATCCATCCTTACCGTGGACGGCAAGAAGCTGCTGCGCAATTTTCTTGAACAGTGATCCGGCCAGCTCCCGAAGGCGGCGCGGCGGCATGAGGATGCAAAGCGAAAGGATTGCGAAAATGAAGAACCTGACGATCAGCAACAACGAAGCCGGGCGCGCGGCTTCGGCCATTATGTTGATGGCGTTTGTATTCTTCACCGCCTGCGACAAGAGCGAAAGAGACATGCCTCCGGCTTCGGGAATGCCCCAGGCGGCCGCCTACGGAAAAGGCATTGCCGAGAGCAATTACGTCGAAGACCTTGGCGGCGGCGTGACGATGAAAATGCTCTGGATCAAAGGCGGAACCTTCGAGATGGGCAGCCCCTTCAGGGCAGAGGATATGGCGCAGACTTTCCCGGGGGCAACCGCTGATAGTTTCGCATCGGAATTGCCGCTCCATAGCGTAACGCTCGATGGATTTTGGATGGGCGAGACGGAAGTGACACAGGCGCAATACGAGAAGATCATGAAAACGAACCCGGCGAAATTGCAGAGCGCGGATCGCCCCGTGGAATGCGTATCCTGGGACGAGGCGATGAATTTTTGCAACCAACTGACCACTCAATCCCCTCTGGCCGCCAAATCCAAACTCATCTATACTCTCCCCACCGAGGCGCAGTGGGAATACGCCTGCCGCGCCGGGACCAAGACGCTCTATTCCTGGGGCAACAGGCCCGATGACGGGCGCGGCTACTGCAATGGATACGATGAAACGGGAAAAAGAGCTCATTCGTTTCCGTGGCCGAATTTCAACTACAATGACGGCTTCGAGGGAACGGCGCCGGTCAAAAGCTTCCGCCCGAATCCCTGGGGGCTTTATGACATGCATGGCAACGTCTGGGAATGGTGCTCCGATTGGTATGCGGACGACTATTATAAGAAGCAGGTAAGCAATAATCCCAATGGGCCCGACGCAGGCGAACGGCGGGCATTGCGCGGCGGCTCGTGGTACGACCGGCCTTTCGGCTGCCGGTCCATACAACGCGGTTGCCGCGTCCCAACGGATCATAGTTTCTATGTTGGCTTTCGCGTCATTGCGGCGCCCCGGGCAAAGCCATAGCGCGAAACAATTTGCGATTGAGGAATCTCCGATGACCAGCGATCTATTGAAGCGATGCCTGGATGACTTGGAAGCGCGGATTGATCCGGATCAGGAAGCATCGCTCATCGCAGAATGGATTGGATTTTCCAGTGGGAAGTTCCGGGGCGAGGTTTTCGCGCCCCGCCGCGCGCGCGCCTCGAAGCCGCAATGCGAATGGCCCGTGATCCGCGTCAACGAATCGCTCGAGGATTTCGACAAAATGGCGCTCCAGCAATACGCCACGTGCTCGCAGCAGCTGGCCAACGCCACGGGTGCGCCCCTGACGGTCCGCGCGAACTACGGCACGAGCATCCTGCCGCTTTTATTTGGCGTCGAGCCATTCATCATGCCGGAAGAGACCAACACGCTGCCGACCTCTGTTCCTTTTCATGACAAGGACGCGGTGAAGAAGATTATCGGCGCCGGCGTTCCTCCATTGACCAACGGTTATGCCGCGCGCGTCTTCGAGATGGGTGAGCGCTTTCAGGCAATTGCGAGCCAATATCCCAAGATCGGAAAATATGTCCACGTCTATCATCCCGATACCCAAGGGCCGCTCGATATCTGCGAGGTGGTCTGGGGAAGCGAAATTTTCCTCGCGTTCTATGACAATCCGGAACTTGTCAGGGAAATGCTGGAATTGGTGACGCAGACCTATGTCGCTTTCATGCGGGCGTGGGAGCGGATCGTTCCTTTCCGCAAGGACTTCAATGCGCACTGGGGCCTTTATCATCAAGGCGCCATTATGCTGCGTTCGGATTCGGCGATGAATCTCTCGGGCGATCTCTATGAGGAATTTATCCGCTCGTTCGATCAGCGCCTGTTGGATGAATTCGGCGGCGGGGCGATTCATTTCTGCGGACGCGGCGATCACTATATCGCCCATATAGGAGGGCTGCGCGGATTGTACGGCGTCAATCTCAGCCAGCCGCATCTCAATGATATGGAAACGATTTTTGCGAATACGATTGATCGCGGGATCAACTTGCTCGATCTATCGGCTATGGCAGTTGGATCCGCGCGGGAACAAGGGCGCAATCTGTGCGGCCGCGTTCATTGCGCAGCGTGGGCGTAAGCGTGAGGGAAAATGGGAAAAGGACGGAAGGGACGCAAGGGACTGATATATTCTTGAGACGCAATTATCAATGCCTCCACGCCTTAAATATGGAATAGCGATGCTATGGCTCTCTGTTTCTTTGGCGCTCGCGAAGGAGCCAATGCAGACAGACGGCGCGGAATGGCATGGCGGCGCCAGCCCTGGCGTCTCATCCACGGCTTCTCCAGCAGACGCCACGGACACATTTCTTTTCACCTTGGACAAGAAGACAAACGGCGGATGGTCAAGCCATCTGGCGCTCGATGAGGAAGTGATATCAAATCCCGACCCTGGCGGCGCGCCGGAGATCGCGATTCAGTATGACGCCGAGACCCGTCGCAATTTGCTGCTGCTGACGCATCGCTTTCCCGCTCCCGCCGCCATTTTGCGCCGCGTGCGCGAAGACCGTCCGCTCTGGGGGCTTGGTGGCAGATTTCGCGTGGAAATCTTCGTCCCACAAGAAGCAGGGGCCTATGCGTCGGTTCAGATGGTGGCGTATCACCGCTCCTGGGGATGGTTCGCCACCGAGCCGGCGCGCTCGCTCAAGCCGGGGATGCTGTCCCGCGTCTTTTGGGATTTGGATGATGCCAGCGACGAATGGCGCTCGATGGGTGACGCTGTGGCATGGAACGACTCCATCCGGCGCAACCTGACGTTCGTGGGGCTGCGATTTTTTGCGCCGGCGCAAACCGAGGCGCCCCTGCGCATCGCCGATATGGCTATTGAAGGGATGCGCGCGAGCGCGCCGGAATTGCGCGCCGTTGACGTGCAGGCGCCGCGCGCCCCCGTCCGGCGCGGACAATGCTTCGAGGTGACCTTCGATCTGACGCGCGGGTATGACAATCCCTTCGATCCGGACCAGGTGGCTGTGGACGTGGATTTCTTCACCTATCCGGCTTCGGCCGCCGCTGCTTCGGCCGCCGCCGCGGCTGACGCGAGCGCTTCGCCTGCGATCCTCACTACCGTCACGCTTCCGGCGTTTTATTTCCAGGACTACACACGCCGCCGCCTGGAAGACGGGACCGAGGCGTGCGATCCGCGCGGGCAGGCTTGCTGGAAGGCGCGTTTCACGCCGCGCGAATCGGGGCCGCATGGCTTCCGCATTCGCATTCGCGACGGCCAGGACGCCCGTTATGAATCCGAGCCGCGCGCATTCACCGTTGTGGATGCGCCCTTTCACGGATTCGTGAAAATTGATCCCAAAGACCCTCGCTATCTGTCCTTCGACGGCGATCATTCGATTTTCTATCCCATCGGCATGGTGATCCGCTCGGCCTGGGATTCGCGCTGCGGCTATCACTACGAATTCGAGCCTCCGCAGGGATTGGAAACTTACGCCTATGATGAATACTTTCCTCGGATGCGCGAGGCGGGAATGAATTTCGCCCGGGTCTGGATGGCGGCCTGGTGGCTGGCGCTGGAATGGTCGCGCGGCTACCGGCAGGATTTCGAAGGGCTGGGGCGCTATAGCCAGTTCAACGCCTGGCGGATGGATCACATCATCCGCCTGGGCGAGAAATACGGCGTTTATTTCGACATCACCTTGAACAACCACGGGCAGTTCGCCGTCCGAAGCGAGCTGGACCGGGAATGGACCGACAATCCCCTGTACATCGCCAACAATGGCTTTCTGCGCTCCTCGCCGCCGATGTGGACGGATGCAGTGTCGCGCAGCTATGCGGCCAAGCGCCTGCGCTATATCGTCGCGCGCTGGGGATACAGTCCCGCCATCGCGTGGTTCCTCGTCTGCAACGAAGTCAATCTGGTTTATGCCTACAACTCGAATAACATCCGCAGCTGGCATGAGTTCGTCACGACGACCGTCAAATCGCTGGACCCCTATCAGCATCTCTGCTCGTCGCACTGGTGCTATGGAACCTTCGATCCGAACGTCGGCGGCCAGCCTTGGCTGGAGGTCAAACAATCCAATGGCTATAGCCACGACATGATCGCCTCGTCGAACTATCTCTGGAAGCAGCTCAGCGCGTACAAGCAACCGGCGTATATCAATGAATACGGGATGGGATGGGACAGCCCGGAATATATGAAATACAATCTGCATGCAGGGCTGTGGGCGTCGAGCGTGACGCCGTTCTGTGGACCGGCCCTTCATTGGTATTTTCTCTACATTCATCACGCCAACCAGTACGATCAATTCCGCGCGCTGGCTGCGTTCCATCGCGATGAAGACTACCGGGGGCTGAATCTGCAGCCGTCGTCGGGCGTTTGGGTGGAAAATACCGACAGGAAATTGGAGGCGGTCGCGCAGCAAAGCGATGAGCGCGCATACATCTGGATATACGACAAAACCTTGTATCGCCAGAATCCCCATTCTTCATCCCGCGCCAAACAGTTCTCCGAAACGCCCTTCTCGGTCGAAGGCCTGAAGGCGGGCAAGTATCGCGTGGAATTCTGGGACACATGGCAGGCCGGCGAGCTGTATTCCGAGCGGCGCGAAATCGCTCACGCCGGCGGAAAACTCGCGCTGAAAACGCCGCCCTTCTCGCGCGATATCGCGTGCAAGGTCATCAGGACCGGGGAATGAGCAAAGCGGCTTGATAATGATTTCGCGAAGGCGCCTTGAAAGAAAAACAGAATGATGAAAAACAGAATGATACATTAAGAAAAATCATTCTGTTTTTCATCATTCTGTTTTTCATCATTCTGTTTTTCATCATCCTGTTTTTCATCATTCTGTTTTTCATCATTCTGTTTATTGTTTTGTCATCCATTGTTTTGTCAAACCACCCCAATCCTTTTGAGTAAATCCCGGATTCGCTGCGTGTGCGTGCCTTCCCAATAGACGCGTCCGCATGAAACGCATTGATAGAATTCCGTCCGCCATTGGCGGACTTGGTCGGGCACGCGGTCTTCCACCTCAGACAGTGGCAGCGGTCCGCGCAAGCTGCTGTTGCAGCGCGAACAGCGTGAAAAAAGAGTCTTTCCGAAATCGAGCGGGAATGCGCGGACAACCTGCGCCAGCTGATCTTCAAGGTGTCCGCTCTCCACGTGCATGAAAAGCCCCAGGTATTGCGCATCCTGAGCGAGACTCGGGCAGCGGCCAAGGACCATTATCTTTTGGGCGGATGAATCATCCGGCTGAGCATCCGCCGCGCATAGTTCGCGAACGATCTCGCGCGCGGATCGCGGATCATAAACAACGTCATATCCGAGCAGCCCCATCCAGCGCCGCAACTTGCCCACCGTATTATCGGCAATAAAGCGCATGGTTCCCGCCTCTCGTTTCCTGCGCGTGCGAGGATGATATGCGCTTATTGAGGCCGGCGCCAAGGCTGGATTCCATCCCTTTTGCGCCGCTCCCGGCCCGGGGTACCGCGACTTATAGCTTGGCGCCAAGCTTCATGAAATACTCAGCGTTTCTATTAGAGCTGACGCCGAATAGTAGGCCGTCCCGCTCCG
>JAPLSP010000680.1 GCA_026398575.1 Candidatus Sumerlaeota bacterium | reverse complement strand
GCGGCGCGGTCAGCGTCAGGAGCGATTGCTCGGGCAATTCCATTTGAATAGCTCCATCCTTCACGGCGACGGGCGGCAGATCCTTGAAGGAATCCGTCTCGCTCGTGCGCACGGCGCGCAGCGTCTGGATCGTTTTGGGCAGTCCCGAAAGCGTCATGGTTCGGGCGCCGGCGGTGTTGAGGATATGGAGCGCCAGAACGGGCTTGCCGCCTTCCTGTCCGCGGAACGCCGTGAAAAGAACTTTGGGATTGTCGCCCGAGGTTGTAAGGGCTTCGGCGCCGAGCGGCGTCAGATTGCAGAAGTGCTTCACGAAGCAGTAGCGTGATGTGGGGGTAAGACGCGGCGGCTTGCCGCGGCCTGCGTCATCCACCTTAACCGTCGAATAATCGGCTGTGAATTCCCATTGCATGGTTCCCTGCGGGCGCGCGTAGAGAACCAGTTCCTGATACATCGCGGCCTCCTGCACGCCATAATGGAAGGTGTTGTAGGCCCCGCCCCGCCAGGCGCCTGCGTCCACACCCAACTCGGCCACCAGCAGCGGTAGTTTCAGGCGCGCAGCCAGATCGCCCCATGCCTGATATTGTTCGGGCTTGGCGCCGCCCCAGGAATGGAAAGAAACCGCGCCAATATACTTCAGCGCCTCTGGATCGGCGGCGGCGGGCAGCGCGTACTTGACCGTATCGCGCGGATTGGTCACGTCGGCCAGCGCCATTTTCGTTTTCAATCCCAGCTTGGCGAAATGCGCGCCGATGCGCTTGATCGCGTCGCGATGTTCCTCGGGCGAGAACAGCACTCGCACGCCGTAATCCGGCTCGTTGAATGAAAACAATTCCGGCTCGACGCCATATTTGCGCTTCGCGTAAAGCAGATATGAGCCGATGCACTCCAGCAAGTGCGGCCATTTATCCGGATGGATTTTGTGCCTTTGGTCGTTTGGGTTCGCGCCGCCGTCTTCATAAAGCCAATTGGGCAGGCGCCAGATCGAAATGCAGTAGCGGATGCCTTTGCTCTGGATCTTTTTGGCAATTTCGAATTCGAGACGCGTGCGCGAATCCGGCTCGTCGGCGGCTTCGAGCGCGGCCCAATCCTTGACGCCGGGGTTGAAATTGCCCGCGTCCGGCGCCCACAGGTCCAGCCGCATTTCCGTACGCGCCCATCCCTGCCGCAGCGTATCGAGCGTGAACTGGCTGACGGGCGATTCGATGTTGAAGCAATAATTGCCGCCGAAGCCGTCCATGCGGTAGCGGGACTTGGTCGCGTCGAGCGTCAGGCGCGCCGGCGCACTTTCGGCTTTTCCGGTGAGTTTGAGCGTGGCATCGAGCGCAGCGATCTGCCCTTTGGCCAGGGCGCCGGGATAGAACGTGAAAAACGCGGAATAATTGTTTCCCTTGAATTCGCGGTTGTCCTGGATCACGACGGAACAGGGGCGGTCCAGAGTAACTTCCAATTTTCGCGCCGCCGCGGCGTCGCTGAAAACGATGCTGGCGGTTTTGGCATAGAGCAGATGGCGCGAGGCAGGCTGCGCGCTGGGAAAAATGCCGTTGGTGGTCTGTCCGTTTTCCTGAAGGACTTCATATCTGCCTCCGGCGAAATCCGAGAGAGGGATATCCACCCAGAAGAACACTCCTTCCAAATTCAAGTCATCCCGTGCGAAAACGCGATAGCTTACATGAACGCCGCCGGAAGTCTCATCGAGGGTTTCTTCATATTGGCAGGATTTCCCGCTTTCGATTTCGACCCGTCCCGTCCAATCAAACCGATTCCCCTGGCGCGAAGTCTTGATGTCCTTGGCCGCGCTCTGCGTGGGAATCTTGCCCCAACCTTTGACAGGCAGGCGCAGGCTGGCTTTGACCTCCATCGTCTCGCCGTGGAGCATGAGTCCGCGAATCGCGCCCGTGCCGTCGGTGATGGAGATTTCAGCGCGGGCCGAAGCAAGGAAGAATAATAAAACTGCAGCTGAGAATAGAACGGACCAATTGCGACTGGCGGACATAAAAATAACCTTTCTTGCGATTCCAGGTAGCGAATGAAATCCGTTCGTTTCATGCGGTGAGAACGAAAGGCGCCCGAATAATATCGGCACCCTGAAGGTCTTCTTCCGCCAGCGCGCGGTTTGCTTCCAATATCAGAGCCACGGCTTCATCAAGATTGGCGCGCGCCTCTTCCAGTGTCGCCCCCTGGGTATTCGCCCCCGGTAATTCCTCAATAAAAGCGACGAAGCCTTCAGGAACTTTTTTATAAATTGCAGTGAATTGCGTCTGCATGGAAATTCTCCCTCATCTATTCTGCTGAGATTGTTATCTGGCACCGGAGGGACGTCAAGCCGCATTCAAAGCGCCTTCTTAATCAATTTCTGCCTCGGCAGGAACAGTATGCCCTTATCCCATGCCGAACACCAACATGTTGTCGTTCTTTGCCATCCGTATTATCCGCGAAATCCGTGGTTGAAAATTAACCACGGATTTCGCTGATAGCGCGGATGTCGCGCCGCGAGATGGCATATTTTTGCAGACGGAGGGTGCAAAAATCCCAGGGATTAGCGACAGATAGAATTATTTGTTTGCCATCGCAATCACTGATAAATTCAGGACAGACCGCGTTCGAAGTTCATCATTGTTTCAGCGCGCGGACGAGGGAAGAGCTTGCCTGCCGCCAGGTCGGCGATGCGCTGCGGGACGTCGGAGGACCATCGCAGATCGTAGATGAAGTGGCGGACGCCAAGGCTTCGCAGCCAATCCATCCGACGCAGCAAACTGAAATCCCGCGCGGGAACGACGCATGTCAGACCTTCGCGGCGCTCAAGCCAGAGCTCGTCGCGCGGATCGAGCGCGAGAATCTCGCGCCGCTTTCCTTCGGAATGTTTTGCCTCGGGACGATTTTCTCTGGAGCGCTTTTCTACGGGGCGCTTTTCTTCGGAGCGCTTTTCGTCGGAAGGCGCCACTTCCGGCCATGGCTGGCGCGAACGGAAGAGCGGAATCTTGCCATAAACCTGAACGGCCACCCGCTCGGGACCCGTTCGCATGATCAGGCGTTCGAGCGTTTGGGCGTCGCCCTCGATGGAATACGCGATCAGCGAAACGCCCAGTTCCTCGAACTGGCTGAGCGACTCGGAATTCAGGCAGCCGCTCAGCGGGCTGGCGATGACGAAAAAGCCGCGCCGCTTGACGCGCTGGAGCAGATTGAAGTGCGCGAGATTGGAAACCATGAATCGCCGCGCGCCCAACTCCACGGCGCGCTCCAATGAAGCAAGGATTTCTTGCCGGCGATCTGCTTCCTCAAAACTGATCTGCGGCAATTCCAGAATGATCTCCCCAATCGCGGCGGCCTTTTCAGCTTGCTCCTCATAATCCCTGCGTTCCACCTCCCCCAGCGGCACAATCATTCCCACTCTTCCGCCTCCACTCCCCTGCTCTTCCCTTCCTCGCGATCCCTTCGCCCTCTCCTTTGCCTCCTGCCACCTGCTTCTTTCCTCCTGCCCCCTCATCTCTGCCCCCTGTCCACTGCCTTGTTCATCCTGACCCCTGGCCCCTGACCCCTGTCCCCTGCCTTGTTCATCCTGACCCCTGGCCCCTGACCCCTGACCCCTGTCTTTTGGCCCCCAATCCACTGATCCCTGCTTCCTGATCTTGTCCACACTCGTGACTTGGATCAAACATTCCGGCGAAAAAGCCTCCAGCTTTTGAGCCGTGGCGGGCGGAAGCGGCATGGGCTTTTGGACCGCTTTTAGCGCGGCTTTGCGTTCGGGACTGAAAGCGGCGCGCTCATCGAAATGCGTTTCGACGAGCTCGGCCGCGCGTTCCCATTTTTCCTCCACCTTGCGCTTGCCTTCCTGCGCCGAGGCGTCGGCGTCCCGCACTTTCATCACCTGCGCCCCCACCGGGACATTAAGCGGCGCTTCGATCCAAACCTCTTCGCCCGGCCGCGCGCGCGTCACGCGCTTGGCGCCGAGGAACATTTTTTTGATGGTGAACGCGCGTGGCGCCGCGCCCGCGGCGATATGGACGCGCAAGCCATCGCCGGCTTTGACCCATTCTCGCGCCGCGAGCATGAATCGCCGGGGATCCTGCGGCAAGACGCGCAGGACCTTCCCAAGCGATCGCCCGGACTGCGCTTCGAGCCGCGATTCGCCTTCCGCCGGCGCTGCGCTTTGGCTTGAGTCGCCGCCTGCGCCTGCGCCCGCGCCTTCGGACGAACGATAGAAGCCCGTTGCCGCGCGCCGTCCGAGCGAGCGTTCCAACCGCGCGCGCGCCTCGTTCATGATTTCCGGCGCCACGTCGGGATAGGCGTCAATCAGCAACCGATAGGCCGACACGGTCTGCGCAACGCTTTCGGCGGATTTCAGCCGACCCTCGATTTTGAACGCATGAATTCCGACGGAGATCAAACGGGACAGAATCGTCGCCGCGCACAGGTCGGGAGGGGAAAAGATTGACGATTGACGATTGACGATTGACGATTCCTGGCCTCTGATTGACGATTCTCGATTGGGGATTGACGATTGACGAGCAGCGGATTTGCCTTGCCCTGCAGCCAATGGATTATGGATCTGCGATTTCGGCAATCGTAAATCGTCAATCGCAAATCGTAAATCCTTATAGAGCCGGCGGCAGGGTTGCATGCAGAGGCCGCGGTTGGCGCTGCGGCCATGAGCGTAGCTGCTGAGGATACGGCGGATTTCATCGAACGTCGCCTCGCGCGCCAGGATCGCGCGCGCGAATCCCATGCGCTGCGCCTGAAGCGCGCCGTCGAGGTTGTGGATTGTCATCTGCGTACTGGCGTGCAACGGGATTTCGGGCGCAAGGCGGCGCGCCAGGCGATAGACTCCCAAATCCTGAATGATAAGCGCATCGGGTCCGATGATGCGCAAATCGGCAAGCAATTCCGCCAGCGCCGGGAGTTCCTCTTCCTTGACGAGCGTATTGAGCGTGACATAAACCTTGCGCCCCGCGCCGCGCGCAACGGCGATCAAGCGCGCCAGATCGTCGAGTGAGAAATTCTTTGCCCGCAACCGCGCGTTGAACTGCCGCGTCCCGCAATAAACCGCATCCGCCCCGCTCTCGATAGCCGCATAAAACGCCTCGACGCTCCCGGCGGGCGCGAGCAATTCGGGCTTGGCTTTTGGCGCGCTTGTGATGAGATGGGCTTTCATTTCGCTTTTAGCTTGCCAGGCTTCTTTGCCTTTTTAGGAAGTTTCTCCAGTTGCTTGGCTTGCTCGATCGCTTCCTGAAAATGCATTTCCACAGGTGATGGTTTGGCGTCCTCAAGGGAACGAAATCTCTCGTATTCGGCGTTCGCTTTGGCAAGCGCTGCTTCATGGCTGACGGCGCCAGCATGGGCAAGGACATCGCGCTCGCCGAGTCGCAGGAAATCATCGAGCTTGGCGATCCAATCTTTCATATACATCGGACGGCGATTAAGGGCCTGCAATTCAGCGAAATCGAGATACGCGGAAACGATCCGGTTAAGGATTTCCAGTTCCGCTTGGTTGAGATAATTCTTCGCCACGCTGATGTCCGATTTCGACGGTCGCACACCGTACCAGGAGGTCAACCCCATGTGAGGCTGGGAAGCATCGGCGCGGGCGGCGATGATTTCAGCGGCAGTGTGTCCATGCGCAGCCCAATGCATCTTATTTTGCACCGTCGCGAAGAACTGATGCGAATAGTCCGTATTCGGATCGTAGTCAATGCTGGTGGCGTAGATATCGAGCGCCTTGCGCCAGAATACTTTTTCAGACGAGCGAATATCCCGGATGCGAGCGAGTAATTCCTCAAAATAATTGCCGCCGCCGGCTTGCTTCAGCCGATCATCATCAAGCGCAAATCCCTTAATGATGTATTCGCGCAACCGTTGAGTGGCCCAAATGCGAAATTGGACGCCTCGGTGGGACTTCACCCGATAGCCAACGGAGATGACGACATCGAGATTATAGTACTCGACATCCCGAATTACTTCGCGTTCACCTTCACTTTGAACTGTTGCAAAATTTGCAACAGTTGCTTCGGGCTGTAGTTCACCTTCATTAAATATGTTTTTTATATGCTTCGAGATGACGGATTTATCGCGTTGGAAGAGCGCCGCCATCTGATTGAGCGATAGCCAAACCGTCTCGCCCGCTAGACGCACTTCCAATCGCGTCCGCCCATCTTCCGTCTGATATAGCATGAGATCCGATTGGGGGCCTGATCTCGCAGGCAGTTTTTCATCGGAGTGATTGACCATTCTTCTGCTCCTAATCCAGCTTTGGCATCCTTGGTGTCCTTGGCGTCCACGTGATCTTTGCCATCCTTGCTGTCCTTGCGGTCCTTGAAGTCCTTGGCGTTTTGCTGCAGCCCTTACTCAAGACTTCCGCGCCAGCGACGCCTTCACGTGCTCTACCAAGCCGCCTTTTTCGAGGATGCTCATGACGGAATCCGGCAATGGCGGGAAGGCGTAGGTCTGGCCGCCATGAAGGATGACGCCGGCGGTGAAGTCCACTGTCACCTCGTCGCCCGGCTTGATGGCTTCGACCGCGACTGCACATTGTACGACGGGAAGTCCGAGGTTGATGGCGTTGCGGAAATAAATGCGCGCGAACGATTTGGCGATCACCGCGCTAATGCCCGCCGCTTTCAGGCACGCGGCCGCCTGCTCGCGCGATGAGCCGCAGCCGAAATTTTTCCCTGCGACGATGACATCGCCTTTCCTGACTTTGCCGGCAAAGCCAGGCTCAGCGTCTTCCATCGCATGTTTGGCCATCTCGGCCGGACTCAATTTTTCGTACGTGTATTTGCCGGGATAAATAATATCCGTGTTGACGTCATCGCCAAACACCCACGCGCGCCCGCTTATGGATTTATCCATCACAAGCTCCTTTGTGCTATATTGTGATTCGTGATTCGAGCCTGGGGATTCGTGACTGGTGATTCGTGATTCGTAGTTCGGAAGTAGAAGATTGAGTTCTCATTCTCAAGCCTTAAGTTCCAAGCCTGAACTCCGAATCACGAATCACGAATCACGAACCCCGAGCTCCAAATACTGGTCAACCTCATTCGCGACAATGGCGCCATAGTTGGCCGCGCCCAGCCAGCCGGACATGATAATCCCCACCGAGCCGGCGTGGAACAAGCCTTTGATGTGATCCTTGAGCGTCATGCTGATCTTGAGGCCTTCGAATTTCGTGCCAAACGATGATCCTTTGAAGTGCAGCGTATAGCGCTCGAAGGTCATCGGTGTGGCCGCTTCCACGACGCCGGCTTTTTCGCGAATGTCCGAAATATATTTCTCGAGCGCGGCCAGGGTGTCTTCGATCAACTCCTGCTTGGCGGCTTGATACTCTTCCTTTGTCATCGCGGCCCAGTCGTCATAGTTCGCGTTGCTCGATGACACGATGGTATAAAAATCGCTGCCGGGGCGGGTATAAGGATAATAAACGGAGAAGGTGCGGCTGGTGACCGGCTTGCGCCGGAGCATGGCGCGCGGATCGAATTCCGGCGCCGTGGAAGTGAAGATCAGATCGCCGATGTTTTCGATTTTCATGCCGCGGCGAATGGCGATATAAACCTGGCAGCTGCTGTTGTTGATCCGCACGGCGTCGGCTTCGCGCGCGAAATCCGGCGCGAAATGCTCAGGCCCGACCATGTCGCGGATCGTGTTGAGCAAGTTGGCGTTCGACAGCACGGCGCGCGCCGGGATGAATTGCCCGTTGGCCACGACGCCTTTGGTCCGGCCCGCCTCGACCACGATTTTTTCCACGCGCGCCCTGGTCCGCACGTCCGCGCCGTTTTTCTGAAGCTCGCGGCTCATCATGTCCAGCATGCGGTCCGTGCCGCCTTCGAAGGTATAAACGCCCTTGGACATGAAATTGGAAAAGACGATGCCATAGGTGATCGCCGGGTCATCGAGCGTCGAGCCGTTGGCGTAGGTGATCGGCTCCATCAGAAAGCGCACGATGTCCGTCCGGCCCGGGAAGAATCGCTCGAACAGATCGCGCGTGGTCTGGCGTTGGTCGTCGTAGTAGTTCATCGCGCGCAGCTCGGCGAAGAAGGCGGCGACGGTCTCCGGGGTGACGCGGAATTGCTCGATCAAGAGGCGCGTGAAGTCCTGCTCATCAAAGGTGGTCGTCAGCGAGAACTGCGGATTATCGAAGCGGATGCTCTTGAGTTGAACGATGCAATCGGCCAACTCTTGGCTCCAGTATTTCCGGCAGGTTTTTTTCATGCCGATCGGGAAGCCGTGCAGCGCCACGTCGAAGATATGGCCTTTGCGTTTGAACCACGTCGCCAGACCGCCTAGCATGGAGTGCTGTTCGAGCAGCAACACGCTGTGGCCGAACGAAGCCAGGCGATTGGCAGCGGTCAATCCCCCCAATCCCCCGCCGATTACGATCACGTCGTATTGCGGCTTTAAGTTTTCAATTTGTTTGCAGTTCATTCCCATCCCTTTTCTGCTTTTCGATGGACCGTTGCTTGAATTCGCCCAATTTTTTCGGCAGTATTGGCAATCCGCTTTCGGCGGACAAGCCTTTTTCGCGGAAGGACCATAAGGACAACAAGGACCGCAAGGACAGCAACGATGGCAACGGCCGCAAGGGCTGCGGCGCCGCGCCCAAAAAAAATCGCCGGCGCCTGAAAAAATCCGATTGACAAAGGGGGGCTATTTAGGTATAGTTATACCTAAATGCTTATTTACGTGGCGCGTGAAAGTGCTTCCTAAAAATCATCCAAGGATTTCCCGTCATGTCCAAACGCAGCATCGTCAAGATTGATGAAGACAAATGTAATGGTTGCGGCCTGTGCGCGCCGGCGTGCGCGGAAGGAGCCATCCAGATCGTGGATGGCAAGGCGCGGCTGGTCAAGGAGACCTACTGCGACGGCCTCGGCGCCTGCCTCGGGCATTGCCCGCAGGGCGCCATTACGATCGAAGAGCGCGAAGCCGACAGCTTTGATGAAGAAGAAGTCAAGGAGCATCTCGCACACCTCGAAGCGCATGGGCAATCGGCGGCGCAACCGGGAGCGCAACCGGCTCTTGCCCATACATCCACAACGCCTCAGAGCGCGCCGGGGCAATGGCTGGGAACAAACGCGCACGCATTCCCGCAGCCGCCGGCGGCTGTTCACGCGAGAAGCGATTGCCCGGGGTCCAGGGCGCAGATGTTCGCGCGTCCGGCCGAGGCGCTATCAAACGTCATGCCAGCCCCGCCGGAAGCCTGCGCTTCAGCCTCCGCGCCGTCGGAATTGACGCAGTGGCCGGTGCAACTGAAACTGGTTCCCCCCGCGGCGCCTTGCTTTCAGGATGCGGACCTGCTGCTCGCCGCCGACTGCGCGCCGTTTGCTTATGCGGATTTTCATCGCAGACTGCTGCGCGGCAAGGCGCTGGCCATCGGCTGTCCCAAACTGGACGACGCCTCCTACTATGTTGAGAAACTGGCGGGCATCCTCTCAGCCTCCACTATCCGCAGCCTGACGGTGGTTCGCATGGAAGTACCCTGCTGCGGTGGTCTGATGCGCATCGCGCAAGCGGCAATCGTGAAATCGGGAAAGGCCATTCCGCTGAATGAAATCATCATCGGCATTCAGGGCGATATCCTGGCGGACTGACACGGACTAACACCGACTGACACGGACGGGCACAGACGGGCACGGACGGGCAGATGAGCTCGGACGGGGCTGAGCTGAAGGGTCTTTGCAGCTCGGGTTCGATTTTTTAAGCTGGCCGCGCGTGGCGCCTTCCCCGGTTTTTGCATACCAAAAAAAATCTGTTTCTTATCACGCGTGGCTCTTGCTCCGCTCCCGGCGCGTATGCTTAGATGGCAATATCAATCGTGAATTGGCCCCGTGGGCTATTCTTCAAGCAAAGTGCGCAAAGCGGCAGGCGACGCTATGATGAAACCCATCGAAAGGCTGGAATGCGCCATCGAGGGGCGCGCCCCGGATCGCGTTCCGTTTGTCCCATCCATTTACGAGCACGGCGCGCGCGTCATTGGCAAAAGCCCCGGCGAGACAGGCCACGACGCCGCGCTGATGGCCGAGGCGGCGCTGGCTTCCTACGCGCTCTATCAACACGATCTCGTCACGGTCGGCATTGATATCTACAACATCGAAGCCGAAGCCTTCGGCTGCCGAGTCAGTGACGGCGCGCACGACTCGATTCCCGGAATCATCTCGCATCCACTGGCAGCGCAGCCGTCGCTCGACGCGCGCGCGCTGGCGTCGCCCAAGTTCGGCGGCGGCAACCGCCTTGCGCTGATTCAAGAAGCCGCGGGAAAGGTCGCGGAGAAAATCGGAAAAGAAGTCTGGGTCTATGCCTGCATGGGCGGCGTTTTTACTCAAGCAGTCGAATTGCGCAGCTTCGAGAAACTAATTGCCGACATATATGAAGCGCCCGAGGCTGTCCATGCGCTGATGGAGAAAACAACGGAGCTATCGCTGCGGCACGCGCGCGCGCTTTCACAACGAGGCTGCGGCGTTTACCTCTATGAATCCTGGGCGACGTTGCCGCTGATTGATCCCGCGATCTTTGGCGAGTACGTCATTCCGTATAACAAGCGGATCATCTCCGCGCTGCGCTCCGAATTCAAGACGCCGCCGCCTTCGGTTATCATGGGCGGCAAGTCCACGCTCCTTGTGGATTATTTCGTTGAGGCCGGCGCCTCGATCATGGTGGCCGACTACAACACCGACTTCGATTTCATCCGCGACAAAACGCGCGGCGTGAACATCATCATCCGCGGCTGCGCCGACCCGAAGATGATCGAGCGGGGCGATTGGGATGGCGTCGGCAAAACGCTGACACGGCTGGCGAGGATGGATTAGAGACAGGATGGATTAGAGACAGGATGGATTAGAGACAGGATTGATTAGAGACAGGATGGATTAGAGACAGGATGGATTAGAGACAGGATGGATTAGAGACAGGATGAGTGATGAAATGAGGGTGGTAGTGCGAAATATTTGCAGCAAAATTGCAGTAACGATTAGTACAGCATTTTATGCAGATCCTAATATATCCTGACTCTAATTCATCCTGTCCCTAATCCATGCTAACCCAAATTTATCCTGACCCCCACATATAAGGTGAATAACATGGTTAGCAAACGCAAAGGCATTTCCAGGCGCGATTTTGTTAAGCGCACGGCGACTCTAGCCGGATTGGCCGCGGCCGTCCCAGCCATCCCGACCATTATCCCCTCTTCAGCGCTCGGCGCCGATGGGGCGGTGGCGCCATCGAACCGCGTGACGCTCGGCATGATCGGCGTCGGGCGGCAGGGGCATCTGGCCAATCTAAAGCAGTTCTTGACCTTCCCTGATGTGCAGATCGTCGCGGTGAATGACGTGGACTCCTGGCGAGTGGAGTTGGCGTGCGACGCGGTCGAGAAATCATACAGCAAGGCCAAGGAATCGGGCGCCTACAAGGGCTGCCAGACCTTCAAGGATTTTCGCGAGCTGCTGGCGCGTCCGGAGATTGACGCGGTGATGGTCTCGACGCCCGACCACTGGCACGCCCTGCACGCCATTGCCGCCGCACGCGCGGGCAAAGACGTCTGTTGCGAAAAGCCGCTCGTCCGCACGATCGCGGAAGGCCGCCTGCTGAGCGACACGGTCAGCCGCATGGGCCGCGTCTTCCGCACCGACACCGAAGTGCGCTCGCTGAAAACATTCGTGCGCGCGGTCGAGTTGGTCCTGAATGGCCGCATCGGCAAGTTGCATACCATCCGCACCGGCACGCCCGCCGGCGACGTTGGTTGCGGGCTAAAGCCTGATATGCCCGTCCCCGAAGAAGTGGATTACGAATCCTGGCAAGGACCGGCGTTGCAGGCGCCTTATACCGTGGACCGCGTGCATCCGCCTAAAGACATCAAAGGCCGCCCCGGCTGGATGCGCGTGCGCCATTATTGCGACGGGATGATCACGAATTGGGGGGCGCATCTGAATGAAATCGCGCAATGGGGCAACGGCACGGATCGCACAGGCCCGGTGGAAGTCGAAGGAACCGGCGAATTCCCCAGCGACGGACTCTGGAACGTTTTGCTGAGTTTTGAGACGCGCATGAAATTCGCCAATGGCGTGAATATGATCTTTAAGCTGGATCGCCCTTATACGCGGTTCGAGGGCGACGAGGGATGGGTGGAGGCGGGTTTTAGCCATCTCAAAGCCGAGCCGGAATCCATCCTGAAATCTGTGATTC
The DNA here is from genome assembly GCA_026398575.1 of Candidatus Sumerlaeota bacterium. The sequence goes on along the minus strand of JAPLSP010000680.1, from coordinate 8,148 downwards.
CGCCGAGCGGAATTCATTTGCCGCTGATCCCGGAGAAGCGCGACTGGATTGACGCGATCAAGACGCGCGGCTCGTCGCTCATGGACGCAGAAATCGGCCATCGCACCACGTCCTTGTGTCTGCTGGGCTATATCGCGATCCTGCGCGGAAAGAAACTGGCCTGGGACCCGAAGGCCGAACGCTTTACGAATGACGAGGAAGCAAACCGGATGCTCTCGGCGCCAATGCGCGCGCCGTGGCATTTGTAGATTGCGTCAAAAAGATAACAAGACCAAGATCGCGAAGTGAAACAGAAGCAAAAAGCCCGAAGGAGAGCTATTCTTATGACATGGCGAGATTACATTACTGTTGATCCAAAGATTTGTCATGGAAAGGCTTGTATCAAAGGCACACGGGTTATGGTGTCCGTCGTGCTGGATAATCTGTCCGAAGGTTTGACGCCCGAGGAAATAGTTGACAGCTATCCATCTCTCACACGCGAAGCAGTCCAGGCAACAATAGCCTATGCCGCTGAACTGGCTAAAGAACAGGTTGTCTCGCTATCTGCGTGAGAGCGCCGCGATGAGATTTAAAACTGATGAGAGCTTGCCGAAAGAAGCTGCCGCGATATTGAGGCAAGCCGGCCATGACGCTTGTTCCGCCTTGGATGAGAGGCTTGGAGGCGAGCCCGATGAAAACATCGCGGCAATCAGTCAGACAGAAAAGCGAGCAATTATCACCCTGGACAAGGATTTTGCCGATATACGAGCCTATCCACCTGCATCGTATTCTGGTATCATCGTATTACGTCTTTCCTCACAAAGCAAACCGCATGTATTGACTATCATCCGGCAACTATCCTACAAGCTCACCGTAGAATCTTTGGTGGGAAAATTGTGGATCGTTGATGAAAAGCACATTCGAATAAGATTGTAGATGCAACTAAGCAAGAATATTCCCTGACGCTTTTGCGAGGCGCTAAATGAAAAACTTTCGAACTGCCGCCTTGGCGCTGATTCTGTTGGTGGATTTGGCTTTGGTGGACATTGGGCCATTCAGCCCTGTATCCGCGCGCGCCGAGAACGCCTCCAATCCTCTCGGCGAACCGACGCTCGAGCCGCCGACGCTGCAATGCCTGGGGGTTTATTGGATCATTGGCGGCGATGATAACAAGAACGCCAAGGTGGAGTTTCAGTATCGCACAACCGGCGCCGCGCAATGGCGGCGAGCCATGGATCTTTTCCGCGTCGAGAAGGGCGGCAATAAGCTGGAAAAAGGCGAAAGCGCAATCAAGACGCCTTCGGACGGCTGGCTGTTCGCGGGCAGCGCCGTTCTGCTTGAGCCGGATACGGAATACGAACTCAAACTGAGCCTTTCGGATCCGGACGGCGGCGCCGCCGAGAAACTGCTGAAAGCGCGCACCCTCGCCGAACCCATGCAGCCTAAGGATGCCCGCGAGATGCACGTCATTCCAGGCGCCGGCGGCGGCAGCGGAACGCAGGCGGACCCTTTCAAGGGATTGGCCGCCGCACAGGCCCAGGCAAAACCCGGCGATCTGTTTCTTCTCCACAAAGGCGTTTATGAGGGAACGTTTGAGATCAAGAAAAACGGCGAGCCCGGCAAACCCATCATCTGGCGCGGCGCGGGCGACGGTGAAGCCGTGATTGACGCGCAAGGCAAGGCGCCGGCGCCGCCCGATCGCGGCATTTCCGCAAGCGACATCCACGATGTCTGGTTCGAGAAACTGTCCATCCGCAAATGCGTCTGGGGAGTGGTCGCGCATGAAGGGCAGCGCGTCGTGATCCGGCGCTGCCATTTCTATGATGTGAAACGCGGCCTCACCGCCACGCGCAACAACAGCGGCCGCCTCGGCGGGCTTTTCATCGCCGACAACCTGCTTGAAGGGCCGTACACGTGGGCCGATGCCAAGCACGGCGCCTCGGTGGAAGAATATCGCGGCATCGAGATCAGCGGCTCGGGCAACGTCGTTTGCTATAACCGTGTCCGCGGATTCAAGGACGGCATTGACATGGCGCCCTCGCCGCGATGCGTGGCGTCCGACGTTCACAACAACGAAGTCAGCGAATGCCTCGACGACGGCTGCGAGATGGACGGCTCGGAGCGCAACAACCGCTGTTTCCTGAACCGGTTCACCAACGTCTTCCAGGGAATTTCCGTGCAGCCGGTTTTCGGCGGGCCGATCTATATCTTCCGCAACGCGCTCTACAATATCGAGGTCGAGGCATTTAAGATGCATAACAGCCCCTCCGGCGCGCTTTTCCTACACAACACCTGCGTCAAGAAGGGCATGCCCCTGGTATTGTCAACGAGCGAGAAGGCGCGCAATTGCGTCTATCGGAATAATCTCTTCATCGGCACGGACGCCAACTACGCATACGAAACCACTGCGCCGATGGCGGACTGCGATTTCGACTACGACGGATTCGGCGGCGGCCCGTGGGGCAATTTCCTGAAGTGGAACGGCGCGCGCTATAAAACGCTGGAGGAAGTGAAAGCCAAGGCGCCGGTCTATAAGCACGCCGTGCTGGTTGATCCCGCGACGCTGTTCGCCTCGGGAATCAAACAGCCCGAGGATCCGAAAAAGCAGACCGATCCGGCGGCGAACGATTTGCGTTTGAAGGCGGGTTCTGCCGCCATTGACGCCGGCGCCATCCTGCCCGGCATCAACGACGGCTTCGCCGGCAAAGCCCCCGATCTCGGCGCCTACGAATTCGGCGCCCCGCTGCCGCACTATGGCCCGCGGCCTGAAAAATAGGCATTGACGACTCCGTCGTCATTTGTCATGATAAATGACGACGAACATGTCACCAAACCCTGACAGCCCCGATACGCAATTTGTGGAGCGGACGCTTGACTTGGCCGCCCTGCTCCGGAAGAAATCATATTTCCTTCTTGGCCCCCGGCAAACGGGTAAAACCTCCCTCGTCCGTCATTCCCTGAAAGATACCAAGGTCTATGACCTTCTTGATTCATCAACGTTTCTGGCTCTCAACCAGAATCCCAGCCGCATAGGGCAGGAGCTGGGACCGCGGGACCATACGGTGGTCATTGATGAGATTCAGCGCATGCCGGAGCTGCTGAATGAGGTCCACCGGCTGATTGAAACGCGCGGAACACGGTTTCTGCTTACCGGGTCAAGCCCCCGCAAGCTCCGCCGGGGAGGCGTAAATCTGCTCGGAGGCCGCGCCCGTACCAAGTACCTGCACCCTCTGACTTGCCGGGAATTGGGCAGCCGGTTTGACCTTCGGCGCGCCATTCGGCGGGGCTTGCTGCCTTCGATTTACTTCTCCGATGAACCGCGCGCCGACCTGGAGGCGTATGCGGGATTATACCTGCAGCAGGAAATCGTCGCGGAAGGCGCAACGCGCAATATACCAGCTTTCAGCCGGTTTCTCAAGGTGGCCGCTTCCTGCAACGGGACCATGATAAACTTCAGCAGTGTCGCAAGCGACGCCCAAGTGGCCCGAACCACCATTTACGAGTACTTTGAGATTTTGAAAGACACGCTTGTCCTGCGCGAGCTCCCAACCTGGAAAAAAACAAAGATGCGAAAGCCGCTTGTCTCGTCGAAGTACTACTTCTTTGATGTCGGCGTGGTCTCTGTGCTGCAGGGAAGGGAATTCCGTCCGGGCACGCCGGAATTCGGTGAAGCTTTCGAGACGTATCTGATGCATGAGCTCACGGCCCACAGCGACTATGTGTCATCCGCTCCGCTGAGCTATTGGCGGTCTGCGTCAGGCTACGAGGTGGATTTCATCATCGGCGATCACACTGCCGTAGAAGTCAAAGCCAAAGAAAATGTGGCCCTTCGCGACCTTCGCTCTCTTTTGGCGCTGGCGGAGGAAAAACAGATGAAGCGATATATATGCGTGAGTCTGGAGCCGCGCGCGCGCAAACTTGAGGAAGGCATCCTTGTTCTGCCCTACCGCGATTTTCTCGAAGCGTTATGGGCAGGAGAATACACATAAGCCTGCAAGGATAGCAGCCCTGCCGGGCGTTGGAATCCCCGGCAGGCGGCCAGCAAAATTAGTTGCGCCCGTCCCGCCATACTGCCTATCATAATGCGGTTTAGTCGAACGCGGCGCGATGCGCTTCTTGATTTTTTGAGAAATCATCTCATCCCATTATTTATCCGGGGCCGAATATGAAAAAAATGTCGCGGAGAAATTTCGTGAAAGGTTCCGCCGCCGTCGGCGCCGGAGCCATCATCCTGGGGAGCGGCGCTTCGCTGCCGCCCTTTGCCAGAGCCGCTGGCGCCAATGGCGACATTCGCCTGGCCGTCATCGGCGTCGGCTCGAAAATAAAAATCGGCGGCAAGGGCAAGCAGGACATCCGCGACTTCCGCAAGGTTCCCGGCGTCCGCATCGCGGCGCTGTGCGACGTGGATCGCGTCATTCTCGATGAAGAAGCGGCGCAGTGCAAAAAACTGAACGAAAACGTCGAAACCTACACCGACATCCGCAAACTGCTCGAAAACAAAGACATTGACGCCGTCAGCATCACGACGCCCAATCACTGGCACGCGCTGGCCGCGGTTTGGGCGTGCCAGGCCGGCAAGGACGTCTTCGTGCAGAAGCCAGCCTCGCATAACATCTTCGAAGGCCGCAAGATGGTTGAGGCGGCCCGCAAATACAACCGCATCGTGCAATGCACCAGCGTCTCGCGTTCGCCTACCGGATTCAGGGAGGCCGTGGACTACGCACGCAAGGGCAATCTCGGGAAGATACAATGGATATATGGGGTGAACTATAAGCCGCGCCCCAGCATCGGCAAAGTCAGCGGTCCGCAAACGATCCCCGCGACCTTGGACTATGACTTATGGTCCGGGCCCGCGCCAGTAAAGCCGCTGATGCGCGAATTCCTGCACTACGACTGGCATTGGGACTGGCTCTATGGCTGCGGCGACCTGGGCAACATGGGCATTCATTACATGGATGGCTGCCGCATGGCGGCAGGCGATGCGCTGTTGCCGCGCCACGTCATGAGCATCGGCGGACGGTTCGGCTACGTGGATGACGGCGAGACGCCGAACACGCTGCTGACCTTCTTCGACTATGAGCCGGCGCCGGTCATCTTCGAGGTTCGCGGTCTGCCAAAGGACAAATCGCTCCTGAAAGAATCCTGGGGCGGCAAGGCGATGGATTCCTATCGCGATGTCCAAATGGGCGTGGTGATTCATTGCGAGAACGGCTATGTGGCCGACAACAAGGCCTATGACAAAGACGGCAAACTGATCCAGCAATTCAAGCCGACAACGCCGAATATGAACGTCAACTTCATCGAGGCCGTGCGCAGCCGCCGCGCCGGCGATCTGGTGGGCGATATCCTTCAGGGCCATCTCTCGGCGGGGCTGGTCCATCTCGGAAATATTTCTTATCGCCTCGGCAAAGGCGCGCCAAGCGGCGAGATCGCGGAGAAGATTCGCGGGCGCAAGGAACTGTCGAGCGCGTTTGAGCGCATGCAGGCGCATCTGGCAGCCAATGGAATTGATCTGGGCAAAACGCCCGCTGCGCTGGGGCCGATGTTGACGATGGATTCCGATACCGAGCGTTTCACCGGTGAATTCAGCGAAGACGCGAACAAGCTGGTGACGCGCCCATACCGCGCGCCGTTTGTGGTGCCGGAGAAAGTGTAAATGCGTTTTAATATTTTCACCACAGAGGCACAGAGACACACACACAGAGAAAAACAAAGTCGTTTTCTCTGTGTCTCTGTGCCTCTGTGGTGAAACGAGTGGCGGCAATAGCAATAGAATAAGGCAGATACCCATTATTATTCAAAAGGACTCGTTCAATGACATTTGCTCCTAAGTCCGCTTCACGCCGCGAATTCATCGCGGGCGCGTTGGGAACCGCTGCCGGCGTTTGTGCGCTCGGCGCTCTCAATCCCTCCGGGGTATTTGCCGCCGATGCTCCTGCCAAAGGCGCCGCAAAACTGCGCCTCGGCCTGGCGACCTATCAATGGGGCATGGATTGGGACATCCCCACCCTGATCGCCAATCTCCAGAAGGCCAATGTGCTGGGCGTGGAGTTGCGCACGAGCTCGAAATACGCGCATGGCGTCGAGCTGGAAATTGCCGCGCAGCGGCGCAGTGAAGTAAAAAAGCAATTCGCCGACAGTCCGGTGAAGATCGTATCCGTCGCCTGCGGTGAGCGCATGGACTGGCCCGAAGCGGAAAAACTGAAAGCATCCATCGAAGCATCAAAGGGCTACTTGAAACTAAGCCGCGATATCGGCTCGATATGCGTTCGCGTCTTCCCCAACCAGTTCCAGCCGAATGTCGAGCATGAAAAAACCATCGCGCAGATCGCCAAGGCCGTGAATGAACTTGGGAGCTATGCCGCCGATCTCGGACAGCGGGTTGACCTCGAAGCCCACGGCCCCGCCGGTGAGCTGCCGACGATGAAGGCCGTCATGGATCAGGTCACTCAAAAATCCGTGGGCATTCGGCTGAACTGTGACAAGCGGGATGCTGAAGGCAAAGGATTCGAGGCGAATTTCAACCTGGTGAAAAACTTCCTCGCGCATACGATCCATATTCACAATCTCAAAGATGAAAAATTCCCCTATCAGCTGCAGACCAATCTGCTGGTCAAGATGGGATGGGACGGCTGGCTGCTGATGGAAAACAGCGAAAAAGTTCCGGACCGCATCGAAGCGATGATCGAACAGCGGAAGATATGGGAGGGCATGGTTGAGAAAGCGCTCAAGGCGCAAAGCTGAAGCAGATGGGGCTTATCAGGCTATCCCGCGAATGAGAGGAAAATTAGATGCAGTTGAGAATAGCGCCAGCTTTTGGAGTAAGGTGGCTCGCCGCCTTCTTTTTTGCGCCAAGGCCATTGAAACGCTAAAAAGAAGGCGGCAAGCCACCTTACTCCAAAAGCTGGCGCTGATCGAAGCGGCATTGATCTCACTGTGTCGCTCAAACTTTTGTAGCTAATACTTTTTATAATACCCCAAGGAGAAAACAAGATGTCAGAGAACGAGAACAGAAGAGACTTTCTGAAAAAAGTCGCCATCGGCGCCGGAGCGGCTGCCGGAGCGGGACTGCTCGGCGCGCCCAACATTCTGGCGCAGAAGGCGACGCCCAAGCCCAAAACATCCAAGCCCAAAACCTCGGAATCAAAAACCACTGAGACCGCAACTTCCAGTTCGGCATCGTCCGGCCCGAAACTGCGCATCGCAGTAATCGGCTGCGGCGGCCAGGGCACGGGGGCTCATGTCCCACCCGCTGCGCGCGAGCAGCTGGTTGCCCTTGTGGACACGGACGAAAAGAACCTTGAAAAAGCACTCAAGAGAGCCAAAGACTCCAATTCCAATCTGGACACGAGCAAAGTCCAGACCTTCAACGACTACCGTAAGATGTTCGACAAAGTGGGCAAGGAGATTGACGCGGTGCTGATCGCCACGCCGAATCATCATCATTGCCTTCCCGCGTTGATGGCGATGCAACTGGGCAAGGCCGCCTACGTCGAGAAGCCGATGGCCTATTGCATCCAGGAAGCGCGAACAATGGCCGAGTATTCGCGCAAATACAAAGTGGCGACGCAGATGGGCAATCAGGGCCACTCCAACGAAGGCTACCGCCGGCTTTGTGAATATATCTGGGCCGGCGCCATCGGCAAAGTCACCGAGGTGTTTTGCTGGACCAACCGCGCGAACGGCGGCGTGGGCGACCGTCCCCCCGCTCTGCCGGTTCCTCCGGGCATGCATTGGGATGAATGGATCGGCCCGGCGCCGTTCCGCGAATATCACAAAGACCTGCATCCGCATGAATGGCATGGCTGGCATGACTTTGGCAACGGATCACTGGGCAATATGGCCTGCCACGTCATGGACGGCGCTCATTGGGCGCTGAAACTCGGGCATCCCACCTCCATCGAAGTCGAGGAGATGAACGGCGGAACCAAAGAACGCTACCCCATCGGCGCGCGCATTCGTTGGGATTTCCCGGCGCGCGGCGACATGCCTCCCGTCAAAGTATATTGGTTTGACGGCAAGCGTCCGGGAAACAAAAGCACGGAAGAAGGCGATACCCAAGGCAGCGTCGGCTCCAGCGCCATGAACCGTCCGCCGCTCCTGGCGGAATTGATGAAGAAATACAATCGCAAGTTTTCGGAAAGCGGAAGCCTCTATGTCGGCGACAAA
>JAPLSP010000169.1 GCA_026398575.1 Candidatus Sumerlaeota bacterium | reverse complement strand
AATTTTCGGGTTTATGAAAATTATTTTCATCACCTACTTCAGGCGGCTAAAGGCATACAGATATTCGGCGGCGATCTATTACGCGGGCGTTGGCGTAGAGTGTCTGCTGAGAGCTTATATTACTCGAGAGAATCCGAAGTTTGATGAACGTCATGATTTAAGGGATTTGTATCAGCAGTCAAGATTGCGCGCTTATATAGGCAGCAAGCATATTGCGGCTGTCAATGCGTGGCTAGGGGATGTGTGGACACGATGGAGGAACAATTATCGCTTTGTCTCGGACAGACGATTGCGTTCGGAGTTTCAGCGTCTTGGATACGGTCGTGGTATCAAAGGCGATTTCATGAAAGAAAACGCTAGAATCGCGGTAGATGCCGCTCTTGAATTTCAAACGATAGGAGAACGGCGATGGACTTCAAGCAAGAACTCATAGGCGCCCTCAGCAATTCCGCAAGCGGCATTCTAATGCCTCAATTTGATATCAAAAGCCATCGTGGTGGTAATGTGGGCGGTTTCCTGATCTCACCTTCTTTCGTTGGCAAAGCGCAGATTGAACGACAAAAGATGGTCTGGGATTATCTGGATAAGATCTTTCCGCGGGAAAAGACCAGAAAGATTGACATACTGATCACCATCACTCCAGATGAAGCACAAGAAGATGAAGATGACGAATAAAATCCCGCTTTGCGCGGGCTATTCCAAATAACCGAAGGATGAAACCATGGCTCAGTCGGTGTATAACTCAAAGCAATGCGAGCGCAATGCCGCGCTCTTGGCCAAGTGCCGTTACATGAAACCCGAGGTAATCTCGCAGGCGCTGCCGCTACGGTTCGATATCGCGTCGCAAACCTCGCTGACCAAGGCGCAGGTGGTGACGCTGCAGGCCCTTCAAATCGAGGCTGCGCGCACGGCGATCAAGTCGCTGGCCTCGCTGGCCAAGATCGGCGAACTGGATCATCTGGGCGGCGCGCTCGATCTTATCCCGGCGCTGATGATGACGCTCGGGATGGTGGATTACGAAGGCGTCGAATTCACGATTGAAAATGCCCATACCTCGATCGGCTATTTCTCGGCCCTCTGCGCCCTTGGCTTCCTCGATGAAGACAAGGTCGTTGACGAATTCCGGCGCGGACTCGATATTCCCGGGCACGTTTCCTGGCTTCCGGGCGGCACGCAGCTCAACGGCGGGCGCCTCGGCGTCATGATCGCTTGCGCCGTTGGCCAGTCGCTCGGCAAGAAGGCGATCTACGGCGACAAGTCCTGGGTCATCTGCCACTGCGGCGACGCCGGATGGATTTCGGGCCAGGCGCTCGACGGCTTCAACGGCGCGGACCTGCACAAGGCGCCCATCACGTTCGTCATGCACCGCAACGGCGTGCAGCTGTCCGGCTCGACGAAGCAGATCATGAACAAAGACCCGCGTCCGATTATCAAATCGCTCGGCATCGAAATCATCCAGACGCCTTCGATTCATGACGAGAAGGGATTGTACAAGGCCTATCGCAAGGCGTGGGAGCTGGCGCGCCAGGGGCGGCCGTCGCTGATTTATCCGACCGGCAATGAAAAGAAACCGATCACGCTGGCCGAATTCGCCAGGCAATACGGCATCGAGAAAGAGACCGCCGAATTCGCCGCCTCCAAGGGCGTTGCGATGGATAAGGAAGTCTGGATTCCCGGCGCGCTGATGAGCTATCGCGACATCGTCCCTATGCTCGAATGCATTTTCCTCGTCAACGGACTGCCGGGCGGCGCGGGTCATCATGACGGACACATGAAGGGGCGCGACGCTGAAAAAGTCCTCGCCAACCCGATGCTCACGATGTCGAAGCAGCAGCAGAAGGCGCTGGCCAAGTTGCGCAAGCAGCCCAAACGCGTGGTCGTGACGACGGCGCGTCCGGCGCCCGGTTCGCCGAATCTGGAAATTGCCGATGCCGTCGCCGCCGAAGTCAAGCTGCCCGCCGCCGGCGAAAAGCAATCGCCGCGCGCAGGCGTCGAGGCCGGATATGCGCTCGTGGCCAAGACCTTCCCCGAGCAGGTCTTCATCGTGGGCTGCGACCTCGATCCCTCGACGAAGCTGGGCAAGGCTTCCAAGTCGCTGCCGGCGGGACACGTCTTCGAGATGAGCATCGAAGAGCAGGTGGCCACGCTGATGGCCGACGGACTGGCGTGCGCCTCGCGCAAACCCGCTCTCAACGTCGTCTCGACGTTTGCCGCCTTCTTCGAAGGCATCGCGCGCGAAGGTATGGAAATGTGGCGCTATCAGCGCAACTTGACCGGCGCGAACGAGGGCTTGAACGTCACGATGCACCTGTCGCACGTTGGCTCTTGCACGGGACGCGATCACTTCTCGGGATGGAGCCTTGACTGGATCAATCTGGCCATCGGCTACTTGCCTTACCTCCATCGCTTCTACGCTCCGGCCGACGCGCGCTCGGCGTTCATCGCCGTGCGCGATCTGGCCGCCCACTACGGCGGGCACATCATCGGCATCCCGCGCGACAATCTGCCCGTCCTCGCCAAACAGGACGGCTCGGGCGCGCTCTATAACCCGGCGGACAAGTGGGAAGCGGCGACGCATTTCCGATCCTATCAGGGCGCGCGCCGCGTCATCCTGGCCTTCGGCGCGCCGGCCTTCCTCGCCGAAAAAGCCGCGGCGGAACTGGCGGCACAGGGCAAGCCCACGGACGTTTACGTCATCAACGGCCTGCCGCTGGCCGACACCTGCCTGCCGCATCTCTTCAGCAAATATCCCGAAGGCATCGTAACGATCGAAGACGGCCTGATCGGCTGCCGGCACTCGGGTCTCCGCGGATTCGCCGCCCTGGTGGCGACCGCCGACGGCGCGCGCGCGGTTCCGATGGCCCACCTCGGCATCACCAACCCGCGCATCGCTCCCGCCGACGGCCATATCGAAGTCTGGGAGCATTTCGGCCTGACCTCAGCGGCGCTGGTTGAAGCGGTGGCAGCGCTGTAGCCATAGCCATATTTCGCCAAATGGCCATAAGGGCGATAAAGGCGAGAGTAGATGTCGAACGCGGAGCATTCCCAATACCACCGGGAAGCCGTTCATGGTTGATCCTTTTAGATGGATTGCGGGAGTGACTCTCCTCCTCTTTTTTGCATGGATTGCGGGAATGAACGCCTTTATTTTTTGGAGGATTTTTCTGCAAAAGCGTCAAGCTCCTTCTTGGGTTCCATTGCTTGGCGGAGGGTTTGGGGTAATCGGACTCCTTACTATCCCCTTTGAATCAGCTCATACTTGGTGGTGGCTGCCTCTTATTCTTGATTGGGGTAGTCTGCCGGGAATTCTGCATGCCATCGTTTTTTACGTGGTTAGGACAAAGTAGATTGACATCAAGAGGCGTCAGGAAACACAATCTCACAATTCAAATGCCTTGATGGCGGAAAATTCACTAACAGGCTTTTTATGGAGGAAAGTTAAAATGCCTAGCGTAATTGCAGCCAAGAAACGCCGAAAAGCAATGCGCGTGGGTTTAAGCGCTGCGGCGTTTATATCCTTCAACTCGCTGCCACCCTTGGACCAAAAACGGGTGTCAAGAAGCCTTGAGGCTTTGGAAGCCAATTCAATTCCAAAAGCGAAAGTTCGCGTTCACCCGCAATGCGCGGATCGGTATGTTCTTCATGTATCGCCTGATTTGCGGCTTTTCTATGAGCATCCGGCGCCCAAGATGATTCAAGTACTGGATATCATGACGCGTCAGGCAATGGATTTGCTGGCCGGAAAAAAAGATCGCATCGCTGCGCGCCCCAATGTTCAGGGAAGCCATTATCACTCAAGATAAGGTTTTGCTGCCGCCAGGCAACTTGCCATGAAAT
>JAPLSP010000463.1 GCA_026398575.1 Candidatus Sumerlaeota bacterium | reverse complement strand
GGCGATTCAATAGCCCTGGCGCAAATAAGAAGGCGGCAAGCCACCTTACTCCAAAAGCTGGCGCCGTTCCTATCCGCATGAATCTTCTCTCAATCTTCCGTCAGTTCTTTTGCAACCTGCGCAATTCCCGCCACGACGCGCGCCATCCGATCGAAGCTAATCTTATCCACCGTATCCTGCGAAGTGTGATAATAAGGATAGCGGAAGGGCGCGGTGTCCGTCACCATGATGGCCGGATAACACATGTCCCAAAAAGCGCGCTGGTCCGAGCGGTTGATGTCGGCGAACAACCGCGGCAGCGTGGCGCCTTCGGAGGGAAACTGCGCGTTCCGTCGGAACGCGCCGACGCAGCGCCGCGTCAGGCGCCGGGAATCCCAATTGCCGATGAGGGCGATGAAGTTGCCTGTGCTGGGATAAAGGAGCGAGAAACCGATAGGATACTTCTGGCTTTTGGGCTGATCCGAATAATAGCCGAGGGTGTCGAAGCAGATCATGGCGACGATTTTCTCGCCGCGTTCGCGGCAGCGCCGCGCATAGCGCAGGCTGCCCTGGTTCTCGGTCCGGAAATAGGGGAGTTCTTCGTTGACGAACGTGACGAAGCGCACGGTGCGCGCCGGCTTGTGGTCCCTGAAAAAACGGGCGATCTCCAGCGTCGCCGCCACGCCGGAGGCGTTGTCGTTGGCGCCGGGCGAATCCTCGACCGAATCATAATGCGCGCCCAGGACGATGATTTCATCCGCTTTGGCGCCGCCGTTTGATTGCGCGTCAATGTTGCGGACCTTTGCGCCGTCAACTTCATATTCCTGGCGCCCCGGCTCGTATCCCATTTCCCGGAATCGCCGTTCGATATATAGCGCGGCCTTCTCCAGACTCGCGGCATTCGGCATATTGCGCTGCCCGATGACCGCCGAGAGCGACGTGACATCCGTGCGCAGCCGCTCGGCGCGCGCGCGATCCTCTTCGGAAGGCGGCGGCAACGGTCCGCGAAAGGAGCGTCCTGGCATCCATGCGCTATAGATGAGCATCGCCGCAAAAAGCCCCGATGGAATCACCGCGAGGAGCGCCGCCCGCAGCCAGGCGCGCCGTCCATGGGGAAGCACCGTAAACTTGATGTGAAAAAATGACATCGAATCCAGAGGATCGCGGATGCGCGCGTGCGATTATTCCCACACCACCGTGTTGCTCATGAACGGATGAACCAGATCGGGATGGCTGGGGATGATGCGCGCCGCGCAGCCGCGCCGCCCGCTGGCCGCGCATTTCAGGATGGCGCGGAACAGATGCGCGCCATCGCGGCTCTCCACCGGCGCCGCCGTCTCATAGGCGCCATTGACGATCAGGTCATTGCTGTTCAGCGGGCCGTGATACAGCTGTACGGAAACGTCCCTGGGGCTGAGGCTCCCAAGGCGGACTGCGATGCTCACGCTCAGCAGCTCGCCGGCTTTCAAGCGATTCACGCTGTTATCCAGCCGGACCGACTCGACCCTGACCTGCGGCCATTGCTCCATCAAACGAGCGCGCCATGCCGCCAGGTCCTTTGCGCGTTGGCTGTTGTTCGCCGTCAGAGCCTCGTGCTGCTTGATCGCCGGCAGATACATCTGATTGGTGTATTCCATCAACATGCGATGGGTATTGAATTGGCGCGCGATCGTTTTCAGGCATGACTTGGACCACTGAATCCATTCGCGCGGCAGCCCGGTCCGATCACGGTCGTAGAACAACGGGATCACCTCCCGTTCGAGCACGTCATAAAAAGCCTGCGCCTCGACGAAGTCCTGATACTTGGTGTCTTCATATTCCTCGCCGTGGCCGATGGACCAGCCGGCATTCGTTTCACCGGGGATGTAGGCCTCATCCCACCATCCGTCCATGACGCTCAGGTTGAGCACGCCGTTGGCCGCGGCCTTCATCCCGCTGGTACCGGAGGCTTCGAGCGGGCGGCGCGGATTGTTGATCCAGACGTCGCAGCCTTGCACCATGTAGCGCGCCACGTTGATGTCATAATCCTCCAGAAAAACGATATGCTGGCGGAAGCGTTCTTCATTGGCGTAATGATAAATCCTCTTGATCATCTCTTTGCCGGGGTTGTCCTGCGGGTGCGCCTTGCCTGCGAAAATAATCTGAACGGGACGTTCCGCGTTATGCAGAATGCGCGCGAGGCGATCCGGATCGGTAAAGAGCAAGTCACCGCGCTTATAGGTGGCGAACCGCCGCGCGAAGCCCAGGGTCAGCGCATGCGGATTCAGAATGTTTTGCGCCAATTCCAACTCCTGGCCGCGTCCGCCTTTGTTCTGAATCTGGGCATGCAAGCGCTTGCGCGCGAAGAAGACCAGCCGTTCCCGCCGCCGCTGGTGCGTCCGCCAGAACTCCACGTCCGGAATGACGTCCACCCGGTCCCAGATCGTCATATCCGAGGGCTTCTCGTTGAGTTTCGGCCCCAGGTATGACGTCAGCAGCTCGCGCAGATCGTGGCTGATCCACGTCAGCGTATGGATGCCATTGGTGATGTGCCGGATGGGGACTTCGTCCACGGGCAATCCCGGCCAGATATCCCTCCACATGCGGCGCGAAACAGTCCCATGCAATTTCGCCACTCCGTTACTGAGCGCCGACAGCTTGAGCGCCAACACCGTCATGCAGAAGTCTTCCTGCTCATTGTAAGGATTGATCCGCCCCAGCCCGATGAATTCATTCCAGTTGAGGCCCAGTTCGTCGGTGATGAGCTTGACGTATTTGCGCATCAAATCCATCGAAAAGCGCTCATTGCCGGCGGGGACGGGCGTGTGGGTGGTGAAGACGCTCGAGGCCCAGATGATCTCGACGGCTTGCTTGAAGGTCAGCTTTTCTTCCTGCATCATGACGCGAAGGCGTTCGAGCGCCAGAAAGGCCGAGTGCCCCTCGTTCATGTGATACACGTGAGGGCTGATGTTCAGCGCCTTGAGCGCCCGGCAGCCAAACACGCCCAGCAGCAGTTCCTGCTGAATGCGCCGTTCGCGGTCGCCGCCATAAAGGCTCCGGGTGATCTGACGCAGGTGCGGAGGATTCTCCGGGATGTTCGTGTCCAGCAGATACAGCGGCGTCATCCCCACCTGCGCCACCCAAACCTGGGCCGTCAGATTTTCGCCGTTGAGCTTGCCGCGAATCTTCACCGCTTCGCCTTTATCATTGGCGACGATGCGCACCGGCATGCTGTACCAGTCGTTCTCGGGATAGCGCTCCTGCTGCCAGCCGTCATTATTCAGGTATTGCCGGAAATAGCCTTCCTGGTAGAGCAGACCGATGGCCACCAGCGGAATGCCAAGGTCGCTGGCGGATTTCAGGTGATCGCCCGACAGGATGCCGAGGCCGCCCGAGTAAATCGGCAATCCTTCGGCGATGCCGAATTCGCAGGAAAAATAGGCGATGGTGGAAGCGCGCATGTCGCCATGCTCTTTCATAAACCAGGTTTTCTGTTTCTGATAGGTCTGAAACATTTCATAGACCCGGTTCAGATTGGCCACGAAACTGTCATCATGCGCGAGCTCGTCAATTTTGTCCTGGGGCATGCGCGACAGCATTTCCACGGGATTCTGATATGCGTTTTCCCAAAGCACAGGGTCCATGCGGATAAACAGTTGCACCACTTGCCAGTTCCAAGAAAACCAGCAGTTTTGAGATAGTTCGCGCAGCGGCTCGAGTTCCTTGGGCAGGTTGGGCGTGACAAAAAAGGGATACGGTTTCATAAGACATCCTTGAATGTTGGAAACCACGGATCAGTATTTCTTGAAAATTATTATGAAGCGCCCGTTGCGAACGGTCAAGCGCAATTGGAGGCGCTTCATCTGCGCCGCATGGTAGGCCGTCCCGCTCCGTCGGGCGGCCATCGCGCGCCAAGGCCGCCCGACGGAGCGGGATGGCCTACCATGCGGCGCCAGCTCTAATAGATACGCTGAGCATTTCATGAGGCTTGACGCTTATCTATAAGTTGGTATGCGCTCTAGAAGCGCATTATTGAAGATAGCCCTTGTCTCGCCGGATTCCATTATTTGAAAATGGCGGATCACCATTTTTTACGAATGGGGGAGCGCTTTGTGGATAACGATAGAGCCATCCATCTCTCGCTTGGCTTTTATGGCGCCGCGCGAACGACGACCGGATCGCGCCATATCCTGAAAGTGAATGAGGATTTGCTGCTTCTGGATTGCGGATTATATCAGGGGCGCCGGCAGGACACCTGGGACCGGAACAAGAACTTCGGCTTCGCGCCGCGTTCGGTCAAAACCGTGCTGCTCTCGCACGCCCACATTGACCACAGCGGCAACCTGCCGAACTTGGTCAAGCAAGGCTTCAATGGCTCGATCTATTGCACTCCGGCGACGGCGGACCTGGCGCGCGTCATGCTGCGCGACAGCGCCTCGATCCAGGAGAAGGACGCCGAATTCCTCAACCGTCCGCAACGCAGGGGCCGGCGTCCGAACGGGAAAGAAATCGAACCGCTCTACAGCATGGAAGACGCCGAGCGCTGCATCGAACATCTGCGCGGCGTCTTTTATCACAAGACCTTCCACGTCCTGCGCGACGTGGAAGCCGAATTCCTGGAGGCGGGGCACATTCTAGGCTCGGCGGCGATCATCCTTTCGATTCATCGCAACGGGCAAACCGCCCGCCTGGGATATAGCGGCGACATCGGGCGCGTCGGATTGCCGCTGCTGCGCGATCCGGAGATACCGCGCGATCTGGACTGGCTCATGATGGAGGGGACGTATGGCGCGCGCACGCACGATCCCATCAGCGAAGCCAAGGAAGAGTTGCGCCAGACCGTGCAGCGCATCGCGGCGCGCGGCGGCAAAATCATCGTCCCCAGCTTCTCGGTCGAGCGCACGCAGGAGATCATCTATTATCTCAACGAACTCTCCAACGAAGGGCGCCTGCCGCCAATCGCCGTTTACGTGGACAGCCCCCTGGCCGTCAGAGTCACCGAGATATTCCGCCTGCATCCGGAATGCTTCAACGATGAGGCGAGCCGGGTTCTGAATTACGACAGCGATCCCTTCGGCTTCAACCGGCTGACCTATATCCATTCGGTCGAAGAGAGCAAGAAGCTGAACGACTTGCGCATGCCGTGCATGATCATCTCAGCCTCGGGCATGTGCGAAGGCGGACGCATCCTGCATCACCTGCGCAACAACATCGAGGACTCGAAGAACTGCATCATGTTCGTCGGCTACCAGGCCGAAGGAACGCTGGGACGCAAGATCGTCGAGCGCCAGCCGGTGGTCAATATCTATGGCGAGCCGCACCAGTTGCGCGCCGAGGTCGTGACCCTCAACACGATGAGCGGCCACGCGGACAAGAATGACCTTTTCGATTATGCGCGCAAGGTCAAGGAGACAAGCCCGCGGCTGAAAAAAGTCTTCCTGATCCACGGCGAAGAACCCGCTCTGAACGAGCTCGGCGGGCGCATGCGGAGCGAGTTGGGGCTGGACGTGGACATTCCTCAGTCGGGCGAACAAAGAACCCTAGATGTAAAATGAAAATTGTAAAATGAAAAATTGAAAATGAAAGCGCAAGGCGGGAGGCGCAAGGGCGGTTGACAGGCGGCGGCGTTCCGGATACATATTTGCCGCGCAGCCATGCGTTCCGAAAAGATCATAACGCGGTAAGCTACAACCAAATGAAAAATGAGAAATGAGAAATGAGAAGTGCAAAATGACAATCCATCCCAGCAACTGGATTAAGCCGCCATCGTCATTTGCCTGCCACGAGCGGCCTCATTTTCAATTTCCCATTTCTCATTTTACATTTTACATTGATACTAGCGAGTAAATGGTTCCCATGCCTGCTCTACGAAAGAAAAAACCTGTCAATGAAGTCTTCCTCGTCGAGGGCGGATGTCCCTTGCGCGGCGAGATCGAAGTCGCCGGCAACAAAAACGCCGCCCTGCCGATCCTGGCCGCCACATTGCTCACCGAGAAAAGGGTCATCCTGCGGCGCGTGCCGGATATCCTGGACGTGCGCGCGATGACCGACCTGCTCGAATCGCTCGGCGTCAAGGTCCGGCGCGAGGAGGACGGCAGTCTGCGCGTGCGCGCCAAGCAGCTGACCGGCGCCAATCCGGATCGCGACCTTTCGCGCCGCATCCGCGCTTCGATCCTGCTGGCCGGACCCTTGCTCGCGCGGCAGGGATTCGCCGAAATCTGGCGTCCGGGCGGATGTGTGATCGGCCGGCGCCGGCTCGATACGCATCTGCTGGGGCTGCGCAAGATGGGCGCCACGATCGAATGCGGCAACGGCATTATCCTCAAGGCGCCGGCGGATGGCCTTAAAGGCTGCGACCTGTGGCTTGACGAAGCCAGCGTCACGGCAACCGAGAATCTCGTCATGGCCGCCGTCCTGGCCAAAGGCGTGACGCGCATTTATAACGCCGCCTGCGAACCGCACGTGCAGGATTTGTGCGTCATGCTGACCGCCATGGGCGCGCGCATCGAGGGCGCGGGCAGCAACCTGCTGACAATCGAAGGCGTTGAACGGATGCGCGGCGCCGATCACGAGGTTATCGCCGATCATCAGGAAGTCGGCAGCCTGATCGCCGCCACCGCCGTTACGCGCGGCGAGACGCTGATCAAGCGCGCGGCGCCCGAGCATCTGCCCAACATCCTGGCCGCCTTCGAGACGCTGGGCGTGCATTGCGAAGTCCGGGGGAGCGATCTTTTCGTCCCCGCCAATCAAAGCCTGGAAATCATGCCCGAGATCAGCGGCTCCATCGCGCGCATTTCAGCGCAGCCCTGGCCCAACTTCCCGACCGATCTCTTGAGCGTGATGATCGTCCTGGCCACGCAATGCAAGGGCGCCGTCATGCTGCATGACAAGATGTACGAGAGCCGCATTTTCTTTACCGACCGCATCAATGCGATGGGCGCCAACGTCACGATTTGCGATCCGCATCGCGTCATCGTCATGGGGCCGACGCCGCTCAAGCCCGGCCAGCACGCCTCGCCCGATATCCGCGCCGGCGTGGCGCTGCTGATCGCCGCCCTGGCCGCCAATGGCGCCAGCCAGATCGAGCACGTCGAAATCATAGACCGCGGCTACGAGCGCTTCGGCGAACGCTTGAAAGGCCTGGGAGCGAAAATCACGCGAGTTAAAGGCGAAAGCGCGTAAGAGTTTTCGGTTTTCGGTTTTCGGTTTTCGGTCTTAAGTCGGACGCGTCGGACCGGTCGGACCAGTCAGACGCGTCGGATGGGTCGGTAAAAAATCCTGGAGAGGAAAGGAGCTGGACCATGTTTTGTCGAAATTGCGGGAAGGAAGTTCACCCTAATGCGGTGGCATGCCCCGGTTGCGGAGTTCCGCCTATGCTGGAGAAGAAATTCTGCTCGAATTGCGGCGCGGCCACGGACCCGAGTCAGGTGGTCTGCATTAAATGCGGCTCAGGTCTGGCCCCCATTGTGGCAAAAGGCAAAAAGGACAAGACTGCCGCCGGATTGCTGGCCATCTTTCTCGGGTATTTCGGTATCCATAAGTTTTACCTGGGGTACACAACCGAAGGTATTGTTTTCTTGGTGATTACGCTTTTGACTTGTGGTTGGGGTGGCTTGATTGCCTGGCCTGTAGCATTTATTGAAGGAATCATCTACCTGACGAAATCCGATGAGGAATTCGATCAAACCTATGTCCAAGCCAAGCGCGGCTGGTTCTAAGCCTCGCGAAAGAGATCATCCCATGTCCACTATGCCCTCCACTCCCAAAGGCATGCGCCTGCATATTGGCATTTTTGGCCGGCGCAACGTTGGAAAATCTTCGCTCTTCAACGCCCTGACGCACCAGTCCGTCTCGATCGTTTCGGAAGTGGCCGGGACGACGACCGATCCGGTTGAGAAGCCGATGGAGTTGCAGCCCGTCGGTCCGGTGCTGTTTATTGACACGGCGGGAATAGATGACGAAGGCGCGCTGGGCGGGAAGCGCGTCGAAAAAACGCGGCAGGTTTTGGATCGCGCGGACGTGGCCGTCGTCGTCGCGGAAGCAGATCAATGGGGGCCGTTCGAGGAAGGGCTGTTGGTCGAGCTGACTCAGCGCGCGATTCCGGTCATCGCCGTTTTCAACAAGAAGGACCTGGCCCAGCCGGGCGTCGCCATCATCCGCCAACTGTCGGAAAAAAGCATCCCCATCGTGCAGACGGTCGCCAGCCTGGGCGAAGGCGTCCTGGATTTGCGCGAGGCGCTCATCCGCGCCGCCCCCGAAGAATTCATCAATGCGCCGGTCCTCATCGGCGATTTGCTGAAGGCGGGCGATCTGGCCATCCTGGTTGTGCCGATAGATAAAGAAGCGCCCAAGGGACGCCTAATCCTCCCGCAGGTGCAGGCGATTCGCGACCTGCTGGACAATGACGCTTATTGCATGGTGGTCAAGGAGCGCGAGCTGCGCGACGCGCTCGAGCGTCTGAAGCGTCCGCCCGCGCTCGTCGTGACGGATTCGCAGGCGTTTTTGAAAGTAACCGCCGACACGCCTGCGGAAATCCCCATGACCTCATTCTCCATCCTGTTCGCGCGCGCCCGAGGCGATCTGGTCGAGATGGTTCGCGGCGCAAAGACCATCGAAATGCTCAAACCCGGCGACCGCGTTCTGATCGCCGAAGCCTGCACGCATCATCCCATCGGCGAAGACATCGGGCGCGTGAAGATTCCGCGCTGGCTGACGCAATACGTCGGCGGCAAGCTCGATGTGTCGCATGTCCAGGGCCATGACTATCCCAAGGACTTGAGCGAGTACCGCCTGGTGATCCAGTGCGGCGCGTGCATGTTCAACCGCCGCGAAGTCCTGACGCGCATCCTCCATTGCCGCCACGCCGGTGTCCCGATAACCAATTATGGATTGGCTATCGCCTATTCGCTTGGCATTTTGGAACGCGCTCTCAGCCCTTTTCCGGCGGCGCTGGAAATTTATAAGAATAGCTGATATGCTCATGATCCGCGTAGTTTTCCCCTTGCCGCCACGTCGGCCTTTGAGGCCATAATTAGGCGCTGTTGCGGGCGCGCGTGATATCGGAAGCGTCACGCAAGGATTTATGATCGGTCGTTCCAATGCCGAAACGAATATATCTCGATGTGTGCGCACTTTGCCGTCCTTTCGATGATCAGGATCAGCTTCGAGTCAGGATGGAAACGGAAGCGGTTCGGCTGATTGAGGATTATGTTCGGCGCGGGCAGTATATCATGATTGTTTCGCCGGCGCACTATACTGAAATCGCGACGCCCCCCCATCAAGATGGAGATGAGCAATTGACAGCGCTTCTAAATAATTACGGTCAGCAGTTTGATGGGGATATCGCACTTGCACAAGAAAGAGCGGGTTATCTTTTTACCCAAAGTTTCAATCTTATGGATTCGGCGCATGTTGCTTTCGCGGAAAATTCCGCTGCGGAATTTATTACATGTGATGACCGGTTAATCAGGAAATGCAGGAAAACTAATCTTGGGACGCCGGCCTTTTACCCTGAAGACTTTTGTCGGATCGAGGGACTCAAATGAAAAGCGCAACATTAATGAATGAGGACAAGTTGGTGGAAAAAGCTGTGAATCTGCTTATGCAGAACTTTGGGCCGGTGGAGACAACGCGTTTCCTCGCTTTGCGTCCGCTGAAGCGTCTGGATTCGGTTGCTCTTCATCGCGTCCGGCAAGCTAAGTGGGATAAAGACGAGTTTTTCAGCAAAGTTTTTGACGAAAAAGCTTGGACTCGTCAATCGAAAGCCCTCAAGCTCAAAAGGAAAACCGCTATTTCACCAGCCTCTTCTCAAAGGCTTCATTAGCTGTCCGTCCTGCAATTCCCACCGCACTTGCCAATCTGCGCTGTTGATACAATATCTTGTATCTTGCAGCGCGCTACACCCCTAAATATGCGCATTTTCCAGCTTTTTGCTCATGCTTTTTCCTGCTTAAAACTGCATATTCCCATTGACCCAAACCGCTCCCTGCGGCGATAATCGTCCTCTTGAAAAATGCATGTGTCACCACCTCTCGCAGGAAGATTTTTACCATGTCGCAGGACAACGAAAAGCCTAACGGAAAAGCAAAAGAAAAAGACCAATATTCCGAAGAATCCATCAAGGTTTTGGAGGGATTGGACGCGGTTCGCAAGCGCCCGGCCATGTATATTGGCAACACGGATATGCTGGGTCTCCATCACCTGGTTTGGGAGGTGGTGGATAACTCGGTGGACGAAGCGCTGGCGGGCTATTGCATGAATATCACCGTCATTGTCCATAACGACAATTCTGTCACCGTGCAGGACGACGGACGCGGCATCCCTACAGGCAAACACGGCGATCCGAAATACAGGACCAAATCCACCGTCGAGGTCGTCATGACGGTGCTGCACGCCGGCGGCAAATTCGAGCATGACGCCTATAAATATTCCGGCGGCCTTCATGGCGTCGGCGTATCGGTCGTCAACTTCCTGAGCGAATGGCTCGAAGTCGAAGTCAAGCGCGGTGGTGAAGTTTGGCAGCAGCGTTACGAATACGGCAAGGCCGTCACGCCGCTCGAAAAAATCGGCGTCTCCAAGAAAACGGGCACGAGTGTAACCTTCAAGGCCGATACGGGAATTTTCACCGCCACGGAATACTCTTATGATATATTGGCCACGCGCTTCCGCGAATTGGCGTTCCTGAATCCCGGCGTGACGATCCATCTTCACGATGAACGTTCGGGCAAAAAGCATTCGTTTATTTACAAGGGCGGCATCGTCGAATTCGTGAAGCATCTGAATGTCGCGAAGGAAGTTATCAATGCCAAGCCGATCTTTTTCGCGAAGGAAAAGGAATTCGAGCGCGTTGTTGCCGGGACGAAGCGCACAGAAATCATCAAAGCCGATATCGCCATTCAATACAATGATTCCTACAACGACACGATTTTTTGCTTCGCCAACAACATCGCCAATCGGGACGGCGGCGCCCATCTGTCGGGCTTCCGCAGCGCTCTGACGCGCACGCTCAACGTGTATGCGCAGCGCAATGACCTGCTGAAAAAAACCGACGGCACATTGACGGGAGACGACGTGCGCGAAGGCCTGACCGCCGTCATTTCGATCAAGATCACCGAGCCGCAATTCGAGGGACAGACCAAGGGTAAACTGCTCAATCCGGAAGTCGAAGGTTTGGTCACGCAGATCGTGAACGAAGGACTGGGCGAATACCTGGAAGAAAACCCAGCCGTGGCCAAGAAGATCATCGGCAAGGTTTTGATGGCGGCGCAGGCGCGGATCGCGGCGCGGCGCGCGCGCGACACGGTGCGCAAGAGCGTGATGGACGGCGGAGCGCTGCCCGGCAAACTGGCCGACTGCTCGGAGCGCGATCCAAGTTTGACGGAAATCTTTATCGTTGAGGGCGATTCGGCGGGCGGCTCGGCCAAACAGGGGCGCGACCGCCATTTTCAGGCGATCCTTCCATTGCGCGGCAAGATTTTAAACGTGGAAAAGGCACGCCTTGACCGCGTCCTCGGCAGTGAGCAGATACGTATCCTCGTGACGGCGCTTGGCACCGGGATCGGCAAGGATTTCGATCTGGCCAAGTTGCGCTATGGCAAGCTCATCATCATGACGGACGCCGACGTGGACGGCGCGCATATCCGCACCCTGCTATTGACGTTTTTCTTCCGGCACATGCGCGGGTTGGTCGAAGGCGGGAATATCTACATCGCCCAGCCGCCGCTGTATCGCGTCAAGAAAGGCAAACAGGAATTCTATCTCGACAACGACGAGCAATTGGACAACTACCTGCTCGATCAGGCGGTCGAAGGAGTCAGCATTCGTATTGGAAAAGGCACGCAAAAACAAGTCGTTACCGGCAAGGCTCAGGTGCGTTCACTGATGGAATGCTTGATTAAATTGCGCGCGCTGACGGCGCAGCTGTCGCGCAAAGGCGTCACGATCAAAGAGATGCTGGGAAAGCAGAACGCAAGCGGAAAGATGCCGATTTGCTGTATTTTTTATGAGGGCCAAAAGTACTTCACATACGACAAGAAAGAACGCCTGGAGAAAGAGGACGAAATCACTGAAAAGGCGCGCGCGGACGTCGCGGCCAGAAACGGCGAAAACGGCAATGGGGCTAAAAAGTCCACCGCCGTCCAAGCGGATATGCTTGAAGGCGACTCGGCGGACACGGAAGAGGAAGAATTCAAAGCGCCCTATGAAGCGGTTGAACTGCCCGAAGCCGCGCAAGTGGAAGAGATATTGAAGCGCCTTGCGAAGTCCGGCGTCTCGTCTGATGATCTTTTCGCGAAACCCATCTCCGAGCTGGCGCAGACCTTGGACGACGAAAAAACGTTCTTCTTCGGAATCCTCATCGGCGAAGACGAGCATCAGGCCGATTCCCTTGAAGACGCCTTCGACAAAGTCAAAGCGCTGGGCCAAAAAGGCATGATGATCAGCCGCTACAAAGGCTTGGGCGAAATGAACCCGACCGAACTCTGGCAAACCACCATGGACCGCTCCGTCCGCCGCCTGCAGCAAGTGGCCCTGACCGACGCCCACGAAGCCGAGCGCATCTTCACCCTGCTGATGGGCGACCAGGTCGAGCCGCGCCGCCTCTTCATCCAGCGCAACGCGGATCAGGTGAAGAATCTCGATGTGTGATTCCCGCGCGCAGGAGGGATGCAATGATAACGCGGCTGGAGTTTGATAACTTCAAATCCCTGGTGAACTTCGATATTCATTTGCCGAAATTCACATGCCTGGTTGGCCTAAATGGCTCAGGGAAAAGCTCCATCTTGCAAGCGATCAGCTTTCTTGCCCAAATGATGTCCGGCAATGTCAGACAGTGGTTCCAAGAAAGAGAATGGGAACCTAAGGATATAAAGTCGCAACTAGAGCAGAAAAAAAACACCGCGCGTTTTAAAGTGGAAATGAAATTTGATCCGTGGAGCATCACGTGGGAGGGTGAATTTAATTATTCAACATTTCGTATGCCTTTAGCCGCGCAAAATGGGCACATAAAATTCTGTTCGGCACAGGCAGCGAAGGCAAGGCGAAAACATCCTGCGGCGCGTGGATGACGCGGTAATGAACGAACAGGGATGACTCGATGGTAGTCTGGCAAG
>JAPLSP010000077.1 GCA_026398575.1 Candidatus Sumerlaeota bacterium | reverse complement strand
GAATCACGAACCACGAGCCCTGACCCCTGACCCCCAACCCCCAACCCCTGACCCCCGACCCCTGACCCCTGACCCCCGACCCCTGACCCCTGACCCCCCCTAAAAATGGGCTTGCAATCGCCCGGTAGGGACGGCGAAGCTCACGCCTGAATTGATACGCTGGCGCCCGTCAGCTGTCAGGGATGGGACCAACAGATGAGACAAGGAGCTACTGAGCATGTTGGATCGTGTGGACGAGTTGGAAGTGAAGGTAGGCCGGCTGATTGACAGCGCCCGTCAGATGCGCAATGAAATCCAGCATTTGCGCAAGGAAAATCAAACCCTGAAACAAGACCTGGAGACACAGGAAAACATCGTCAAGCAAAATAGCGAAATGCAGGCCGAAGTCAAGAAAGCTCACGAACAACTGCGCGCCTTGCAGTCCAAGGGCGATGCGCTGCAAGAGCAAGTCGGCGCTTTGCAAGGACAGCTGTCCGCGTCGCGCGGCGAATCCGAAGCCATCCGCAGCCAGGCGGACGGCCTGCGCGAAAAGATGGAAGGCTTCGAGAACAAGGAAAACGTCGTGCGCAATAAGCTGAAGACGATTCTTGACCGCGTCGAGGATATCGAGAAAGAAATCTCGCAACTGGAAGGATCCAGAGCCGGATGAGCGAGAAACAGCGGCTGGAACTGACCATCTTGGGCGAAGTCTTGCGGCTGCGCGTCGAGGAGCCGGAGATCGAGCGCGTCAAACGCGCTGCCCAATACTTGGAGCAAAAAATTTCCGCGCTCCAAAAAGCGGGCGGGACGGGTCCCAATTTGCAGCGGAGCGTCCTGGCCGGTCTGGACGTCGCGCATGAATTGATGCAGGAACGCGACGGCGTCGGTTCAGCGTCAAAACAACAAAGCGCCACCCTGGCCTCGGCTGAAAAGCGCATCAACAGCCTGATTACGCGGATTGACAAAGAGCTGGGTTGATAACCGCATCCCCTGATCGAGCAACGCTTTTCAGCGATGACATTATTATACAAGATTTTGCATTTCAATTAAATCAAGAGGAATACGCCTCTTTAAGGTCGCAAACTGCGACCTTAAACAATGATGCTGCAAAAACAAATTTCAAATCATAATCGGGAGATTATTTCATGGCTAAAAATTCCGACCCCAAAGACGACCGGCTCAAGGCGCTTGATCTGGCGCTTTCGCAAATTGAAAAGCAGTACGGCAAAGGCTCCATCATGCGCTTCAACGAGGGGCGCTTGTCCGACGGCATCTCCGTCATCCCCTCGGGCGCGCTTTCGATTGACCTGGCCCTCGGCGTCGGCGGCTACCCGCGCGGACGCATGATCGAAATCTTCGGTCCGGAATCCTCGGGCAAAACCACGCTGGCGCTGCACGCCGTCGCCGAAGCCCAGAAAGCGGGCGGAACGGCGGCCTATATTGACGCCGAACAGGCCATTGACCCGGTTTATACGCAGGCGCTCGGCGTGAACCTCGACAATTTGCTCATCAGCCAGCCCGACACCGGCGAGCAGGCGCTGGACATCGTCGAAACGCTCGTGCGCAGCAACGCCGTGGACATCGTCGTCGTGGATTCGGTGGCCGCCCTGGTGCCGCGCGCGGAAATCGAAGGCGAAATGGGCGATGCCTTCGTCGGCATTCAGGCGCGTTTGATGTCGCAGGCCATGCGCAAGCTCCTGCCGGCCGTGTCGCGTTCTTCGACGTGCCTGATCTTCATCAACCAGATTCGCGAAAAAATCGGCGTGATGTACGGCAGCAATGAGACCACGCCCGGCGGACGCGCCCTGAAATTCGCCGCTTCCGTGCGCCTGGATGTTCGCCGGATCGGCGCCATCAAGGATGGAACTCAAAGCATAGGCAACCGCACCCGCGCGCGTATCGTCAAAAACAAGATGGCCGCTCCCTTCCGCGACGCCGAATTCGACATCATGTACGGCTTCGGCATCTCGCGCGAGGGCGACCTGGTGGACCTGGCCGTAGCCAATCAGATCATCGAGAAGAGCGGGGCCTGGTTCTCCTTCGAAAGCGAACGCCTCGGCCAGGGACGCGAGAACACCAAGCAATTCCTGATAGATCATCCCGACGTGCGCGGCAAGATTGACGGCCTGCTGCGCGCGAAATTATTTGCCGCCGGCGCCAGCCGCATCGCAATGCCGCCGCCCTCAACCTCGTCGGAAGCAGCAGGGCCTGAAGCTGCAGAATAGCTCAAGCGATTGATTCAAAAAAAGGCCCCCACCGGCATGGCGTCGGTGGGGGCGTATACTTTAATAAAGTAGATTCATGCGGATAGGAGCGGCGCCAGCTTTTGGAGTAAGGTGGCTTGCCGCCTTCTTTTTAGCGCCAAGGCCATTGAAACGCCAAAAGGAAGGCGGCGAGCCACCTTACTCCAAAAGCTGGCGCCGTTTCCGAGCGCATTCCTGTCGCCTCTTAGGCAAAATCACGTTGCTGAATTTATGGCTCAAATCCGTCAGCCGCCAAACCACGCGCGGCGCTGGCCTTTGCTGATTTCTTTATCCTCCGCCCACTCGAGCACGCCGGATTCTATGTTAATCAGCTGGAGCGTGAATTTGAAATAGACGTCCTCGACGCGACCGGCGCTTTTGCGGATGCTCGTCAGGTCGCCATAGAGACAGTATTTGGCGCCAATCTGGTGGCCGATGCGCACGGCCTTATCTGCGCTAACCATGCCGGAACCCGTCTGATATTCCACCTGCCGGCGGATTTCATCCGGGACTTCCATTGCCCCCGTGACCCGGAACTTGTTACTTTGCACGAGCGCGACCTTGATCTTGTCCGTAATGTTTTTTGTGTCAATGTGCTCATCCGTGACGTTGCGGACGCCTTGGAAATAGACCACCGGCCGCTGCCCTTCCGCAATAACCCCTGACTTCAGCAGCGAACTGATCATCTGATTGGCGATCATTTGCAGATCGGTTCGCCCGAAATCAATGTTGACCGTCTCGGTGGCCTGCGGGTCCTGATACGACACGGTCGGCGCGCAGCCGATCAGCGCCGCGCAAGCGCAGGACAACGCAAACAAAATCGTTACAAGCTTGTTCTTCTTCATAAAATTCACTCCTTGGGAATTGGTTATGGATACAGGTTATGGATACAAACCTTCTCTTTCAAGACGAATAGCAATGGTTTGCGAGCTCACTAAAAATGGCCTGGAGATTCGCGATGCGATATGTTTGCGCACCGCGTCATCTGACGCTTGAGCAAGATCCTCCTTGGATATTTGCGAGAGCAGGCGCTCTGTTTCTTTTTTCAATTGGTCTCTGGGAACAAGCAATCGTCCGGCAAACTCATTGGCATCAGACTCAGCACAATCCGGGAATAAATTATTGTTTGCTTCTTTTACAAATTCGATCCATTGGGAAATCGTTTTAAGATTCTGTGCGTATTGCCATTCAAAAAAATCTTTATGTAAAATTAGATGCCCAATTTCATGCGCCAAAGAGAAACGATAATACACCAACTGCCTTTGATCCATCATCGTGGACATATCCACAGCGATTGTTTTTAAATCCGGGCAGAGACATGCTGTGATATCACAAGATTCTTTGAGATTATGCAAGGGCTCAATATCCATGCCCAAGCGTTCTATGATTATTTCAATATCAACTGGCAACGCGCCTGACGGCCAATGCTTGGCTCGAAAATCATCCGCCTGCTTTTGAATGTCCGTCCTGGAAAAGCGCGAGACGCTTTTCGGGAAGCCGCGCATTATCGCTTTGTCCTTTCGCGACGGAAAATCTCCGCAAGCCGGATTAGCTCCTCTTCGGTGGGCGACTCACCACGCATGGTTCGGAAGACCGCCGGCAAATTGGCAACCAATTCCGCTTCATTCATGATGTCCGGTGGAATGCGTCCCCGGTCAGCGCTAGCCAGATCAAACAGATGCCGTGAATCTTCAGAACCATCCTCGAACTCCAAATTACGCGCAATTTGCAGCAGCCGAGTGTAGTCTTCAGGAGGACCTAGTATTCCTCTTTCCATTTTGCTCCAGTTGCTCGGGTCTTCTCCCGTCTTGAGACAAAACGCGCGCAAAGAAAGGTTCAGTTCAAGCCGGCGCTTTTTTATAAAATCGCCAAACATATTTAGCGCTCCTTTTGACAAGGTGTGGTAATGCTATTACCACGCTCGGCGCTTTGTCAATGGCATTTGCTCAATACTTCAGCTTACTTGTTCCTTTTATAGGTCATTTCGGGGATTAGCGCGTAACCGGCTGCGGCTCGCGGATCATCAGCTTGAACGTCGCGGCCAATTCCGTCGGGGCGATGCCTTGCAGCTGTTTTTCCTCATAGCCAAAAATGCGGTCGAGCTGCCAATGGGTTTTTACATCGCGAATCTCCAGGCCGTTTGCATCAAACCACTGGAATTTGTATTCAAACTCCTGCGTGCTTTTCACATGGCTCTTGAGCGTCACCGCCGCCACGAGAAAGCCGTTGGTCTCCTTCGAGAGCGCGTTGACCAGCGTGATGTCTTTTTGAAGGCTGCGATTGGCGATGTTGACATAAGCATTCAATCCGCCCTGGCCCGATTGTCCCACCATGGTGTTGGGGCTTGTATTGCAGCCTGAAAATAGAACGCCGGCGCTGAGGGTGAGCGCAAGACCGAGCGCCGCCATAAAGCAGCTCTGCTTATGGGTTTGGTTATGCGTTTGTTTGCGGGTTTGCATGATATTGGCCTTTCTTGGGTGGGATTGCCTATTTCTTATAGTCACGGGCAGGCGATAAATCTTGCCGCAAAAATTTTTGCGAGGCGCAATCTGAAGATTGAACTCCAAACACCACCTGAAGGTGGAACTACAAGCGCCACCTAAAGGTAGAACTACTAACGGTGGAACTACTAACTATTTGTCGTTCGTATGCACGATGACGGCGCCGCCCGTCGAACGAACAAGAATTACGTTCGGGCGGTTCCGGCGCAAATTCATCGTGACGTTGTGTTGACCATACGCCTGACCGCCTTCGGGCGAAAGGGCAAACGTCGCCGCCCCTTCGGGAAGCCGCAGCCGCGCCACCTGCAAATTCTTCGGCAGGAGCGTCCATGCGCGCAGATCGGCCTGCTCGACGATGATGTTGAGCGCCGTGAAGCCGGCGAACATCAGCGCCTGCGCCAGATCGTCATTCTGCCCGCGTTTGCGCGCATCCCGCCGCCGTTGTTCGGCGGCGATGTTCTCGGCCACCAGCCGCGCCGCCACGCGCAGGGCGCCTTTGATGACGTAATACGGCATCCGGTCGAGCAGGCAGCGCGCGGCCTGGCCTTCGATGTCGCCCATCAGGTCGGTGGCGCCTTGCTGTCCGCCCGCCGACACGCGCAGCGTTTGCGCGAAGCCGCCCTGCAGCTCATAGCGCGGCAGCGCCAGCGTGCCGATGGCGTGCGGCGTTGGGATGGGGATCTTGATCTGCTCTTTGACGGGCGCCCAGCCGTTTTCGAAGATGACGATCACCTCGCACGGATTGCGCCCGGCCCAATCCATTACCTGTTTGCTGTTGAGGCGATACTTGGCTTCCCACTTTTTCACGTCTTCCGGGAAGCCGCCTTTCATCGCGGTTTCGATCAGCAGCGGCCCGAGGCACGGCGCGCCCGGACGCCATTGATCGGCCCGCTTGAGTTCGATGTAGGCGTCATTGTAGTCGCCGTGCGCGTTGAAGATCACCCCCGAGATATAGTTCGTAAAGGCGTTCTGATAGGCGTTTGCGACGCGCGACGCCACCGGACGCAGGTTGGCGAACTGGCTCTCGTAATTCTTCATCACCTGCGCCTGATCATAAGTCGCCTGCGGGTTCGGGCTTTGCGCCTGTTTGCGCGCTTCCTCCAGCTCGCTCTGGCAGCGTTTGGCGATTTCTTCCTGGCGCTGGTATCCGCGCCGCGCCTCGACCGCCGCGCCCTCCCAGTCGTTGCGCATCATATAATTCACGGCGTCGAAGGTATGGATCAGCGTTTTCTCGAACGCCTCGCCCTGATACGGCTGCGCGCGCTCGTTGATCACCATCGTGGCGGCTTCTCCCGCGGCGTCCCGCGCGCTGATGACGGCGCGGTTCTCAAACTCGCGCACAATGCGTCCGGCTGTTTGCAGGTCTTTCGAGCTTTGCTCATAAGCGCCGGCGGTGTGGTCAATGATCCCCAACTCGAGCCAGGGGTTGAGCCTTCCCTCCCCTTTGCCGCCGCCTTCCATCCGTTCGAGCATCAAGCTGCGCGCCGTCTGATTCTGACCCGCCGCAAAAGCGCCGCGCACGCCGGCCATCTGATCGTTGTAGTTGCCCAACTCTGAGCACGAGACGGCCAGCGCGGCCAGCGCCGGCGCCAGCGCGACTCGCAGACAAGAAGAAACGCGATTCATGCGCCAGGCTTTCAGTATTGGTTCTAGGAAAAACATGAAAGATCAAAGCCCTTAAAAAGTAAGTCGCAGTAAAACTAAAAAACTTGCTCGCTAACTCGGAAAAAAAATCGCGACCATAAAAATGAAGATTATCCCCAGACCCCTACCGCTTTAAGTGGTCATTTGCGCCCTTTCCGTTGTCCCTTTTGTCCCTTGGGTCCCTTAGGTCCCTGCCCTCCCCCCCTCACGTCACCCTTGCCGGAAGAACAACCATCATGCGGCCCGACTCATTGAGCCGCTTGGAAAGATAGAACGCGGTCTCGTTGTGCAACAACCGCTGATACCATTTCTCGCGCTGGAAGACCAGTTTGCCCGCGAAAAACATCGTGCTGGGGAATTCGCGCGCGATGTCGAGACACAGCCGCTCGGCCTCGGCCATGGCGTCCGTGCCGAGCGCAAATCGGCTGATCGCGGGAATACCCAGGTTTCGCGCCAGCTCTTCGTATTTTTTAAGCGTGGCTTCCGTCCGCTCCCGCAGCGCGTCTATCGCGCCTTCGCCTTTGAACTCGCCCGAATCCACAACCCCGACGGAAATAAAAATCAAGTTCTTGTACAGCCCCGGAAACTGGCGGAAAATATTCAGGACCGTATGGATGCCAAGCCCGCTATAGCTGGCGACGAGCACGGCGGCGATCGGCTTCGAGGGATCGAACGGCGACGCCTGAACGCCGGGCTGTTCCGGAATCGCCTCCAGTTGCTTGTAGATTTCCTTCAGCTTGAGGACAACGAGCTTGTAGTGGCGATTGATCAGCAGACACAAGACAACCAGAACGCCCGTCACAAGGAGCGTGATCCACCCGCCCTCGCTGAATTTTTCGAAGATCGTGATCACCAGGATGGCGCCGCACAGCGCCAGGCCGATGGCAAAAAGCAGGAACTTACGCCGCCAATGCGCCGCTTCCTTGCGCCGTCCCAGCCACAGGCGCGCCATGCCGAACATCGAGAGCGAAAACGTCAGGAAGACGTTGATGCTGTACATGATCACCAGCTGGCGGACGTCACCATGCGTATAAACGAGCGCGGCGATCGAGGCGGCGCCCATCAGCAGAATGCCGTTTTCCGTGGTCAGGCGCTCGGAAAGCGCCGCAAACCGCCGTGGTATCCAGCCGTCCACTGCCATGTTGGCGAGGATGCGCGGGCCGCCAATGAATCCCGCCAGCGCGCCGACAATCAGCAATGCGCCCTCGGAAACCAGCGTCGCAACAATAATGACCGGCGCCAAGGGCATCCCTTGCGTGAAGCGCTCAACCAAGACGGCGTTCAGCGTTTTGCCCTCGACGGGGCTTACGTTCCAAAGCAGATAACACAGCAGCAAGCCGGAAGCGGTAAGCGCGAGCGACAGGTTTGTCAAACCGCTGCGAAAACCCGAACTCGCCGCCGCCGCCGCTTGGGGAACGTCGCCAGCTTTCACAACCACTCCGCCCACAATCAGGAAGACATGCAGGATTAAAAAAATGACAAAAATCGGCGTCAAAATCAACACGGACTCCTTGACGCCGCGAATGTTGAGGATCGTCAGGCCGATGATGAGCGCGATTTCGACTTCATATTTCAACGGCGCCCAGGACGGGGGAAGGAAGCTGAACAGCGCATCGCCTGCGCTGGCAATGGAAACCGTGATGGTCATTACATAGTCCACCAGAAGGGCGCAGCCGGAAATCACGCCGATCTTGGGACCCAGGAGCTTGGTGGCTACGAAATAGCCGCCGCCACTGGGGAACTCCTCGATAATGCGGCTATAGGCAGCCGAGATGACCATGACGGTCAACCCCATCAGCAAGGCCAGACCTATGGCCAGATAGGTGTGCGCGCCCAGAGTCCGGAATGCCTCTTCAGGGCCGTAGCAGGACGAAGACAGCCCATCGGCGCCCAGCCCGATCCAAGCCAAAAGGGCTACTAATGATATTCGATGAAAGATGGAACGATCGTGGATATCTCGCGGCGCGCCGATGACCAGGCGCTTGATCTTGGAGGCAAACGGCTTGCCTTCATCGCCAGGCCCAGGACTTGAAGCGCCGCCGGATGGTTCAGGTGAAGACATGACATAACATCCCCGCGCAAGAGATAGCGGAAGGAGCGCTCCTCCGCTTGGGGAGGTTCTCCTCTCCGATGCCTGCGAGGTTAGCTGACGGGCTCGGGCCGAAGAGTGCCCTACGCTATAGAAAAGCGATACGCCCCCACAAACCTGGTTCCCCCGCTTCCGCCTGCCGGCGGAATTCGGCGGGGTGATTTGTACCCCAAAAGCGGCAGCCCCGTCATCCGAAAAATCACCCCTTGGCATTTTCGGTTGCATTGGCCGTTAAAAAACAGTTGATTCCCGCGGAGCGGCGCCGGTAAAATACTTTTCTTGTTTGGCCGCAAGAAACGGCAACTCCCTTCCAAAAACGCGGAGAGGTGGCCGAGCGGCTGAAGGCAGCAGCTTGCTAAGCTGTCGTAGGGGGTTAACCTCTACCGTGGGTTCGAATCCCACCCTCTCCGCCAGAAACCTTGAAGCTGATGCTCTTTTTGCCGTAACCTTCGGCAACTTAATTGCTTGCAATCGCCATTTCCGCAATGTTGCCAGAATCTTGCCAACCCTCGGACGCCGTGACTGCCGTATGCCAGTTCTGAAAAATCTCCGAAACCGTTCGCAATTCGTTCATCCCAATCCTGTGGTAATGACCGACAATTCCCGCGCGCGGGGGGACAAGCGGGCAGCGCGAATTGCGTAAGTCAGGCCAGAATACATCTGAAAACGGTGAAGATATTCATCGGGACTTCTGGCTGACAAATAAGGCGCCTTTAATGAAAAATTTCCTTTGAATTCTTTTACTTTGTCTATTAACATTCCTCAAAAAGAAACTATCAAAAAAAAGATCCAAAGCAACCGCATTGTATGGCGTTGAAGGATCTCCGGGATATCCCTACGGGAGGAGAATGGATTACTATGGCATGGCGAAACTATATTTGCGCGCGATCTTTGATGGTCGCAGTGATGTCGGCAGCAGGGGCGCAACTGTTGTTGGGAGGCGCCGCGAGGGCGGGCGTATTTGATCCTCCCCCGCCGATTGTTTATGTGGACGCCGCTCAGGCGACTGATTTGGGCAGCGGCGCAACATGGGCCACTGCGAAAAAGACGATCCAGGCCGGCATCAATACGGCTGGCGTCGGCTCGCAGGTATGGGTCAAAGCGGGCATCTATAGCGAGGACCGGTCATTAGGCGACGCGAGCGGGGCATTGGTTATGAAATCCGGCGTGACCGTTTATGGCAGTTTTGCAGGAACGGAGACCACGCTTACACAGCGCAGCCTGGTGGCCAACGTCACGGTGATCAACGGCACGATGGCGCGCTTGGGATTGCCGGCATATCATGTGGTCAAACTGGACACCGTCACTTCAACGGCGCTCGACGGCTTTGCGATTGTGGGGGGGGCCGCCAATGGATTTTCCGATTTCAACGGCGGCGGCATTTTTTGCAGCGGCGCGGACGCCAGTAACGCCATTCGCAATTGCGTGATCAGCGGCAATACGGCCAACCAATGCGGCGGCGGAATACTGTGCGACGCCGGCTCATCCCCCGAAATCAGCAATTGCGTCATTGACGACAATTACGCCGTCTATTACGGCGGCGGATTGTGCTGTTTTAGCAATTCCGCGCCTACTGCAATGAATTGCACGATCAGCAAGAATACGGCGGTTTCCAGGGGCGGCGGGCTCTATTGCGAATACGCCTCGCCGGCGGTTACGAACTGCGTATTCGAGGGCAACTATTCGGATAAGGGCGGCGGCGTGCTTTGCGTCAATGACGCGCACCCCCAGCTCACGAACACCATCTTCACCCACAACAGCATCGTCGCAATCTATGAACTGAACGGCAGCGGCACGCCCACGGTGTCGAATTGCCTCTTCTATGGCAATCTCGACGATTACGCTCAGTATTACTATGGCTGGTGGTGGTTCTATACCAACGCGCCTGATATCAATATGAATGTGCCCACCGCATCGAATAATATATCGGGCGATCCAATGTTCCTGATGGACGGCCCGGCGGCGACGACGGGAATGCTGAGCGGCGCGCCTTATTATAACGTCTCCATCAATCAGACTTCGTTCACTATTGCGGGCGTGAGCCTGACGCCCGGCGCGCTGGCGGGGCGGCTCATCAACGCCGACGTCACGCAAACGCGCGAATCATTGATCACCTCGAACACAGCCACAACGATCATGGTCTGGGGCAACATTACCGATACCGGCCTGAATATCGCCCATGACGGCGACGCGTGGAAGATCGCGGACTACCATCTGCGCAACGGCTCGGCGGCGATTGATACGGGGACGACCGTTGGCGCGCCTGCCTTGGACTTTGAAGGCGATGCGCGTCCCGGATCGGACGGCAAAGCGGATATCGGCGTGGATGAAGCGGATCCTTCGTACTTGCCCTCGGATTCGCTCAGGCCGGTTTCGAGCGTAGTGGATTTGCCCTTCTTTCAAACGGCGTTGGTTTTCGATGTGCCATACAGCGCGACGGATAACGATTCCGGCGTGCGGTACGTTCATCTGTTCTACCGCAAGGATGGCGAGCCCTGGACGCAATACGGTGGAGATTATACAGGGTCTCCGATCAGTTTTACCGCCTCGGCGCCGGGGGATGGTTACTACGAATTCTATACCATCGCCACGGACTACGCCGGCTTCGAGGAAAGCGTCAAAACCACCGCGGACGCCGCTGCGCGCATCGTGACCAGCTATTCGGCGAGCCGCATTTACGTAACGCTTGGCGGCGCCGGGAATCGCACGGGCGAGGATTGGGCCAACGCCGCCCCGGACATTACCGGAGCGCTCACTCTCGCGGGCAGCTTTGGAGTTCCCGAAGTCTGGGTGGCCGCGGGTACGTATTATGAAGCCATTTCGATTCCGGACGGCGTCCACCTGTATGGCGGATTTGCGGGCAATGAGACGGCCTTCGAACAGCGGAATGTGAAAGCCAATGTGACCGTGATTGATGGTTCGCGCTCAGGTTCGGGCTTGTCCGGTTACGGTCCGTCCGCCCTGCATACCGTGATCATGGATGGCATCTCAAGCGCCTGCATAGACGGCTTCACCATCATGGGTGGCATGGCGGAAGGCGCCCAGATGGGGCTAGGCCAGCCGGCTGATCCGGATTTGATGGGTTCTTCTGCCCTGCCCTGGAGCGCGGATAAAATGGGAGGCGGAATCATCTGCAATAATTTGGGAACTACCGTCACCATTGCCAATTGCACGATAACCAGCAATTGGTCATGGGAATACTATGGCGGCGACGGAGGGGCGGGGATCGCGCTGTTGTCCTCCTCCCCGGACATCATCAACTGCCTGATCATTGGAAATCACTCCTGCAGCTTGGGCGCAGGATTGTACATGGAAAATTCGTCGCCGGTCGTTACCAGTTGCGTGATCGGTGGCAATATAACGGCGCCTCTGAATCTTTTCTCCAATCCGCGCTGCGGCAGCGGCATTTATTCTGAGAACTCCGCGGCCATCATTCGCGACTGCGCGATCAATGGCAACAGCGTCTCCAGCAACTGGGAATCCTATGGTGGCGGGGCCTATGTGGGCCAGTATTCCTCGGACCAGTATATCAACTGCATTTTCAGCGGCAACTGGGCGTTCAACGTCCTGCCTGGATACCCGGCGGATGGCGGCGCTTTGTATTGCGCGAACAACGGAAGCGTTGCGATCATCAACTGCACCATCAGCGATAACGGCGCCTTTTCCGGAGGTGGCATCGCGGCCGGCGACACCTACGCCAACGTCACCATCATCAACACCGCCTTCGTGAACAACATGAGCTACGCCATCTATGAAGAATTCACCTCCCCCCCTCCCGCCGCTTATTTGCCGCGATCGTTAGAGAACCACCTCGCGGGGAAGAACGACATCCCGGGTTACACAACATGGATATCCCTGGAAAACTGCCTCTTTTACAATAATCCCGATGGAGATTACCATACCGCCTCCGGTTCGATTCTTACCGGCGCCGCCGATATTGACGCCAATGCGCCCAACGCGACGAATTCGGTGGATGGCGATCCGGCCTTCCGTCCGGGCTTGAATGGAACGCTGTCATTTGCGCCTATTTTGGACACTACGCGGTTTCGCACGCTGCTGACGCTGACGGGAGCGGTACTAACGCCGGGCGGACTGGTCGGCCAGCCGATCGCCTTCGACGGTGTGACGACCATGCAGTTTGTGATCACCTCGAATACCGCCTCGCTGATCGAAATCTGCGGCGATGCTTCGGGCGCCACCAGCATTACGCTCCGCTGGCAGATCATGGATTATCACATCACTTCCCAATCGGCGGCCATTGACGTTGGCACGGCCAGCAGCTCCTATGGATATGACGCCCCGCTGGCGGATATCGAAGGAACCACGCGGCCGCTTGACGCCCTTAATTTGGGCGGAAGCGCGTTCGACATCGGCGCTTATGAATACATCCCCAATTTCACTCTAACCCTTGGCGTGGAGGGCGATGGCGCCGCGCAGGCGACGCCTTCGGGACCGGTCTTCCCCTATCCAACCATCGTTTCTATCCAGGCCACCGCCAATAGCGGCGCCAGTTTCACGGGCTGGGAAGGCGATGTCCCGCCGGGGCAGGAGATGGACAATCCACTCGTCATCATTATGGATTCGGACAAAGCGTTGACCGCGACATTTGCACGCGATGCAGGAACCGTGGTCGTCGAGGTAACGCCTCCAACCGCATCATGGTCCTTCACCGATGGCGACGGCGCGATTCATGTGGGCGTCGGCAATCAGACGACGACGGGTATCGCAACGGGCGCGATCGCAATGACGTGGGGCGCGCTGGCGAACTATGACGCTCCCGCCGCCACAACGCATACGCTCGTGAAAGATGCTGTGACGACCTTCACCGGTGTTTATATCCGCCAGACGGGAACCGTGGTGGTGCAGGTGACGCCGCCGAGCGCGTCGTGGTCCTTCACAGACGGAGACGGCGCGCTCCATGCCGGTGTTGGCAATCAGACGACGCCGGGCATTCCAACGGGCGCGATTGGCATAACGTGGGGCGCGCTGGCAAATTATGACGCTCCCGCCGCCACCACGCAAACATTGGCTAAAAACAATGTAACAACCTTCACCGGCGTCTATACCCGCCAGACGGGAACCGTGGTGGTTGAGATCACGCCGCCGAGCGCATCGTGGTCATTCAGAGACGGCGACGGCGCGGTTCATGCCGGCGTTGGCAATCAGACGACGCCAGGTATTCCGACGGGCGCGATTGGCATAACCTGGGGGGCGCTGCCGAACTATGACGCTCCCGCCGCCACCACGCAAACATTGGCCAAGAACGATGTCACGACTTTCACCGGCATCTATATCCGCCAGAAGGGAACGGTGGTGGTCAATGTAACGCCGCCAACGGCATCGTGGTCCTTCACGGATGGCGATGGCGCGATCCACGCGGGTGTTGGCAATCAGACAACACCGGGCATTCCAACCGGCGCGATTGGCATTACATGGGGCGCGCTGGCAAACTATGACGCCCCGGCAGCCACAACACAAACACTCGCAAAAGATGCGGTGACGACTTTCATCGGCATTTATGTTCGCCAAACAGGAACGGTGGTGGTTGAGGTAACGCCGGGCGCCGCATCCTGGTCCTTCACAGATGGAGACGGCGCGGTCCATGCGGGCGTGGGCAATCAGACGACGCCTGGCATTCCAACAGGCGCGATAGGCATAACGTGGGGCGCGCTGGCAAACTACGATTCTCCCGCCGCCACCACGCAAACACTCGTGAAAGATAGTGTGACGACCTTCATCGGCATTTATATTCGCCAAACAGGGACCGTGGTTGTCGAGGTGACGCCGACGACGGCGTCGTGGTCCTACACGGACGGAGACGGCGGGATTCACGCGGGCGTTGGCAATAAGACGACGCCAGGGATTCCGATAGGCGCGATTGGCATAACCTGGGGCGCGCTGGCGAATTATGACGCCCCCGCCGCAACAACGCAAACGCTCGTGAAAGACGCTGTGACAACCTTCACCGGCATCTATATCCGCCAGACCGGAACCGTGGTAGTCGAGGTGACGCCGGCCGCTGCTTCATGGTCCTTCACCGACGGCGATGGCGCGCTCCATGAGGGCGTGGGCAATCAGACAACCTCGGGGATTCCAACGGGAGCGATCGGGATGAACTGGGGCGCGCTGGCAAACTATGATTCGCCTGCCGCCACGACCCAGACGCTCTCCAATAACTCCGTGACGACCTTCACCGGCATCTATGTCCGCCAGACGGGAACTGTGGTGGTGGAAGTGACGCCTTCAATCGCGACGTGGTCTTTCACGGATGGCGATGGCGTGATCCATACCGGCGCCGGCAATCAGACGACCACGGGCGTCCCGACGGGCGCCATTGATATCTATTGGGATCCATTGCTCGACTACCGCTCGCCTGCCAATGCGGAAAACATACTGGCCAAGGATGAGGTAACGACCTTTGTCGGCATTTATGAGCGTATCACGGGAACGGTGATTGTGAACGTTGTGCCGGAGTCCGCTTCGTGGTCGTTCACCGACGGCGACGGCGTGATTCACTCGGGCACAGGCAGCACGGTTGACAACAATGTGCCGACAGGGGATATCGGAATCATCTGGCATGATCTGGCCGGCTATGACACGCCGCCCGCTTCGACGCAGACGCTGTCGGTAAGCCGCGAAATTTTCGTGATCACTTTCTACGGCGTTTATATCCGCCAAACAGGAACCGTAGCGGTCGAGGTGACGCCGTCTTCAGCGTCGTGGTCCTTCACGGACGGCGATGGATTTATCCATACGGGCGCGGGCAATCAAACAACAAAGGGCATTCCAACAGGGGACATCGCGATCACGTGGGACCCGCTGCCGAATTATGATGCTCCCGCCAACACGACGCAAACGCTTGTGAAAGATTCGGTGACAACCTTCATCGGCATTTATACCCGCCAAACCGGAACTGTGGTGGTTGAAGTGTCGCCGCCAACCGCTTCGTGGTCCTTCACGGACGGAGACGGCGCGGTTCATGCGGGTGCGGGCAATCAGACGACTCGGGGAATTCCAACGGGCGAGATTGGAATTATCTGGGGCGCGCTGGCAGGTTATGACGCTCCCGCCGCCACAACGCAAACGCTTGTGAAAGACGGTGTGACAACCTTTATCGGCATCTATGTCCGGCAGACCGGAACCGTGGTGGTTGAAGTGACGCCGCCTATCGCTTCCTGGTCCTTCACGGACGGCGACGGCGGGGTCCATGCAGGCGTTGGCAATCAGACGACGAAGGGTGTCCCAACGGGCGCCATAGGCATGACATGGGACGCGCTGCCGGGATACGACAGTCCCGCCGCCACGACGCAAACGCTTGCGAAAGACGATGTGACAACCTTCACTGGCATCTATATCCGCCAGACAGGGATAGTAGTGGTGCAAGTGACGCCGCCCACGGCTTCATGGGCCTTCAGGGACGGCGACGGCGTAGTCCATACGGGCGTCGGTAATCAGACAACAACGGGCGTTCCGACGGGCAATATCCCAATTTCCTGGGGCGCATTGCCAAATTATGACGCTCCCGCCGCCACATCGCAAACGCTCGTGAAAGACAGCACCATAACCTTCATCGGTATCTATACCCGCCAGACGGGAACCGTGGTGGTGCAGGTGACGCCGCCAACGGCTTCGTGGTCATTCACCGATGGCGACGGCGCAATCCATGCGGGCGTGGGCAATCAGACGACCCCGAGGATTCCAACGGGCGAAATCGGCATAATCTGGGGCGCGCTGCCGAATTATGACGCCCCCGCCGCTACAACGCAAACGCTCATGAAAGACGCCGTGACGACCTTCACCGGCGTCTATATCCGCCATACAGGAACCGTGGTGGTTGAGGTAACGCCGCCGACTGCTTCCTGGTCCTTCACTGACGGCGACGGCGGGGTCCATGCAGGCGTTGGCAATCAGACGACCTCTGGCATCCCAACGGGCGCGATTGGCATAACCTGGGGCGCGCTGCCGGGATACGACAGTCCCGCCGCCACGACTCAAACGCTTGTGAAAGATGGTGTGACGACATTCACCGGCATCTATATCCGCCAGACAGGAACAGTAGTGGTGCAAGTGACGCCAGTCACGGCTTCATGGGCCTTCCGGGACGGCGACGGCGTCGTTCATGCCGGCGTCGGCAATCAGACAACAACGGGCGTTCCGACGGGCAATATCCCAATTTCCTGGGGCGCATTGCCCAATTATGACGCTCCCGCCGCCACATCGCAAACGCTCGTGAAAGACAGCGTTATAACATTCATCGGCATCTATGTCCGGCAGACCGGAACGGTGGTGGTCGAGGTAACGCCGGGCGCCGCTTCATGGTCCTTCACGGACGGCGACGGCACGGTCCATGCGGGCGTTGGCAATCAGACCGCAAAAAGCATCCCAACAGGCGCAATTGCCATGGCTTGGGGCGCGCTGCCGAACTATGACGCTCCCGCCAATACAACGCAAACGCTTGCCAAAGATTCCGTGACGACCTTCACCGGCATCTATATCCGCCAGACGGGAACCGTGGTGGTTTTGGTGACGCCGCCAAGCGCGACGTGGTCCTTCAAGGATGGCGATGGCGTTGCTCATCCAGGCGCCGGGAATCGAACGACGACGGGCATCCCGACGGGCGAGATTCCGATGACGTGGGGCGCATTGGCAAACTATGATTCGCCCGCCGATACCACTCACACCCTGACGAAAGATGGCGTGACGACCTTCATCGCCGTTTATACGAGGCAAATGGGAACGGTGATCGTCCAGGTGACGCCATCCACCGCGACATGGTCCTTTACCGATAGCGACGGAGGGGTTCATGCCGGCGCAGGCAATCAGACGCGATCCGGCGTCCCGGCTGGTCCTGTTAGCATGGCCTGGGGCGCGCTGCCGAATTACGACGCGCCGGCTGATACAACGCAAACGCTGCCAAGAAATGGTACGATTACTTTCACGGGTGTTTATACGCGCCAGGTGGGAACCGTGGTCGTGCAGGTGACGCCGGGCGCCGCTTCCTGGTCCTTCACGGACGGAGACGGCGCGGTCCATGCGGGCGCCGGCAATCAGACAACAAAGGGCATACCGACAGGCGCGATTGCCATGACGTGGGGCGCGCTGCCGAACTATGACGCTCCCGCCAATACAACGCAAACGCTCGCGAAAGATTCTGTGACAACCTTCACCGGAATCTATATCCGCCATACGGGAACGGTTGTTGTGCAGGTGACCCCGCCGACCGCGTCATGGTCCTTCACGGATGGCGACGGCGCGGTTCATGCAGGCGCCGGAAGCCAGACGGCGCTTGGCGTTCCGACGGGCGCGATTGGCATGACTTGGGGCGCGCTGCCGGGATACGACGCGCCCGCCAATACGACGCAAACACTCACGAAAGATTCTGTGACAACCTTCATCGGCATTTATGTCCGCCAGATGGGAACCGTGGTGGTGCAGGTGGCGCCACCGA
The DNA here is from genome assembly GCA_026398575.1 of Candidatus Sumerlaeota bacterium. Next base: position 9,167 of record JAPLSP010000077.1, on the reverse strand, counting down.
CGGCGACATGGTCCTTCAGGGATGGCGACGGCATGGTCCATGCGGGCGCCGGCAATCAGACAACGTCAGGCGTTCCAACAGGCGCGATTGGCATAACCTGGGGCCCGCTGCCGAACTTCGATGCTCCCGCCGCCACAACTCAAACGCTTGCAAAAGGCGGCGTGATAACCTTCATCGGCGCCTATGTCCGCCAGACGGGAACTGTCGTAGTGCAGGTGACGCCGGGCGCCGCTTCCTGGTCCTTCACGGACGGCGACGGCGCGGTCCATGCAGGCGCGGGCAATCAGACGACGAAAGGCATCCCAACAGGCGCAATAGGCATAACTTGGGGCGCGCTTGCGAACTATGACGCTCCCGCCGCCACCACTCAAACGCTCTCCAAAGATAGCGTGACGACGTTCACCGGCATCTACATCCGCCATACAGGAACGGTGGTGGTTCAGGTGACGCCAGGCGCCGCTTCCTGGTCCTTCACGGACGGCGACGGCGACGTCCATGCGGGCGCCGGAAATCAGACAACGAAAGGTATCCCGACGGGCGCGATTGGCATGACTTGGGGAACGCTGGCGAACTACGACGCTCCCGCTGCCACGACTCAAACGCTTGCGAAGGATGCTGTCACAACCTTCACCGGTATCTATATCCGTCAGACCGGAACCGTGGTTGTCACTGTTACAACCCAGTCGGTCGCCAAATCTCTCTTGAATGTCAGCTGGTCATTCACAGACGGCGATGGCGGGATTCACGTTGGCGCCGGCAATCAAACCACGACCGGCGTCCCCACGGGCGTGATTTCGATCGCGTGGGGCGCCTTGCCAAACTTTGACGCGCCTCCGTCCACCTCGCAAACCCTGACAAAGAACGGACTTATTACATTCGCCGGCGTTTATGCGCGCCAGACGGGAACGGTGGTGGTGCAGGTGACGCCGCCCTCCGCGACCTGGTCCTTCACGGACGGGGACGGCGCGGCGCATACAGGCGCGGGAGATCAGACAATACCGCGCATCCCGACGGGCGGCATTGCGCTGACCTGGGAATCATTGCCATACTATGAGGCGCCATCGCCCAATCCCACCAGTCAGACGCTCATCAAGGATGGCCAGGTAACATTTATTGGCGTGTATCAGCCAACGACCGGGCGTGTCATCGTCAATGTATCGCCCGCTAACGCGGCATGGTTGTTGACCGGACCGAGCAGCTATACTCTCGCCAGCTCAGGCTCGGCCACGTTTGATTATATGGTTCCGGGAGATTATACGATTGTTTGGACGCCGCTCGCGGAATGGGATGAACCGGCCTCCGCCACCCAGTCGCTCAAGGCCGGCGCGACCATTACTTTCACCGGAATCTATCAACGGCAGACCGGGACCGTCATCGTCCAGGTGGATCCCGAAGAGGCGCATTGGTCTTTCGTGGACAGCCAGGGGCTTACATACAACGGCTCCGGAAACGCCGTCACTTCAGGGGTTCCCGCCGGCGACGTCACGCTGACATGGCAGCCGGTCCCCGACACGATTCTGCCATCTCCGGCCACCAGGACCCAACTGCTGATGAGCAGTCAAACCATCGTGTTCAAAGCGACGTATCATTGGCCGCTGAGCCGCATTGGAAATGACTGGCTGATTGTCTATAAGATCAACGGCAGACGCCACATCCCAACCCCTGACATTATGGCGCCGGATGGACGCGGAATTGTCCTTCCGCCGGATGCCGGCCCCAATGACACACTGGCCATCTATGGCCTGCGCAATCGCGCTAATCCAACCCAAATGCCGACCTGGATTGAATATATCCAATCGGATGTCGGCGGACTGAGGTGGTTATACACGCAAGCCAATGTTCGCCAGATGAACGTGAATCTGACCGTCTATCGAATCACCGCCATCAACTCCTATGTTGAAAATATCAACATCACCGGCAACACCGGCAAAGGCGGAGGATTGAAAATCGTGCGCATGTCGGCGGTTCCCGATTCGCAGCTGCCGGGCTATACATCGCCACAATTCGATCTGCCGTTGGATAATCGCAACCGCTTCGCCGTCACCAACATTGATGTGGCCGACTGGATTTATCATACTAATCCCGATTCTCCCATGGATTATGATGTTTGGGGCAAACTCCAGCTCAATGGCGTGATCCTGAAGCATCTGGCCGCGCCCTGGCAGGTATTCTCCGCCATCGAAACAAATTCCAAGATCAATCATTGGGAACTGCCGGACAAAACCACGAGCACGGTGCTGAGCTTCGGCGGAATCCTGCGGGCGAAGGATGATGCGGTTTCAGACACCATCCAGTCACTCGGTATCTGGAAGATAAAAACCAACGGCGGCCCGATCGCCCCGTATGCGCTCGACAGTGCGGGCATCATGGTCAAGGTCAGCGCCAATGCGAATACTTTCACCCTGGGTAAAGGGGACAAACGCGTTTTTGCGTCCGACGTCTGTCCCGTGGCATTTTTCAGCAGAGCATCGCCCACGATGAAGATTATGGCCAAGGGTGGCAACGTCTATCCCGAGCTGCTCTATGGCGATCGGGATGAAAATCCTTATAACTTTGATTATCCCCATGAAATTGAAATTGACGAGAATTTCTCATCAACCAGACGCATCACCTCCCGCTATTTCATGCAACGGCTCACCAGCGGAACAGTACTGGTAGGCGGACGCGTTGGCTATGTTCCGGATCTATACAGCGATTCTCCCACTTCGGCTCCGACAATGTGGATGTTGACGGTTGGCGCGGAAAGACATCGCCGTCCGCCCCATATCGGCGCCATTTACGCCGACTTCGGCATCTTTGGATGGTTCATGGCCAGTCCGACCATGGACGCCGATCAACAGCCCATAGCCGGCACGGCCCAGGCCGCGGTTCGTTCCCTGACTGTCAATCATCACATCCCGGTCGCGCTGCAGCAATTCTGGAAGCCATGGTGGGGGCATATCTGTGGGCGGGGCTATTCAAACAAACCAATCATTGTCAAGCCCAGTCTCACCGGCTCGAAGAGTGAGTTCTTGGACATGGATAATCCATAGCGCTTCATGGGGGGTCTTTCAATTTTAGCCTGACATTGCATCGGCCCGCTTGATAGAGCCCTGTTTCTCAATGTACTTCAAAACCAAAGGAAGTAAATTCCCTGCTTGCCACCTCCTAACAATAGAGTAGATCAATTTCTGAGCAGCGTTGAGGTGGGTCAAACTTCATGGGTTAAAATTCGAGCGTTGACAACACCCGGTGGAAATCGCATTCTCCATCCGCCGCGCGAGTGGTGCGCTGTTGCTCCGCCATTTGCGCTTCACCTTCGAAGTGACGCTTTAAGCCTGAATCGTTCGTTGAAAAACGATGCTCGAAAAATGTGTTTTCGGATTGGTGTCCGCGTGTCCCGAATGTGGGTTTTTCCTTATTGATGAGCGGATAGATTTAATTTTTTCCAGCGAATGATGACTCGAAGCCAATGTCAACGGCATCCGAAGCCTACAAGGAATTGCTCCAGGAAGCGCAATGCTATGCGCGATTCCTGAAAGACATCGGGCTGGAATTCGCGGCGCCGGTCGGCGACGCGGCGCCGAGTTCCGAGTTCCAGGTTCCGAGTTCCGGGTTCACAGTTCCAAGTTCCGGGTTCCGAGTTCCGAGTTCCGAGTTCACGATTCCGAAGCCCGAATTCAATGGGCAGGGAGTAGGAGCCAGGGGGCAGGCCTTGGAGTTATGTAACGACATATCCGCCCCTAAAAATGCCAATACCCAATCGCCAGGCGCCAATCCCCAACCGCCTGCCATTAATCCGCAATCCGCAATTCGCAATTCGCAATCTCTTTCCATTAATCCGCAATCCGCAATCCGCAATCCGCAATCCGCAATCCGCAATACGCAATCTCTTTCCGATAATCCGCAATCCGCAATCCGCAATCTGCAATCGCCCGCCGTCAATCCGCAATCCGCAATCCGCAATCCGCAATCGTCAATGTCAAGCCAGGAGCAGGCTCAACGCGTGGCGCAAATCGGCGCTGAAGTGGCCGCCTGCATCGCCTGCCGTTTGCATGCAGGCCGCCGCAACGTTGTGCCGGGCGAAGGCAATCCATCGGCCGAATTGATGTTCATCGGCGAAGGACCGGGATTCGATGAAGACCGCCTCGGCCGCCCCTTTGTCGGACGGGCGGGCCAGAAGCTCGACCAGATGATCGCATACCTGGGCCTGCCTCGCGCGCAGGTCTATATCTGCAACATCGTCAAGTGCCGTCCGCCGGGCAACCGCACGCCCGCGCCGGACGAGGCGGAGACCTGCCGCCCATTCCTCGAACGCCAGATCGAGACGGTCGCCCCGCGCGTGATCTGCCTTCTGGGCGCGACGGCCTTGAAGTTCCTCACCGGAAATCTGACGGCTTCCATCACCAGCATGAGAGGCAAGTGGATCGAATATCGCGGCATCCCCGCGCTGCCGACGTTCCATCCCAGCTATCTGCTGCGCGATCCCACGCGCGAAGACCGCCTGCGGGTGATGGGCGACATGGACGCGATCCGCGCCCGGATGCAGGAGCTGGGCTGCAGGATTGGACCGAAACCGGCCAAGGGCGGAAAATCCTGAATGAAGCTCATGCGCCTGACTGCGTTGCATCTGACGTGTTTGATGGTAGCGATGGCGGCCGCGGCCGGCTGCCTTCCCTCGCGCCTGTTTCACCGCGAAAAGCCATCTATCTTTCCGCCCGATCTGCAAATTCCGGATGTGTCTTATGAAAAGCCCGGCAGGGAAGGGTCGAATCTGGCCGAGCCGATCTTCCCCGAGACCGAACTTCGCCCCGAAGAGCATTTGACGATCCTCTATCCCGGCGATCCGGACTATGTGGCGCTCGGCGTTGTCGGCAAGCGACAGCCGCTGATCCTCAACCATGGATTGGGCCGGAGATATGCGCCGCAGCGGGGACTGGCTTCTTACTATCAGCAGATTCTCAAAACGGCGGCGGGCAAGCCCTATAAATCGCTCGAGATGACCGCCGCGCACCGCACGCTTCCGTTCGGAACCGTCGTGCGGTGCAGCCCCGCAGGCTCGCATCTTTCCGTCATTGTCACGATCAACAATCGGGGCCCTCTGATCAAAGGCCGCATCATTGACCTCAACTACGCCGCCGCGGTAAGAATCAATCTGATCGAGGACGGCCTGCTGCCCTGCGAGGTTGAGATTCTGGCCTATCCCGTCGGCTCGGCGGACGACCGTGAGCCCCCGTATCTGCTGGAAGAGAAGGATCCGCGGTTTGCGGGCGCCAAGCCTTCGCCCGCAAAATCGCCTTCAAAGCCGCCGGCGAAGCCATCCACGCAGCCGCCCGCGTCATCGGAAAAAAACAATGGCAAAAAAAACGCTGCAAAGCCGCCCGTAGCGCCATCCCGCAAATCGGAACCGCCGCTGCTGGCCCCGCAGACGATCAAGCCCTTGAAGGAATAGGAAAATTGGGTGCTCATATTCGAAATTGCGTGATCGGAATTCTGAGTCGGAGCACTAAGTCTGCCCCACTGCCGTCCACTGCAGAATGTCGCTGAGCAATTGGGGCGGCGTCTGGCTGAAGCGCAAGCCAATCTCGAAGCCGCCGCTGGTTTTCTGGCAGCGCGCCACTTTGGCCAGAATTTTATAGGAAACGCTGCGCGAGAAAAGATGGCGCAGCAGGCGTTGCACGGAGAGCGTTATTTCATCGGAAATCTCGAATTCCAACGGCGCGAAAATCCGCATTCCCAAGGCGCTGATATCCGCCGTGCGCGCCGGAATGCCGATCATCGGCGTCAACTCGCCCAGCGCCAGCACCGTGGTTTGCGCGCCCATCTTCCGGAATTGCTCCTCGATCGCCTGTGCCAGTTTCTCGATCCGCTCTTGCGGGCGCAATCGGACCACGTCTATCCCTCCAATGACGCTGCGGCCCAGGATCTGACAGGAAACGGGCGCATCGGGCAGCGGCATGCCGAGCATCCGGTTGACTTCGCCAAAATCGCATTCCACCAGGGCATCGGACAGGACGGACTTCGGCGCGGCAAAGCAAATATCCTCCGGCGTCAGCAATTTGACCGGGATTCGGATATAAATCGTCTCCCGAATCAGACGGCGTACGGCGCTGCGCGGTTGCGGTTTGATGGAAGGCTTTGTTCCGCCGCCGTCTGTTTTGTGGCTCAGCAGGCTTTCCGCGCGTTGAAGCATCTCTTCGATGCCGAAGGGCTTGACCAGGATCGCCGTGGCGCCGCTGCGAACCAGCTGGAGGACGGAAATCATATCCATCTTTTCGCTCATGACGATGACCGGCGTATCGCGCGTGGTCTCGAGCGCTTGAAGCCGCTTCAGCAAATCCCACCCGCTCAGTCCGGGCAGAAAAAGCTCGGTGATCACCAAGTCCGGCGGCGTCAGCGCCATCTGCAGGGCCTGTTCGCCATTACCCGCTTCCCGGATGGAAATGCCCGAAAACTTGTGCCGCAACGTCTGCGCGATGGCGTTGCGCCACGCCATGCTCGAATCCACGATCAACACGTCGGCTGGTTTGTCGTATGCCGTCATCGCGCGCTTCTTGCCATCCTCCCAAAAGGCGTTTTCCCGGCCTCGAAAGCGCCGGGGCTGCCTCCGCCTGCAATTGTTTACGCCCGGCGGACCGCCGCCGACAAGAGAATTTGCGCAAAAATCCAGCTGGCGCTCGTTGTTTGTTTGTAGTTCCAACTTCAGTTGGCGCTTGTAGTTCGTTCGTAGTTCCAACTTTAGTTGGCGCTCGTCATTTCGCCCCAAAGAAATACCAGGCTTGATCCCACCCGCAATTCAGAATATTATCACCCCGTTTGCAATCAAGCCGCGAAATACGCAAAATGAATTCCTATATTCATAGAAGTCCTAATCATGCTCGCTTCTTAAGAATACCGCTCTTTTGCCAATTTTGCTCCAGCCATCCCTTTATCTTCATCATGATTCGATTCTCAATCCATTCCAGAATTCATTTCAAAATCCTTGCGGTCCTTGCGGTCCTTGATGTCCTTTCCCTTTCCGCAAACGCGCAGCTCCAGGCCTCGAGCGACTTCGACATCATGACCAGCAACGTCCGCGCCTATCACCTGGCGACGACCGCGGACTATAGCGAAAGCTCCATCGCCTCGATGAAGAAAGACGGTAGCTGGAGCGACGTCAACTACAGCGAGACGCCGTCGGGCGCCTGGAGCGTCGGCAATCACTACAGCCGCATCTACGCGATGACGCTGGCCTACAATATCCCGACCTATTTCCGCTACCACCAGGCGGCGCTGCTAACCTCGATCACGCTGGCGCTGGACTATGGGCAGAAACACGTCGCATATAACGGCTGTCCACTGCCGGGCAACTGGTGGTGGTGGGAAATCGGCGTTCCGAATAATCTCGGCCCTTCGCTCCTGCTGATGCAGGGATTCGTGAACGCCACGAGCTTCACGGCCTCGCGCGATGCGCTGGCCTTTCTGATTAAATCTACGATTCAGGATACGGGCCAGAACCGTATTTGGAGCGCCATGAACCACATGTATTTGGGGCTCATGGATCGCGACGCGGCGCGGATGACACTTGTCAAACAAGCCATTGAACTGGAATGTGCGGTGCAAAGTGGAGTGACTGAGGGAATCAAAGAAGATGGCTCTTTCTATCAGCACGGCGCGCAACTCTATAACGGCGGCTACGGGCGCGGCTTCGGGGAGGACGTCAGCCGCTATTTGCTCTTTTCCAAGGACAGCGCGTATCAGGTGACCACGTCGAGTGTCGAAACTTTGGCCAATTATATCCTCGACGGCAGCCGCTGGATGATCTACGGCAACTATTACGAGATTTCGTGCCGGGGGCGCGAATTCACGCGTGGCGACCAGGGGCAGATGACCGTACCGCTGTCGCTGCTGGTCCTGGGCAACGTCGCCAATTCCCGCCGCACCGACGCCATCTCGGCGGCCAAGCGCTTCATGCAGATCAAATCCGGCTGGTCAATAATGAGGGTAAGAAATCCTGGCATGAATCCGACGGCGCGACGTGGCTCCAGACGAATTATAGCGACTACAATATCTCCAACACCTATGCCACGCTCGATTGGAATCGCGTTCCGGGAACAAGCGTCGAGCGCAAGACGCTGACGGCGGGACAGGGATATGGCAAGGGAACCAAGACGTTCGTTGGCGGGACGTGGATGGGCGCCTGCGGCGTTTCGGCGATGGATCTGGCCGCCAACCAAACAGCGCTGACCGCAAAGAAAAGCTGGTTCTTCTTCGACAATGAAATCGTCTGCCTCGGCACGGACGTCCGCTGCCCGTCTTCCAACACCGCCGAGACCATCGTCAATCAGCGCGTGCTGCCGCGCTCGGATACACCGCTCTGGCTCAGCGACGGCACGTCCAAAACAGCGCTCGCCTGGAATACGCTCCTGACCGGCCTGCATTGGGCGCAGTGCGACAACATCGGTTATTACTTTCCCGGCAGCCCAACCGTCCGGGGAATTCGCCAAACTCAAACCGGGAGCTGGAATGGCCTGAACGTGAATGGCAGCACGTCCACAAAGTCCAATCCCATCCTGACGCTGCTCTTCGATCACGGCGTCAATCCGCTGGGCGCAAAATACGCCTACGCCCTGGCGCCCGGCAAAAGCAGCGCGCAAATGGCGGCATACACGGCGGCGCCGCCGTTCACCATCCTCGCGCAATCCAGCGCCGTCCATGCTTTGAGGCATTCGACGGCGGGCGCCCTCGGCGCCATCTTCTGGCAGGCGGGATCGGTGGACAAAGTCACTGTGGATTATCCCTGCATCGTATTCTTGCAGGAATCGGCAACGACGCTCGCGCTGGCGCTGAGCGAGCCGACGCACGCCACGAAGACCATCCACGTCACCATCGCAGGCCGGTTAACCCCGCGCCAGCTGCCCTCCGGCGCCTCATGCAATGCGCAAAAAGACAAAGCCATCCTCACCCTCCCGGTGACCGGCGGCCACAACTACATCGCGCAATTCGATAAATACATCCCGCCCAATTCCTGGCGAGTCTATTAGCGCTGCGAGGACCAAGGACTCATATTCGTAAATACGATCACGTAAAATTGGCGCGACCGTTCACGTGGCAAGAGGAGATTAATGCGGATAGGAGTGGCGCCAGCTTTTGGAGTAAGGTGGCTCGCCGCCTTCTTTTTGGCGATTCAATGGCCCTGGCGCTAAAAA
>JAPLSP010000227.1 GCA_026398575.1 Candidatus Sumerlaeota bacterium | reverse complement strand
TGAAATAAATATGAAAATATTCGCAATCAAAGTATTTATCTTCCTGTCCTTGCTTCTATGCATTCTGAGCGGAATCTATGAAGCATTCACGCGAATACAGCCGCTGAATGCAATGCTTCCGATCGCTCCTGAAGTCTATATTGCGATATCCAGGTCTCATAAATCCGCTCCTTATGATACGGTTGTCCTTGGCGATAGCGTCGCAAATCAATTCTTTATTGAAGAGCTCGAAAAGAAATATCGCTACTACACGCTCACCTCCAACGCTGCGATAACCTTGGTTGGGCAATACATACTTGTCGAAAATATCATCAGGTCCAATCCCGGCAAACTTAAGAGAATTTATCTGGTAGCTCGGACCGGTTGCATATCCAGCGATCAATTATCCACGCGATATGCGTATAATTATTTTATATTGCCCTTTGTAAACCGCGGTAACAAAGATTTCATTGAAAAAGAAGTCAAAGATAAATTGTCGGTTTCTATTTGGTATAAACTCGGGCAAATTTCCATATTTAAACTTTTCCCAAACATAATACAAGGGCCTGATCTGAGGCAATTAAAAAAATATGAATCCTCGGAAGCCAATTCAAATAATCTCCTTCCTTCGATAAATATTATATACATTAAGAAAATGCTGGAAGCATGCCATCGGCGAAATATAGAACTACATATTGTTTCGCCCCCACTGCCGGAACGCGATTGCGATCGGCAAAAAATGCGCTCTCTCTTTGAGACCTCCGGGATTGATCGAAAAATCGCAATGGAATACCTTAATAGCATGAAAGTATATGCTCCCGATGACTTTACGGACACGATTCATGTAACCCAGGATTTTCTCAAGAAGAACCAATCGCGTATCCTGGAAGAGATACTTGGGACCAGGCAAGAGTGATCTGGCCGGCTCGCGCATTCCGCCTTGCGTCAAGCGATATGGACGGATACAGTATTGCGCGTTTGCGCAAATGCGAAAAGGCGAGTTTGATCTTTACAAAGCCCTCTTTCTTATGCTGAGCCTGCGAAATACAATTAAGCGATGGCCTTGGGCACGGAAGCTGAATAAGTGGTGGCTGAAAGCATGCGAACCATGGTTGCGATGGCGGGCAGCTTTGTTGAGCGCTTTTTCCCTGTTTCTATGGCCCTTGGCCATGGCCCGATATTGGAGGGATTGGGCGCGCTACCGCCGGAAGCCAGGGGCGGAGCGACTGCATTGGCGAGACTGTCACCCCTGTCTTTATGACCGCTTCTCGACAACACCCTTTGACAGCCATTATTTGTATCAGGGCTTATGGGCTATGCGGCGCATTCCCGCGCGCAAGCCTGCGCGCCACGTGGACGTCGGGTCGCACAACGAATGGGCCGTCTGGATGAGCGTCCAAACCCCCATAACATTTATTGACATTCGGCCGCTGCCGGTCAAAACCGAGGGTTTTGACAGCAAAGCTGGAAGCGTTCTGAATCTGCCTTATCCCGACGCCAGTGTGGATTCGATATCGTGCCTGCATGTAATCGAGCACGTGGGCCTGGGCCGCTATGGCGATCCGCTCGATCCTCAGGGAACGATCAAAGCATGCAAGGAGCTGGCGCGCGTGCTGGCGCCGGGCGGGCGGTTGTATCTCTCCACGCCCGTCGGGCGCGCGCGCGTTTGCTTCAATGCGCACCGGATCACCCCCGCCCTCGCAGGTGATCGAATATATGAAGGAGCTGAACCTTGTGGAGTTCTCGGTAGTCAACGACTCGAATGAGTTTTGGGAGAATGTGGCGCCGCAGGCTTATGAAGAGGCCAATTATTCCTGCGGACTATTTGTCTTTGGCAAGCCGGGCGCCGGCGAATGATCGTTCTGGAGCGCCGTTGGCTGCGGTGATTGCGATGAGGCCGCGCGAAAATTCCTGAAAATGATATCCGATATGGTCCGACTTTCCATCATATCCATCTGCCTGAATGAAAAGGATCGCATCGAGCAAACGATCCTCAGCGTTCTGCAGCAAACATTCAATGATTATGAATTCATAATAGTGGACGGCGGCTCGACGGATGGGACCGTGGACGTGATCCGCCGCTATCAGGACAGGATTGGCGCGTTCATCTCGGAAAAAGATAATGGCATCTACAACGCCATGAACAAGGGCATCCGCCGCAGTTCGGGCGAATATCTGCTCTTTCTCAACGGCGGCGACCACCTGTATACGGAGGATGTCTTACAGAAAGTTTTCGCCGCTCCCGTTTCCTCGTTCATGCCCGTTCCCGCTCAAACTCCCGCTCCCGCCGACGCCGACATTATCTACGGCAATGCGATGCTGCAAGGCGACGCCGGAGAGAGTGTTTGGGATTTCAGCGGCGTCGCCGTGAGCCGGCGCTATACGGGCACACTGGCGCATCCCGCATCCTTTATCAAGAAACGGCTCTTTGATGAACATGGGCTCTACGATGAGTCCTACCGCATCGTGGGCGACTATGCGTTCTTCCTGCGCGAAATCTGCCGGTATGGAGTCACGACGCGATTCACGCCCCATATCATTGCCGTGTCCAACATTCAGGGGCTTTCCTGCGATCCTCGAAACCTGCCTCTGATCAACCGGGAAAAAAAACGAGCGGTCTGGCGCAATGTCCCATTCCTGATCTGGCTCCGGACGCAGGTGGCCGTTCCGTGGTATCTGGCAATGCAAAGCCGATGCCGGCGAATCACACAGTTTCTTAAAGGCGGAACCCAATGACGCTTGCCTTCAAAACAGCCATGGTTACGTCGCGCGAATCCGAAGCGGATAAATGGCGTCTCTTGGAAACTCTCTATAACGACCATTATCTGAATGGCGTTCCTTCGGCTTCTCCGCGCATCCCCAAGATCATTCATCAAATCTGGTTGGGCAGCGCGCTTCCCCCGCGTTGCGCGGAATTGGGGGAGACATGGAGGCGCCAAAATCCGGATTGGGAATATCGCTTGTGGACCGGCGCGGACGTCCGGCAATTGAATTTGCGCAATCGCGAGGCTTATGAGCGCGCCAAAAACTGGGGCGCCAAGTCCGATATCTTGCGATACGAATTGCTTTATCAATATGGCGGACTGTATGCGGACACGGATTTCGAATGCCTGAAGCCCTTTGATCCCCTCCATCATTTGTGCGATTTCTATTCGAGCGTTTTTTCGCCTGATTCCTGCGTCTTTCCCAATGGACTGCTCGCCAGCAGCCCTCGCAATGAAATTATCCAGCGATGTATTGAGGAGCTAAAGCATATTTCGGACGGCGCTACCGAGGAGCAGATCATGCAGGCGACAGGGCCATATCATTTGACCCGCTGTGTATTCGATATGCTGCCCCGCGTCAGCCAAAAAGTGGTGATTTTTCCCTCTGTCTTCTTCTACCCTCTGCCCAGCGAATGCCGTTTTGAGACGCTTGAGAAGCAAAGGGATTTCATTATGCCTGAATCCTTTGCGATCCATTATTGGCACGTCAGCTGGAAGTCTTCTCCAACATGGCGCCGAAAGATGTACCAAAAGACGAAAGAGGCGATCAGGAAAATATTGCTCGATTAGCCGGCGCAGAGCCGCCGGGAAAAACTGAGGAGCCCATCCATGCGCGTTACGAAAGACATCAATGTTCTCAGCAGCAACCGGCTGGCGCCGCCGCGCGAGATTCATGGCCGTCTGCCCATGACGGAAAAGGCCAACGAGACCGTCGCGAACGGACGCGAAGAGATTCAGGCGATCCTGGAAGGCCGGGATGAACGCCTGTTGATTGTCGCCGGTCCTTGCTCCATCCATGACAAGCGCGCCGCGTTTGAATATGCCGAACGTCTGGCGGCGTTGGCGCGCGAATTGCAGGATCGGCTGCGCGTCGTCATGCGCGTTTATTTCGAGAAGCCGCGAACGATCATGGGCTGGAAGGGGTTGATCAATGATCCCCGTCTCGATGGAACATTCGATATCGAGGCAGGCCTGGCGCTGGCGCGGGAAATCATGCTGGCGATCGCCGAAATGGGCCTTCCCGCCGGCACGGAAATGCTCGATCCCATCACGCCGCAATATCTGGCGGATTTGGTCTCATGGGGCTCCATCGGGGCGCGCACAACCGAATCGCAGACGCATCGCCAAATGGCGAGCGGGCTTTCGATGCCGGTGGGTTTCAAAAACGCAACGGACGGCAACCTCGAACCCGCGTTGAACGCCATGGAGGCCGCGCGCCAGCCGCATTATTTCCTGGGCATTGACTACGACGGCCACACGTGCGTCATCCATACCAAAGGCAATCCCTGGGGACATCTGATCCTGCGCGGTGGATACAACGGACCGAATTATCATGACGAGGACGTGGAGGAGGCCGCCGCCCGCCTTCTGGCCGCGCATCTGCCGCCGGCCATCATGATGGATTGCAGCCATGCCAATTCGAAGAAAGATTTTCACCGCCAGGGACGCGTCTGGAAAGACGCCCTGCGCCAGCGCCGCGAGGGCGCGCGTTCCATCATCGGCTTGATGATCGAGAGCAATCTCATCGAAGGGCAACAGAAGCTTGCCTCGGATCCTGGGCGCCTGAAATACGGCGTTTCGATCACCGACGGCTGTATCGGATGGGAAGAAACCGAGGACTTGCTGCGTCAAGCCCATCGCATCATGGCGCCCTGATGCCAACGGAGCGCCAATTCTTCTTGCCCCACATTGGTCCGTGTCAGTCCGTGCCAGTCCGTGCCAGTCCGTGTAGGTCCGTGTCCGCCCAGCCCCGCCAGAGTCCGCGCCACTTTCAGCTCGCTTTTTCCCGCTCATTGACGACAATGCCAGCCAATATGTTTAGCCAAATCGCAATTTATGGCGTGGGGTTGCTGGGCGGATCGCTGGGATTGGCGTGCCGCGCGCGGCGGTTGGCTGGTGAAGTGATCGGCGTTGGCCGCAATGAGGCGCGGTTGCAGGAAGCCCAGAAGCGCGGCGCCATAGACCGCTTTACGACCGACGCGCAGGAGGGTTTCCAACAAGCGGACTTGATTGTCCTGTGCGCGCCGGTCCATACGATCATCGAGATTCTACCAGTGGTCCGTTCTGCCGCGCATGCCGGCGTGCTCGTGACCGACGTCGGCAGCAGCAAGGAAACAATTTCCCGCGCTGCCGCCGAATGCTTCAAGGATTCCGGAATCGCTTTTGTGGGATCGCATCCCATGACCGGCAGCGACCGTACGGGAGTCGTGAATGCCCGCGAGAGCCTGTATGAGGGCGCGCCTTGTTTCCTGACGCCGACGGACGGCGTGGCAGCGGATGCGATTGCCCGCCTGAAAACCTTTTGGGGAAAGCTCGGGATGGTTGTTACCGTTCTGCCGCCCGCCGAGCATGACGCCCTTGTCGCATACATCAGCCATCTGCCCCATGCCGCCGCCGTCGCCGTGATGATGGCGCTTCAAGGCAGCGGCTTGGGCGCCGATCAAATCCGCGCTCTCACGGGTCCTGGGCTGCTCGATACGACGCGCGTGGCCGCCGGCTCGACGGATATGTGGCGCGACATCTTCCTTGAAAACCGTTCATCTGTGTTGGCCGCGCTGAGCCGCTTGTCCGCAACGCTGGATGATCTGCGCCAGGCGATCGAATCCAAAGACGTCCCGCGCCTGGAGCGCATCCTCAACCAAGCCCGCGCCTTGCGGCAATCATTGGATAAGAAGTGATCAGTCCGGCGGGACAATTCCTGCAAGGTATTCTCTCAATAGCGCCGGAACGGGCGCAGCCAGCTCGCGCAGACGAATGACATCAAGCATATAACCATATCCATGGATATGCATGTGGCGGAACTGAAGCAATTCCCGAAAACCTGCATTTTCCTTATCCGTAAGAAGACCGGCGTTCCATCCCAGCCGGATCATTTCCTTATGCCATTCCTCGGTCTTTTGTGGCTTTATGTTAAGGCTCTGCAGCTGGCAACGCAGATATTTTCAATGCCCATGTGAATATTTTGCAGCAGCGTGCCCATGGCAATTATTTCATACCGCGACCATGGTTCCTTTACAAGCAAGTCTTCAATTAAACTGATAGTAGAAAGAAGGTGCTGGCTTTCTCTTTGGATAAATTCTGATTCAGCGCTCATAGATACGAATTCCTCTCGCCCGAATGATGGGTTCCAAGGGAGGTTCTTGCGATAGATCCACAATATCCACTGGTTTTGGGAGCTGGTCGAAAAGTTTTCCATAGAACTTAAAAAAACGCTCCGGCGCCAATCCCTCTACGGCCAGATCAATGTCTCGCGCTTCGGCGGGATTATCGAGCGAGGAGCCGAAAAGCCAAACCACGCGCACGTCGAACTCGCGCGCGCAATCAGTGATGATTTTCTGGACATCAGGTGACAGCAAAA
>JAPLSP010000276.1 GCA_026398575.1 Candidatus Sumerlaeota bacterium | reverse complement strand
CGGATGCGACGGATGTCGCGGAGCATCACGGATTTTCAAACCGCTGATAAACGCTAATGAACGCTAATGGAGATTTGCTTATGTTTAGATGCCTTCAACTCATCCGAATTGCTGCGATATGGGCGGCTTTCGTAGCCGCTTGCGCGGCTGTGGAGGCGAATCCGGCGCAGGCGGCTCAAGGCCTTGTGGCGCGTTTGATACCGGCGCAGGCGGAAGCGTTTGTTTTCGGGGTCATCCCGGCAGACAACGGCAAGGACGTTTTCGAGATCGAAGGGCGCGACGGCAAAACCATCATTCACGGCAATTCGGCGCTTTCGATGGCGGTGGGTTTCAACTGGTATCTGAAGTACTACTGCCACTGCAATGTATCCATTAATGAGATTCAGTTGAATCTGCCGCAGCCGCTGCCTGCCGTAAGGAGCAAACTCCGCATGGTTGGCTGGGCGAAGTCGCGCTATCTCCTCAATTACTGCACGTTCGGGTATTCCATGCCGTGGTGGGATTGGGCGCAGTGGGAGCGGTTCATTGATTGGATGGCGCTCAATGGCATAAACCTGCCGCTGGCCGTGACCGGGCAGGAAGCGGTCTGGCGCGCGGTCTGCCGCAGGCTCGGGATGTCGGACGATGAGATCAGGGAGTTTCTCGCGGGGCCGCCGTATCTGCCGTTTTCGTGGATGGGCTGTTTGGATGGCTGGGGCGGGCCGCTGCCGGCGGCGTGGGTGGACAAGCGCGCGGAATTGGAGAAGAAAATTCTGGCGCGCGAACGCGAACTCGGAATGACGCCGGTGCTCCAGGGCTTCACAGGGCACGTCCCCGCCGCTATTGCGAAGAAATTCCCCGAAGCGAAAATGCAAAAAATCCACTGGATCGAATGGAACACGCATCTGCTCGATCCCACCGATCCGCTGTTCGCCAAGATCGCGGCCCTGTTCATCGAGGAGCAAACCCGCCTCTTCGGGACCGATCATTTTTATGACGCGGACACCTTCATCGAGATGGCGCCTCCCAGCGGCGAACCGAAATATCTTGCCCAGATGGGGAACGCGATCCTGAACGGCATGACGCAATCCGATCCGAAAGCCGTATGGGTGTTCCAGACATGGCCGTTCTATAACCAGCGCAATTTCTGGACGCGGGAGCGGACCAAAGCGTTTATGGATTCCGTCCCCAACGACCGCATGTTGGCGCTGGATTTATTTTGCGACTCGCATCCGCTCTGGAACAAGACCGAGGCGTTTTTTGGCAAGCCCTGGGTTTGGTGCTTTGTTCATAATTTCGGCGACGCCACGCATCTCGGCGGCGCCTTCGACACGCTGAACAACGACCTGGCGGCCGCGCGCAAAGACCCTGCGAGCGGAAATTTAGCCGGCGTCGGCATGCTCAACGAAGGATTCGGACACAATCCACCGATGTTCGAGTTGATGTTCGAGATGGCCTGGCGCGACAAGCCCGTGGACCTGCTTCAGTGGTTCCGGGACTATGCCTGGCTGCGCTATGGCAAGGAAAACGAGGATGCCCGCGCCGCCTGGCGGACCCTCAGATACGGAGTCTATTCCAGGGGCGTCCGCGGACGCTCGATCTTCACGTGCTTCCCGACGGCGCCGAATCCCGCTAGGCATAAGGAAGGGGCGCTGGCCGAGGCATGGCTATCGCTGATGAAGGCGGAAAAAGAATTGGGCGGCGCCGACACGTATCGCTATGACCTGGTGAATATTGCGCGCCAGACGCTTGTGAATCACGCCTTCGCGACGCATGGCCGGATCGCGGACGCCTTCAAAGCCAAAGACGCAGCGGCTTACAGCAAAGCCTCGAAGGAGTTTATGCAGCTCATGCAGGACGTGGACGAGCTGCTGGCGACGCGCAAGGAATTCCTGCTGGGCGCCTGGCTTGAAGACGCCAAGCGCTGGGGCCAGACCGACGCCGAGCGCGCGCGGATGGAATGGAACGCGCGCCGCGTGCTGACGCTGTGGGGCGCCGGAACCCAGCTGCGCGACTACGCCGCAAAGGAATGGTCGGGCATGTTGAGCGGATATTATGCGAAGCGTTGGGAGATGTTTTTCAAGCGCCAGCTCGCGGCGCTGGAAAGCAATCGGCCCTTTGACCCAAACGCCCTGCAAAAGGAACTCTTCGAATTCGAGACCCACTGGGCCGATCAGCGCGAAACATATCCTCCGGAGCCAAAGGGCGACAGCATTACGGTCGCGCGCAAGTTATGGGAGAAATACTCGCCTGAAATGGCGCAGGCCAAGGCGGCAGTCTTCATCGAAAGCCTGACCACCGGCAAGCCCGCGACGTGTTCGTATGCGCTGCCGGGAATGGACGCCAGTCTGGCGAATGACGGATACGCCGACGATACCGAGATGTTTTGGGGCACGGACGTTGCCAAGGACAAAGAAGTTTGGTGGCAGGCGGACCTTGAATCCGCGACGACCGTCGGGCGAGTCGTGGTCGTCAGCTATTACAAAGATAATCGCTTCTATGGTTTCACCGTGGAAACTTCATTGGACGGCAAGACGTGGACTATGGCTTCCGATCGGCGCGATAACAAGGCGCCTTCGACGAAAGAGGGCTATGCTTGCATCTTCGCGCCGCGCGCCGCGCGTTATGTCCGCGTAGCGCTAACGCATAACTCCGCGAACACCGGCCGCCACCTGGTCGAGGTGATGGCATACGAAAAATAGAGACGTTGAAAAGACAAGTATATCGGAAAATGATTGATACAATAACAGTTATATGATTCCTTCAAATTGCCAGACAGACACAAGAAACTTTTTTTCACTATTTTTGAAATGACTACTTGACAGGCCGGGGGCTGTTTTGTAAAAGTCTTGCTGTGCCGAGCTTTGGCCCTTAACCCCTCGGGGGCGTTACTCGTAACACATTAATGAGGGAAAACGAAAGAAGGCCTGAAATAGGCCGAGGAGTAAGTGTCCGTGGAAACTGGAACAGTCAAGTGGTTCAACGATCAGAAGGGTTTTGGCTTCATCGCTCCCGACAAAGGTGGAGAGGATCTTTTCTGCCATCACTCGAACATCAAGATGGAGGGCTATCGCAGCCTTTCCGAGGGTCAGAAGGTTCAGTATGAAGTTGGTCCTGGCCGCAAGGGCAAAGGCCCCGAAGCCACCAACGTCTCGCCTGCCTGATTCCGTTTACGATTAAGCGGCAATTCGCTATCGAAACTGAAATGAGCCCCGTCTGGGAGGATGGGGCTTTTTTTTATTTTGGCGCCCTTTTTCATAGCGGGATAAAGAGCGCTTGACATCAAGGCCATGATAAAGTACATTCTCGCTTGTGTCGAGCTTGGGCCCTTAAATCCCTCGGGGGCGTTACTCGTAACACATTAATGAGGGTGAACGAAAGCAGGCCTGAAATAGGCCGAGGAGTAAGTGCCCGTGGAAACTGGAACAGTCAAGTGGTTCAACGATCAGAAGGGGTTTGGATTCATCGCTCCCGACAAGGGTGGAGAGGATCTTTTCTGCCATCACTCGAACATCAAAATGGAAGGCTATCGCAGCCTTCCCGAAGGTCAGAAGGTTCAGTATGAAGTTGGCGAAGGCCGCAAGGGCAAAGGCCCCGAAGCCACCAACGTCTCACCTATCTGATCCCGTTTACGATTAAGCGGTAACTCGCTATCGAAACAAGATTGGCCCCATCTGGGAAGATGGGGCTTTTTTTTATTTTGTCCCTGGCTTTTTCCTAAAGAGATCGCGTGCGGGCCATGTTTTCAATGCATTGGACTGCCAGCGCGGTCCAGTGATATCAACGCATCAGATCACGCCGCTTTTAGGAAACTGTCTAACGGGACTTCAGCACGCAGATAGGCCATCATTGAGGCGCGCTCATTCGGCGTTAAAGCGGCAATTGCCTCGTGCAATCCTGCGTCGCAGGCTCGCATCTCCGCAAATCGCCCTTCTTCCATCATTTTTCGGGCCTCCGGGCTGAGCAGATAGGCGTTGAAGACTTCCTGCATGGATCGCGACTGCGTAGCTCTGAACGGCTGCGAAGCTGCAAAGCGCTCATAGGCTTCATCCGCTAATTGAGCGCGCGTCGGGATTGCCGGCATCAGGCCGAAAACATGCAGCAGAATTTCACGCAAACTCGGATTTCGATCCGTCGAATACACTTTTTGTAGCTTCAATAGATTCCAGAATTCCTCCGGCTTATCGAACAGCTTCTGGCGCACAAGGCTTTCCACGGCGGACCAGTTCTCCGCTTTCACCGCTTCGTGCAGAGAAGAATCCGCGTCCGTCGCCTCGCGAGCCTGCTCCGCAAACCGCTCGCGATACATCTCGCGGTCAATCTTCATGCCAAACGCGCCGATTTCCTCGCGATCCATCACCGCTATGGGATCGGGCGAGGTGTTCGTATAGGGGTACATGACGCGCCATTCCCCGCCGCCCTCATCGTCGCCACTCCAGCCGCCCTCATCTTTCTCCGGCAATTTCAGTTTCGCGTCGTAATCGAAATCGTCTTCGAAATATTCGCAGTTGCCAAAGAAATCGAAAAGCGCGTATGCCTTCTTGTCCGCCGTGCGCGCCTCCGCGCCGGCGCCATGCTTGAATGAGTAAGGCCGCGTCCCGCGGCCCTTGATCTGGATGAAATCCGTCGGCGAAAACATGGGCCGCGCCAGCACGACGTTCAGGATGTCGTCGCAGTTGTAGCCGGTCGTCATCATCCCCACCGTGACGCAGACCCGCGTGCGGCTGGTGTCGTAGTCTCGAAAATCATCGGCCTGCCAGCACGATTTGCCGTTCAGATTGTTGTGGGCGAACTGGATCGTCATCAGTTGCGCGCCGGGGACGTCCGAGGTGACCTGCACGGCGAATGCGGACCCCGCCCCATAAGCTTCAGGCCACATATACGCAGCGACCTCATTCAGCTGCGTCACCAACTTAGTCGCGTGACGGCGGCTGACGGCAAAGAAAATCGTCTTCCCAATCTCCCCGGTCAACGGGTCGCGCAGAGCGTTTTCCAGAAAGCACCGCGCAAAACTCAGGTTGGTATCATCGGAGAAGAACTTGCGTTCGTAGTCCTTCTTTATGAAAACGATTTCACTCTCCTTGCCATCCTCGTCAGCCGGAACGGCGACGGCGTAACCCTTTTCGGAGAGCATCTTCGTCGTGATCTCCGTCCGCGCGTCCAGCGCCAGCGGATTCACCAGATAGGGCGGATCGTGCCGCACGGCATCCACCAGACTGAAGCGATACGTCGGCGCGCCATCGCCGCAGCCGAAGGTCGTGTAGGTATCCAGCAGCAACCGCCGTTCCAGCGCGCGCGGATCGTTTTCCTGCATCTCGCTTTGATTCACGCCTTTCAGGTAATCCTTCGGCGTCGCGGTCAGGCCCAGCTTCGCTCCGACGAAATACTCGAAGATCGCCCGGTTGTTGCCGCTGATCGTGCGATGCGCTTCATCGCTGATGACCAGTTGAAAGTCCGTCGGCGCGAATTCGTGCAGGAAACGGTTATGCGCGGCCAGACTCTGGATCGTCGTCACCACAACCTGCGCCTGTTTCCAGTCGTCGCGCCGCTGCTTGTAGATCACGGTCTCGATGCCGTCATTCGCCAGATAGCCGGCAAACGCCCCCAATGCCTGGCTCTCCAGCTCCAGCCGGTCCACGAGGAAAAGAACCCGCTGCGCATTATCAGTGCGTAGGTAAAGTTTGGCGATGGCCGCGCTCAGCAGCGTCTTGCCCGTTCCCGTCGCCATCTCGAACAGGAAACGGTCCTTCCCTTGCGCGGCAGCCCGCTGGAGCGCGTGGACGCCGGCGATCTGATAGTCGCGCAGCAGGCGGATTTTCTTGTTGGTCATTGCCTCGCGCTGCTCGGCGAGCGTGTAACCGAGCCACGCAGCGTCCTGCGAGACGGCGATGTAGTTCTCATCCACGGCGATGGCCGCCATCCGCGCCGGATCAGGCTGCCACTCCGCCGCCTTCCCCAGCTCTTCGAGTGGCAAAAACCGCGACACGCGCGTCGGGTTGCCCTGCCGCAGATTCCAGTAATAATGCGCCAGCCCATTGCTGAGGAAAATGTGCGCCACTCCCAAACTCTCGGCATAAGCCCGCGCCTGCTCCTTGGCCGTCAGCGGTTCAATGCTCTCGCGTTTCGCCTCGACCACCGCCACCGCCCGACCATCCGTGTTCTGCAACACATAATCAACGAAGCCGCCCGGCGCATGTTCGAAATCGGCGCCCAGTCCGTTCCCATCATCGAGCCGCCGCTTCTTGACCCGGTGCTCGCAGACAATATTCGCCGGACGTCCCCTGCCATCGGCAACAAAACGCCACCCCGCTTCTTCAAGCAGGTGGTTGATCGTGATCCGAGCTTGTGCTTCGGTGGACATTTCAATTAATCAAATCGCATTCCGAATAAGCCGCCGTCTTCCGTGGCATCGGTCAATTTCACAGGAAGGACATAATCGTTCAGATCAAATCCTTCTACAGTTTCCTTGAACGCATCGTCTTCATTCATTGTGACGATGTATTGAAAATCCAATTCCTCGGCGGTCTCCGCTCCAACGCGCATAGCGCTAATGACCTGGCGTCCATCTACCCCATCAAAAAGATGGCTGTCATGGATTAGAAAGCCGGGCCCGACGCCCCGTTGCGCACAAAGACGCATGAGCATCATGTCGAAACAAAAAATCTGCATGCTCTTTATGCCTTCACTCCGTGCCCCATGAATTGGAAAGCGAAAAATCGGACCATTTGAGGTTTCATCTACAATCATGCTGCCAGCATCTTCGTACAGCCGTTTGGAAGTTTGCTCATATGCAAGAATGGCCTCGGAAAGCCTCTCCGTCTGCTCAGTGAAGTCCCGCCGAAGCCGCAGCAGCAGACGATTGCGCTCTATTTCCAATTCGCTTTTCGTCCCCTCTAACTTCTCGGCGGAATAAAAACGCTGGCGCAATGCTTCCACTTGGGATTCAACACGCCCCACTTCCGCCTGCAATTTAGTGAATTGATCGAGGGCGCCATGACTATTCAGCGTGGCCATGATTTCGGCGCGTCGTCCATCCAGCCGGACCTTTTCTTGATTCCGAATTTCAATGCGTGACCTAGCATCATCCAATTCGCCCGAAAGATAATCCCGGCGGTTGCGCACCACTGATTCATGGAAGCCACGGACATCTTCGTAGCGTTTCTTCACCAAATCCGGCAATATGATTCCGGCCTCTTCATATACGGATTGAAGGTCCGTAAGCGCAGGAGGGGTTTCCGATTCAATTGCTAATTCCAAGTCGCGAATAAGAGATAAATCAATGGTATTGTCATTCGCCAAATCACCCAATCTCCGAGTGAGATCATCGGCTTCCGCTTCCATGTCAAGGTATTGCGGGTGAACGTGAAATTGCTCTATTTCCTGTTTAAGATTTCTCAAGTGATCTTCGGCCACCGTCAGTTGGGTACGCAATTCGGCTGCGCTTCCAATGATGCTGCCAAATGCTCCGGACTTGGCCGCCTTCTTCAATTCGTCCAGAGTGTTTTCCCGGTCCCGGACGCCTTGCCAATCACGGGCAATCTTCCAGTCCAGACCGAACAAATACATCAGTGCCATCTGGTAGTCGCCGGTGCCCTGCATGGAGGCTTGCTTCTCTGGAGTGAGGAAAGCGCCGCTAGTGGCACGACGAACAAAGTAGGCAAACAGGGAGCGGAAAGTTGGAGCGCGTCCATCATCGTCCGCAATATCATTCAGACCGAATATATCCCGTCCCAATTTCTCCTTCCACTGTATTGCCGCAATCAGGTTATCGTTCAATGTGAAGCCGGCTCTGCTCTTGTTCTGACGTTCAATAGTCATGGTTTCCTTGGACAAGTCGAAAGCCATCCCAAATGTCATGTCCTTAAGCTCGTCCGCCTTGAAGAGCGATTTCTCATCGATCTTTGCGCCAGTTAGAAAATGCACAATTTCGATCAGACTGGTCTTTCCCGCCCGGTTTCGCGTTTGCTTGCTGGTCGCTCCTTCGCTTTTTTCCGCCAGTAAAACATTGAGCCCCTGATGAAAATCCAGATTCTTGAAATTCGGCAACGAACTATAGAGACGATGAATCATGAGGACAGCCTCCGCCTAATTAGTAGGCCCTCTCGAACTTCAACTGCATCCATAGCATAAAGCAGATCAAGAGCCAGGACGAACCAGTCGTAACTGACGTCAGCGGAATTCCTCATATCTTCCCAAACCGCTGAAACCGTTCTTGGCCGGTCCAGATGCTTCAGCAATTCCGCTCCAACCGTGAGCAATGCCTTTTCCTGCGAGATGTGTTTGCTAGGCAGAATCATCTAGATATTGGGCTCCTCGAAAATGTCACAACTCTCAAAATAGTAGGCAATTGCTGTCAAGACCGCCATCTCGTGCTCGGCGATTCCGCGCACCGAACCGCCCACCCATGTCTGAAACTCGAAAAATATCTCGTTGGGTGTCCGCGTTTCACGTAGTATTCGATACTGCTCACGAAAAGCCATCGCAATCCGCTCACCGAACGCAGGGTCATGCCACTTGCGGAAAAAATCATCCACCAACGAGGCTTTGGTCATCCCTTCCTTCAATAACGTGGCGATGGCGTCGGACAACTGATTTGCTTCTATCTTCTTTGGCGGCACCTGTTTGACTGGCAGAGTAGAATCTGGCTTTTTTGATCCAATCGTCTCCAGCACAACGCGAAGATCCTCGAATCCCATCTTAACTTTCGTTTGAGAATTGGGCGCATAGCCAAGCCAAGATTCGATATCCTGCCGTTCCAGTTTGCGAAAGACAGTTCGCAATTCTTCCAAGCCCCATGGTTCAAGTTTGAAGCCTGGATTCGCTGCCTCCAAATCCAATATTTTCCTCTGCACATGCGGAGGAATGCCACCGTAGGCATTATGAACAAACGCCCATTTGTCGAAAAGTCTGCCCCAGAAATTCTTGGCCCCCTCGAAGTCCTCGTCAATCTTGGCGATGGCTTCTTTCTCGGTCATCTCATTAGGCGCATATACTTGAAAGAGACGCCGGTCTGATTTGAGAAAACCATCATTCTTTCTATCTCCGCGATTTCCCCAGGGACGACAAGGCATGTAATCGCTCTTATATGCCCGCCCCATCAGTTCATTGAAGAACGATTGGAATTCGTTGCCCCTCGCTTTGAGAAAGGCATTTTCAAACTGTGCCTCATAGTACGCTTTTTCCAGCAGATCCATTTAGTCACCTCTCGTATTGTTGCACCACACGCGGTCGAGGATACGTTGGATTTTGGCTTCGTAGCGCGGGATGAGGGCGCGGACCGCTTCGATCTGCGCCGCCTCGTCGTCCAGTTCCGCCACGATACAACGTTGTTCGTCAAGCGGCGGAAGAGGGATTTTAATTTCCTTGAGCGAGCTGGCTTTGATTCCAAGGACGGTTGATCCCGTAGCATTTGCTTCTAGCGACTTCTGAATCTGCTCACAGAGAATTGCTCTACATAAGTAGCCACCGGTCAGAATCTTCGGGTTGGGCGAGAGGCAGATGGTGCGTTGCGCCAATGCAAAGCGCTCACTATGATTAATCAGT
>JAPLSP010000436.1 GCA_026398575.1 Candidatus Sumerlaeota bacterium | reverse complement strand
GAAG
Organism: Candidatus Sumerlaeota bacterium; assembly: GCA_026398575.1. Next base: position 3,085 of record JAPLSP010000436.1, on the reverse strand, counting down.
CAGTGGGACAACGGCAAGGAAGGCGGCGAAACGCTCATCTCGGCGGAACATCCAGAATGGGTGATGCTGACGTGGCCCGCGCCGGTTACGCTCATCGGCCTGAACGCGCTTTGGGCGGGATTCAGCGCCGGAGACGTTCAGGCGTACAGCGGCCCGGCCGACCGCCATCCGCGCGAGGCCACGCCGGACGATTGGCGTACGGTCGCCAGCGCTAAAGGAATCAGCAGCGGCTATCCGCTTCAGCTCTGGCCGAACTGGATCGGCTTCGGCCAATCTGTTCAGACGCGCGCCGTACGCCTGCGCATGACGTCCGTTGCTGTGGAGCAGCACCCGCACCTCAAAGATTCAACGAAAGGTGGCAAGCGCATCTGGCTCGGCGAACTGATGGCGCTGCAGTCGCTGGGCGATGCGCCGCTCGAAACGGCTCTCGCCAAACTGCCAGCCGTGGGAGTAGCCGCCGGCGAAGGCCCACACCCTCCGATTCCCATCCGCTTCAAATTGGATAAGCCCGGCTTTGTTACGATAGCCATTGACGATGCTCAAGGCGTGCGCGTACGGAACCTGATCGGCGAAACACAATTTCCCGCCGGCGATAACGTCGCATGGTGGGATGGAACGGACGATCTGGGACGCGATCCGGAGGCCGCCAAACATGGCGTCTATCATATTCCGGCGCAGTTGGTCGCTCCAGGAAAGTATCGCACGCGCGGCTTATATCGGCAGGCGATTGATCTGCGATACGAGTTCTCGATTTATAACGCCGGCTCTCCATCCTGGTCCACCAGCGACCACACCGGCGGATGGCTGACGAATCACACGCCGCCGAATTGCGCGCTTTTCGTTCCCGGCGATCGCGCGCCCGGCGGCAAGCCGCTCGTTTACCTTGGCAGCTACGTCAGTGAAGGCGGCGATGGCTTGGCATGGGTTGATCTCGAAGGGCGCAAGCAGGGCGGCGTGGGGTGGGTTGGCGGGACGTGGACCGGCGCGCAGTTCGTCGCGCGCGACGTGGGCGACAAGCCGGCGCATGACGCGTGTATCTACGTCGCATCGGCATGGAGCTGCGATCCCGATCCCAAGCGAGCCAAAGATCCCAAAGGCGAAATCCGCCTGACCGCGTTCCCAATCCAGAGCGACAAGCCGCTGCTTAAATATATCTTCACACCGCCCGTTGAAGTAGACCGCACGCCGGCGGGCGACAGCAAATGGGGGATGCAGTTGGGCGGCGTGGCGGCGCGCAACGGGCTGGTGGTTTTCACCATGTCGCGATTGAATGAGGTCGTGTTCGTGGACGCCAAGGCCAAGCAGGTCATCGCCAAAGCCACCGTGCAGAATCCGCGCGGATTGGCTTTCGATTCCGCAGGGCGGCTCTTGATTCTATCCAGCAAACAATTGCAGCGTTATCAACTCCCGGAGATAAGCGCATCCACATCCTTGACGCTTCCTGCGCCGCAAATCCTGATCCCCGACGTCCTCGATGATCCGCAGCAGATAGCGCTCGACTCGAAAGGCTGCCTCTATATCAGCGACGGCGGCGCAAGCCATCAGGTCAAAGTCTTCGATCCCGCGGGCAAGCCGCTGCGCGCCATTGGCAAGGCGGGCGCGCCCAAAGCCGGGCCATACAATCCCAATCACCTCAACAATCCCAACGGCCTGACAATTGACGGCAGTGACCATCTGTGGGTGGCCGAAACCGATTTCCAACCCAAGCGTGTCAGCGTCTGGACGCTCGATGGGCAATTGGTCAAAGCTTTCTACGGCCCCTCTGAATACGGCGGCGGCGGCGCGCTCGATCCGCAGGACAAGACGCGCTTCTACTACCACGGCATGGAATTCAAACTCGATTGGGAGAAAAGGCGGGATCAACTCGCCAGCGTTCTTTATCGCCCCGGACCGGATGACATGAGACTGCCGAATCGTTCCGACGGTCAGCCGGAAACCGCGCTCTATGTGAACGCGCCCGCGGGCGGAGCGAAGCGCAAATACTTCACGAATTGCTATAACTGCAATCCGACCAACGGCGCCGCCGCTGCGTTCTTGTGGTTGGAGCGCGATGGGATCGCCGTGCCCGTAGCAGCGATGGGGCGCGCCAATGACTGGGACTTGCTCAAAGGCGACGCCTTCAAATCGCGTTGGCCGGCGGGCGTTGATCTGCGCGGCGATCAATGGAAAAATCCGGCAATGTTTGTGTGGACGGATCTCAACGGCGACGCGCGCGCACAGCCGGAGGAAGTAATCCTCATCAAAGCCAAGACCGGCGGCGTCACCGTGATGCCCGATCTCTCGTTTGTTCTTGCGCGGGTTGAAGAGCGCGCCGTGCGTTACGCTCCACGTGAGTTCACCGAGCAGGGCGTGCCCGTGTATGACGTGGCGGCGGGAGAGGAACTCGTTGCTGGAGCGCAACCTCCGACCTCTTCCGGCGGCGATCAGGCGCTTATCGAAAGCGGCGGCTGGACAGTCTTGACCGTGGCGCCGAAGCCATTCGCCCCCCAATCGGTCGGCGGCGCCTATAAGGGCAAAGCGACATGGTCGTACCCCAGTTTATGGCCCGGCTTGCACGCCTCGCATGAATCGCCTCCGCCCGATCATCCCGGCGAACTCATCGGCACAACGCGGCTGTTGGGCGGATTCATTACGCCGCGCGCGGGCGACGCAGGGCCGCTGTGGGTCATCAATGGGAACCAGGGCAACATGTATGCGCTCACGGCAGACGGACTGTTCGTCGCCACGCTCTTCCACGACGTGCGCGACGGCCATCCCTGGGCGATGCCTTCCGCGCAGCGCGGGATGCTTCTCAACGATCTCAGCCTCCATGACGAAAACTTCTGGCCTTCGGTCACGCAGACAACGGACGGGCAGGTGTATGTGGTGGACGGCGGACGCACGAGCATCGTGCGCGTGGATGGACTCGATACGATTCGCCGCTTGCCGGATGCCGCTGTGACCGTCACGGCGGACGATCTAAAAAACGCCCAAGCCTATCTGCTTCAGGTCGAGTCGCAGCGCCAAAAGAGCCAGGGACGCCCGACGCTGAAAGTTGCGCTGCGCAACACAGCGCCCGTTGTGGACGGCAAGGTGGACGATTGGG
>JAPLSP010000540.1 GCA_026398575.1 Candidatus Sumerlaeota bacterium | reverse complement strand
TCCACATTTGAAAGCCACCAGTTTGCTGAAATTATTGCCTGAATAGTTCCGGCTCTACCGGGTTAAGGCTATTGGCAACGTGTTTCGACAGAAGCTATATAAAGCTCTTCGGCAGTATTAGAAGACTGCAATATCTTTGCGTCGTGATTCAGGCGTTACCTTTAGGCTTTCCACCTTGCCGGCGCGATAGATTACCTCGACGATGGTGTTGCGCGGGGCGTGGAGTTTGAAGTCCACGTCCCAGTCTTTCGGCCAGGCGGGCAGCAGGAGGATGTGGTCGCCGTCGGTTTGCAGCAGCATTTCCTGCAGGCCGATCATGCCGCTGCCGCCCCAGTTGTGGTCGGGGACCCAATCGTGGCCCGGACCCCAGAATGTGGGGAAGCGGCGCGGGCTGTTTTCGAGTTTGCGGGTGTTGTAGTCGGCGGCCTCCTGCGCCTGGCCCATGCGCGCGAAGAAGATGCCGTCCTGATGCCAGCTGATCACCATGTTTTTCGGGAATTTGCCGTGCTTCCAGGTGTTGCGGAAGACGGTCATGTCATCGCGCCCGAGCATGAAGCGATTGAATGGGAACAGCGGGTAGAATTGCGGACACTCGACGTTCTGATAGCGCTTCCAACTCTCCGCAGGCTGCAAGATGCGGTCGCCGCCGACTTCCGTGTATGTGTATTCGGGAACGCGCGACAGGAATCCTTTGTAGTAGGTTTTATCCGCTGCCGGGACGATGCTGTCATCCAGGGCGAGCAATCCTTCGAGACAGGCGGAGAGGCCGGCGATCAGATCGGCGGGGTTGCGGGCGCCGCGATAGGATTCGCAGGAGGTGGAAGGATAGATGACCAGTTTGCCTTTGGCGTCGAGCGGCTGGCCCGAGCGGAGGCGTTCGCGGCGCTGATAGTGTTCGTCGAAGAAGCGCACGGACTGCTGAATCATCGGCAGCCAGGGCTTGATGTCGGCGCCAAAGAAGCGGTGATGCTCAAGCATCATGTATGAGAATTCGAGTTGCGATTCCCAGTGATACGAGACGGCGCCATTGGCCTGAACGCCGTGCTCGACCACGCTGTTGTAGCCTTGGACGGCGTCGGCGCGCGGATCGCCGAAAGGAATCTCCTGCCCGCGCTGCCGCCCCGTGGCTTCAGGCTCGCTCCAGCCCCAGCCGCCGGCGAAGGGCAGCCCGAAGTTTTCAATCTGCTCGGTGAAGAGGCAGCCGTCGTGACCCCAATAGGTCTGGACGCGCGCCACAGCGTTGGGCAGCGCGCGGCGGTAGAATTCCAACTGCGGCAGCATCATGTCGGCGTCGCCGGACTTCAGCATCGGCCAATAGACGAGCCGCTGATTCTGCGCGGTGAAGCTGCCGCCGCCCCACGCGCGCCAGTCGGGATTATAGGCCCGTTCCTTGCTCACGAGCGACGGATCGAATGTGAAATTGCCGCCGTTGAACTTGGTCGGGTATTCGCCGCGCGCGTTGCAGCCGAGTTGATAGCGGAAGAGCTGATAGTTGCGCGCGATTTGCCAAGGCTTGTCCGATTCCGGATTTGAAATTTGAGATTTGAGATTTGAGATTTCAGATTTCAGATTTGAGACTTCAGATTTCGGATTTGAGATCTGAGATTTCAGATTTGAGATCTGAGATTTCGGATTTGAGATCTGAGATTTCGGATTTGAGATTTGAGATCTGGGATTGATGACGATGTGGCTGCGGCGCCAAAACTCTGCCCACCAAGATCGCGTCATTTCGAGCGCTGACTCAGCTGTTGGTTTCGCAGCGGCGGACAGCGATGTGAGCGCATCCTGCCATTGTTTGAGGCTGTCGGTCTGTGCCAGATGCGTGAACACCTGAAGGTGATGCCGCTGCGCCGCTGCTGTTGAGCGCAGTCGCCAGGCCTTGAAGGGCGTCAGCAGGTATTGGCTTTCCGATGTTCCGTCGGAAACAAATCCTTCGCCCCGCATCAGCCCGCCAAACGTGCGGCCTTTTTGCGTGTTGACGAGGCGGTCCTTGACCTTCTCCAGGCCTTGCTGGCGGACGATGTAATCGAACAGCAGTTTGCCGTCGCGGTTGCGATGATAGAACAGCACCGCGGCGCCCTCATGGCGTATCTCGTCGCGATAGCGTGTCACCTCGCCGGGATACATATCCCAACTGAAACAGCCGAACCGCGCCCGGCCTTTGTCATTCGGCAAACTCTCGTCCGCCGTGCGCCAGCTCTCATAGGCGGCATTGACGCGCACGGGCTGGCTGGCGGCGACGTCCACGCGCACGACCGGGCGCAACGCCTCGACCCACACCTGCACGGTGGCCCACAAGTTGTCTTTCCGGCCTAATATCTCGACGCAGCCTTCGCGCAATTTCAGCTCCTGGCGGAACTCCGCGCCTTCGATGAACGGATTCGGATCGAGCCGCACTCGCACGCGCCCCAACTTCAGGTACGCGTTGTTCTCATCGAAACACCCGCTGCGTTGCATGTAAAACAGCAAGTCGCCCTGCTCGATCCACACATTCATCCCAATATCCCCGCCTCCACATGGCATGGACTCGCTCGAATTTTTGCTCTGGGTGGTCCAGACGACATTGTACTGCCCCAGCCACGCCAGATCATCCGCCGCCTCTGCCGCGCCGGCCACCGAACCGCCCATCACAGTGAAGGCCAGATTCATCATCGCGGGTAATAG
>JAPLSP010000214.1 GCA_026398575.1 Candidatus Sumerlaeota bacterium | reverse complement strand
GCTGCAGCAGGTAGTGCTCGGTGATTTGTTCCGTCATGAGACGGACATTACATAAAGGCCTCACGTCACAATAGTTAAATTTTCGGGTTTATGAAAATTATTTTCATCACCTACTTCAGGCGGCTAAAGGCATACGATTTTTGCATACTCTGTCTGTAAAAAATGCCGCTCCGCGACGCAGTATCCGTTTAATCCATGTAATCCGTGGTTAAAATTCGACCACGGATTACAGGGTTACACGGATTACAAGGAACAACAACATGTTGTCGTTCGGCGCGCAATAATAGCTTAAAGAACGTCCAGCAATTCATTCGATAGGGGCTGGTTGTTTATGAAGATCGCCGTGAGAATCGCTTTGGTGGTGATTGTGGCTGTGGTGGGATACCTCGCGTATCAGAGCCGCGGACGCTCGGAATTGAATAATCGGGGCGTAAAGCTGATGAACGAAGGTAAGTACAAAGAGGCGGTGGAACAGTTTGAGTTCGCGCTGACGCAGGAACCGGGCAATGAGAAGATCAAGAAAAACCTGGAGAGGGCGCGCGAGGAATTGGCCGCCGCGGGCGGCGAATCCCCAACGAGCGCCACAGTCAAACCGGCGGCGGGCGCGAGTTCGGCAGCAGCGGCCGCTGCGGCGGGCAAACCGACGGATGCGCAGCTGCGCGAACGGATCGCTCAGCGGATCGAGCGCCTGAAAGCGTCGGGCTGGAAAAACGAGGACAACATGACCTTGGACCAGATCATGAAGACCGCCGAAGGCTTGGAGCAACCGGCCCGTTTGGACATTGAGACAAAGATTGAATCGTTGGAGGCGAAGGAAGGCATCAAGAATTGAGAGGAGGCGCGCCTGTCATGAAAGTGGTAATGAGTCGTATTGTGCTCCTCGTGATAACGGCGGTGGTGGGGTATTATGTGGTTGAAAATCGCGAGTGGATTGCATCGTATGTGGATTCTCTCCTCGCAAAAGCTGCTCCACGCGAGAACCTGAAAGATCAAGGCATCGCGTTGATCAAACAGGGAAAGTACAAGGAGGCGGAGAAGGTTCTTGAAAACGCGTATTGCGAGGCGCCGGGAGATGAGTCCCTCAAGAACCTGCTGGCCTCGACGCGCCTGAAAATGGTGGAGACCCCAAGCGCCGCGCTCGTGACCAGCCCGACCCAAACGTCTGTGGCATGTTCTTCGGCCTCGGCTTCTTCGTCGGAGGTCGTCAAGCTGGATAGCAAACTCGCGACTCAAACCGCGCAACTGGCCCAAACAGCGGCAAAAGCAAATCCAAACAATGTGACAGCCAGCAACCTGAGAACGCCGATAGACAACGCCAGAGGCAATGATGCAAGAGCAGCCAGACCGAATCCGAATGCGGACATGGCCAGGGCCAGAAGGACGCCTGTTCCTCCTCAGCCTCCTCGCGCTGCTGCTGCGCGTCCCCGTAATCCTCCCAGGTTTGTGCATAGCTGGCCGTGATGCCGGCGGCCTTGGGCAGGCAGGGCCTGGCTGAATCCGAATGACGAAGCCGTCCGAAATATGCTGGCTGTCGCGCAGCAGAAACTGGTGGAAATAAACAGCGTCCCGCCTGTGACCGTTCTGCCGCAAACGATGGCGGATGGGGCATCAAGCGAGCGCGGAAAACCGGACGGTAGCAATAACGACAATGAAAAAAAAGTGACGCGCAATGCTGAAGAACGAAGTGCAGCGGCAATAGGAGGACCTGTGAACGTAGATGCAAAACCAGAGCCTGCCGGGGTCAAAAAGCCGCAGAATCCCCCCCGCCATCGGCCGCAAAAACGCAGGCGATAAACCTGATTGATGGTTCTTCTAACTTACCCGGCAGAGCCGGAACCATTTAGGTAAAATTTTCAAAAAGGTGGGCGGCTTTCAATTGTCGAGCAAACGCGCATAAATACAGGCAGAATCATTGAGGGCAGAATCATTATGATTCTGCCCTCAATGATTCTGCCTGCCAATCGCTTCAAAACTAACCTTAACGCGGCAGGGGCGGAACCACACAGCCAATAATTTCCAAAAGATGGATAGTTTTCACATGTTGAGCAAGCGAGCATAAATAAAGAATGGAATCGTTTTCTCGGAAATTTTTATGACCAAGTTGGGATCATGTTTTTCTGTAAGGAACTATGAGATCCATTATATCCTACTGCGGCCAGCATAGGCGGATTCTATTCTTCTCGATCGTCTTCTTCCGGATGGAGTATCTGCGCTGCGCTTTCTTATCCTGAACCACAACTTCCCCGAGCGAGGCTCCTGGCATCGCGCCTTCGCATTCGCCCGGCGCTTTGCCGAACGCGGGCATGACGTGGTTTTTTGCTGCGTTCACCGCGAGCGCCTCTATCGCGCCTCGCGCCAAAGCATCCCTGCCGGCGGGGGACATTCTCTCACTTATTATGAAATGCCGCGCTGGAGCGGCGCCCAGGACCTGCAGGAAGGGCGCGGGCCGCTGGATATCGCGCGCCGCGTGTGGATCGCGCTCACGCGGCGCTTCGACGTGGCCTGGTCGTTTTCGCACAAGCTCGATTGCTCGATCCCGGCGCGGATGGCAAAGCGTCTGCATGGCGCGGCGTTCATTTATGACTGGTGCGACCGGTGGGGAGGCGCCGAGGGGCTGTTCGATCTTTGCATGAATGAGGAGGGATTCCGCCGCCTGCCGCTCAAGGTTCAAGCGGCGCGGCAGCGCGCCTTCGCGCGCGAGGCCGTCCTCGAGGAATCGGTCTGCCGCAACGACGCCGACGGCGTCACAGTGATCTGCTCCGCTCTGCGCGAACGCGCCCTGGAGCTGGGCGTTCCCGCCGAACGGCTGCTTCTCATCCCCTCCGGCGCCAGCCTCGATGCCGTGCGTCCGCTCGATAAACTCGAATGCCGCCACAAACTGCGCCTGCCCGAAGACGCTGTCTTGCTGGGCTACGTCGCCGGGTTTAATCCGGATGAAGACCTGCTGCTGGGCGCGCTGGAAGCCGCTCTGGCCCGCGCGCCGCAGATGCAGTTTGTCTGCGCGGGCGCGCCGCTCAAGGAATCAGACGAGGGTCTGCGGCGGCGGGGCATTCGGAGCCGCGTTCATTACCTGGGATGGCTTCCGCTCGCGCAATGCGCCGAGCTGTATGGCGCGTGCGACATGCTGCTGTTGCCGTTGAGTGCGCGGCGCTTGAACGCCGAGCGCTTCCCCCATAAAATCACCGATTACCTTTCGGCGGGACGTCCCATCGCGGCCTGCGACGCGGGCGACGTGCGGCCGCTGATCGGCAGCGCGGACGTTGCGGAAATCGGCGCGCCGTCGGCGGAGGGTTTGGCCCAGGCCATCGAGCGCCTCCATGCGCGGCGCGGCGAATGGGATGCGATGGGCCTGCGCTCGCGCCGCCTGGCGGATGAAAAACTGAACTGGAATTCCCTGGGCGACCGCGCGCTGGAATTTATCGAGGCAATCGCAAAACGGAAAAAGCAGTAGCTAGCCTAAATGCTTTTCGTATTTTGCATACCTGTTTTGACAGAATAATGAAAAACAGAATAATTCTGTTTTTCATTATTCTGTCAAAACAAGATCATACCAAGCTTCGGCAATCATTTCCTATATCGGCGCGCTCGGATGGCGTAGGGTGTGCGTGAGCAATCGCGATTCGAGACGCTTTTCGGACGGAGGGCGGGCAATGAATAAAGAAGAACTGATCCTTCTGCTGCGGACGGGCCAGGTGGACGCGCTGGCGGCGCGCGTGGACGCCGCCCTGCGCGAGGGCGCCGCCGCCGAGGACATCTTGAATCATGCGCTCATCGCCGGTATGAAGGCGCTGGGCGAGGATTTCAAGCGCAACCGCGTTTATGTCCCGGAAGTCATCATCGCGTCGCGCGCCATGAAAGAAGCCCTCCGGCTGCTCGAGCCTTATCTGGTCAAAAGCGGCCACGAGCCGCGCGGCGTGGTGATCCTGGGAACGGTCGCAGGCGATCTGCATGACATCGGCAAAAATCTCGTGGGGATGATGGCGCGCGGCGTCGGATTCGACGTGACGGACCTGGGCATGGACGTCACGGTGGATCGCTTTCTCGAAGCCGCCACTTCCCGCAAGCCGGGCGTCATCGGAATGTCGTGCCTGCTGACGACGACGATGGGATACATGGCCGAGGCCGTCGCCGCGATCAAGGAAGAAGGGCCGGAAGGATGGAAGATCGCAATCGGCGGCGCTCCGACAACGCAGGCCTTCGCCGATGAAATCGGCGCCGACGGCTACGCTCCCGATGCAAGCCAGGCCGCGGAATTGTTTTCGCGTTTGCTTGAAGCGCCGCCCCAATCGCGCCCCGAAACGACGCCCGAACCGCCGTCGAAAAAGCGCGCGCGCCTGGCTGCCAAGCAGCGCGAGAAGGGATTGTCATGATAGCGCATTGCAGGAGAAACGATAACGACAGGATGAATTAGAGACAGGATGAATTCATCCTGTCTCTAATCCATCCTGACTCTAATCCATCCTGACTCTAATTCACCCTGTCTCTAATTTATCCTGTCTCTAATTCATTCTGACTCTGATCGCGCTTGAGAATACGCATCGCATCTGGCCTATCGCATAAAAGTTGATGTTTGATTTCTGATTCCGAATCCATCGTGGAGGCATCAAGCATGGCAAATTGGGACCCGACGGTGATGAAAGACTGGCAGATCGCGGCGGCGGCTGAGGAAACCATGAAGCCGATCACTCAGCTCTGCGGCGAGATGGGAGTGGAAGATAAAGAAGTTTTCCCCTACGGGCACTATGTCGCGAAGCTGGACTTCGCGCGTATCCTGGAGCGCCTCAAAGACCGGCCCAACGGCAAATACGTCGAGGTGACGGCCATCACGCCCACGCCGCTCGGCGAAGGCAAATCCACGACCACCATCGGCCTGGTCGAAGGATTGGGCAAACTGGGCCTGCGCTCGATCGGCGCCATCCGCCAGCCTTCGGGTGGGCCGACCTTCAACATCAAAGGCTCGGCGGCGGGCGGCGGACTGGCCCAATGCATCCCGCTGACGGAGTTCAGCCTTGGGCTGACTGGCGATATTGACGCCATCAGCAACGCGCACAATCTGGCGATGGTCGCCCTCACCAGCCGTCTTCAGCATGAGTTCATCAACACGGACGAATTCCTGGCGAAGAAAAAACTGCGCCGCCTGAACATTGACCCGCGCAACGTCGCCATCGGCTGGACCATTGACTTCTGCGCGCAGGCCCTGCGCGAAATCGTCATCGGCCTCGGCGGCAAGATGGACGGCTTCGTCATGCAAAGCGGCTTTCAGATCACCGTGTCCTCCGAAGTGATGGCGATCCTGGCCGTCTCAACCAGTCTGGCCGACATGCGCGCGCGCATCGGCAGGATGGTCGTGGCCTACGACCGATCCGGCGCGCCCGTCACGACCGGCGATCTGCAGGTGGACGGCGCCATGACCGCGCTCATGCTGCGCGCGATCAATCCCAACCTCCTGCAAACCATCGAAGGCCAGCCGGTCCTCGTTCATGCCGGGCCGTTCGCCAACATCGCCATCGGCCAATCGTCCGTGGCCGCCGATCTCGTTGGCTTGAAACTGAGCGACTGCCTCGTGACGGAGAGCGGCTTTGGCGCAGATATCGGATTTGAAAAATTCTGGAACCTCAAATGCCGTTGCAGCGGCCTCACGCCCGATTGCTCGGTCATCGTCGCCACGGTGCGCGCCCTCAAGATGCACGGCGGCGGGCCGTCGGTGGTTCCCGGCAAGCCGCTCGACAAGGCCTATACCGAGCCATCGCCCAAGATGGTGGAAAAAGGCGTCGAGAACCTGCTGGCGCATATCCACACCGTCAAACTGAGCGGTATCAATCCCGTCGTATGCGTCAATCACTTCGGCGCCGATTCGGACGAGGAGATCGCGATCATCCGCCGCGAGGCCGAGGCCGCCGGCGCGCGCGTCGCGGTTTCGAAGCATTGGCTCAAAGGCGGCGAAGGCGCCATCGAACTGGCCGAAGCCGTTCTCGACGCCTGCCGCGAAAAACACGCCTTCAAATTCCTCTACGACCTCGATCTGCCGCTCAAGGAGCGCATCAAACGCATCGCCCACGACGTGTACGGCGCCAGCAGCGTCCACTACGAACCGGACGCCGAGGCCAAACTAAAAAAAATCGAAGCCGACCCGGAGATGAAAAAACTGGGAACCTGCATGGTCAAAACTCACCTGAGCCTCTCGCACGAACCCGGCGTCAAAGGCCGTCCGCGCGGCTGGACCTTCCCCGTGCGCGACTTCCTCATCTACCGCGGCGCCGGTTTCATCTGCCCCGTAGCCGGAGACATTAAATTGATGCCCGGCACCGCCTCCGACCCCGCCTTCCGCAACATAGACGTGGACACGGCGACGGGGAAGGTTAAGGGGCTGTTCTGAAAACAAACTCAGTGTTCTGATTTAAAATAGCGGTTACGTATTTTTGCCCAAGGGACGAAAGCAATGCGCTCAGAAGCGGCGCCAGCATTTGGAGTGCGGTTGCTTGCTGCCGCTTTTGCTTCCATGATCTACAAGATTGGCGTAGCTAAAGCGGC
>JAPLSP010000411.1 GCA_026398575.1 Candidatus Sumerlaeota bacterium | reverse complement strand
GGTCGAGCGCCAAGGCTCATGCGCAGGGCGCCAAAGACGAGTTGCTGAGTCCCAAGCGTCCGTTTCCGGCGCCGGAGCGGGTGGGTGATTGGTCAGCGTGGTTGATGCAAGGTCTGAGCGAGGAAGAGTTGAATCGAATCCTGCAAAACACCCGCACAGGCCGGCCAAGCGGGGATGAGCCTTTCATCGAAAAACTGGAGCGATTGTTGAAACGCCTCCTGCGCCCCATGAAACGAGGCCCCAAATCAAGGCAAGATGAAGAAAACCAATTAATTTAATAACCTGTCCCCGAAATTTCCCCGAAATTACCGATGCAAGATCGGTGGTGGCGTGCTAGACCTTGGTGAATTACCGATGCAAGATCGGTGGTGGCGTGCTAGACCTTGGTGAGGGATTCGAATGGAATCCTAATTTGCGCCCCTTGTGGTTTCCCTTGCCCTGCAGGCCTCGCGTCTCGATGCTGGACCGATGCTTGTCGAAGGATAATGCCATGAGCATGCCGCTAGCTTCTGCGTGGGAATCACGATGAGACACATTCCTTCTTCGATTCTCTGCGGCGGATTTCTTCTGCTCGGCATTTGTCTCGGGGCTGTTGCGGCGGCGGAGACTACCGATTCGCTCAACCAGGCGGTTCAGCTGAAAGTCGAATGCTCCCGCCCCATCGGCGTGATTCGTCCGCTGCATGGAGGGAATTGCGGGCCGATACAGTATGGGGAGTTGGTTGATCTTTCGGCGCAATTCCGCGAGTTGGCGATGCCGCTGATCCGGCTCCATGATTGCCATTGGCCCAATCCGGACGTGGTGGATATTCACACGATCTTCGTGGATTTCAAGGCCGATCCTGAGCGCGCGGAGAGTTATGACTTCAGACGGACGGATGACTATATTCAAGCAACCATCAATGCCGGCTCGCGGATTGTTTATCGGCTGGGGGAGAGTATCGAGCATACGAAGCGGAAGTATTTTGTCCATCCGCCGGCCGATTGCGACAAGTGGGCTGCGGTTTGCGTGGGGATCATCCGTCACTACAACGAAGGCTGGGCCGGCGGCTTTCGGCACAATATCCAGTACTGGGAGATTTGGAACGAACCCGAAAACCGGCCGGCCATGTGGACGGGGAACGACGAAGAGTACTTCCGCCTTTATGAGACGGCGGCGAAGGCCATCAAGGCGCGCTTCCCGAATCTGAAAGTGGGCGGGCCTTCGCTGGGCTACACGGGCAAGATCGAGGGCGGAGCGTTCAAGCCGGGCGAATTCATGGAGCGATTCCTCACGCGCTGCCGCGAGCGGGCGCTGCCGCTGGACTTCTTTTCCTGGCATTTATACACGAAAGATCCATCCGAGTGCGTCGTTCGGGCGCGCGGCATCCGCGAGACGCTGGACCGCCACGGCTTCAAGCAGGCCGAACTGCACTTCAACGAGTGGAATTATCTGCCCAACAATGACTGGGCGCCGATCGGATTGAAAGGCCAGGGCGCGCCCCGCGAGAGATTCTTCGATGAGATCGCCGGCGCGCGCGGCGCCGCCTTTGCGGCCTGCGCGCTAATTTTTCTGCAGGACAGCCCCGTGGATGTGGCCAACTACTACAGATCGGATACGGACGGCTTTGGCATGTTCACTGCGAATGGAACGCCTCGAAAAAGTTTTCATGCATTCAAAGCCTTCCGACAGCTCCTCGCGACTCCGGAGCGACTCACCACGAGCGGCAGTCAGGCGGGGCGCCTGGCCATCTGCGCCGGCGCCAATCGCGAGCGCGCCGAGGTGGGCGTTCTGATCAGCAATTACAGCAGCGCTTCCGATAAAATTGATCTGGCGGTCAGCGATCTGCCGTGGAGCGGCCCGTCGGCGTGCGAGATGTTTGTAGTGGATGCCGCGCGCGACTTGGCGAAGACAAAAGAATTCAGGATCGAAACAAACGCATTTCGTTTCACCGAAGAACTCAAGGCCCCTTCGGTTTGCCTGATTAAAATCCGTTCCGCTACGGCGCCAAAATAGCCGCCAATTCATAGATACTATCGCACAGATAATCCGGCCGCGCGCCGAGCAGCGCATCCTTGTTTCCATACCCATAGAGCACGGCAACCGAATTCACGCCGCAGTGGTGGGCGGCCTCGACGTCGCTCGCGGTGTCGCCGATCAGGAGGACGCGGCGGCGGGGGATGGCGGGATAATCCTGGAGAATTTTTTCGATCATCTCTTCTTTGCTGGCTTGGGGATTGTCGAGCGGCGTGGCGGCGATGCGGGCGAAATGATTGCGCATTCCCCAGCGATCCAAAATGCTCAGGACGAAGGGCTCGCCCTTCAGGGTGGCGATCGCAAGAATTTTTCCGGCTGTGCTCAACGCTTCAACCATCTCGCGCGCGCCGGGAAAGGGATGGGTGTGATGGACGCCGTTGATGGCGTAGTGTTCGCGGAAGACGCGGATGCCGTGGCTGATAATCTCGGAATCGTTGGTTTGCAGGACCTTCGCGTAGATGTCGTAGATGGACGGGCCGATGATCCAGTCCGGCTCTTCTTCGATTTCCGGCAAACCCATGGTCGCGATCACGTGGCGCATGGCGGCGATGATCCCCGCGCGCGAGTCGGCCAGCGTGCCGTCGAAATCAAAAATAGCTAAATCATAAGAAAGCATTGTTGGGAATAAGGGGTCAGGGGTCGGGGATCGGGGATCGAGATCAATGTCCAATGTCCAACAGGGAATGTCCAATGTCCAACAGGGAATGTCCAATTTCCAACTAGGAACTACGAACTGCAAACCGAAAACTGCAAACCGAAAACTGAAAACCGAAAACTGCAAACCGAAAACTGCAAACCGAAAACCGAAAACCGTGAGCTGTGAACTCGGAACTCGGAACTATAAACTGCTATTTGGGCTGATGCTCCCAGATTTCCTTCAGTCCGAAGAGCGTCAGGAAAGGCTCGCAGGCGGTGATCGTTTTGCAGGACTTTGCATAAAGGGGCGCGCGTCCGCCGGTGGCGACCGCATGCGGGGGAGTGATGCTCATCTCGGCGCAGACGCGCTCGACCAAGGCGTCCACGGCGCCAACTGTTCCGAAAAACAATCCAGATGCGATGCTGTCGCGGGTGGTACGCCCGATGGCCGATGCCGGCTGTTCGACGGCGATATGCGGCAGGCGCGACGTTTTTTCCGAAAGCGTCTCGGCCATGATTTCCGCCGAGGGCAGGATGACGCCGCCGAGATAAACGCCTTCGTGTGAGATTACATCCAGCGTGATCGCCGTGCCGAAATCCACAACCACCAGCGGACAGCCAAACCGCCTGACGCCGGCCACTGCGTTCGCCAGCCGGTCAATGCCCACCTCGTTCGGATCGCTGTAGCCGTTTTTAACGGGCATGGAAGTCAATCCCGTGACGGTCAGCGCCGGCCTGCCGAACAGCCGCTGGCAGGCCTGCTCGTAAGCGGGCGTCAGATGCGTGACGACCGATCCGATGACGGCGGCGATGATCTGGTCAGGCTTGAAACCATCCATTTCCAGACAGCCGCGCATGAGAAGGACCAGTTCGTCGCTGGTGCGTGTGGGGCGCGTGCTGAGGCGCCAATCGCGAAGGACCGCGTCGCCTTCGATCAAGCCGAGGGTGGTTTGGGTGTTTCCGATGTCAATGGCGAGGAGCATAAATGTAAAATGTAAAATGTAAAATGAGAAATGAGAAATGAAGAATGAAAAATGAGTTTCTCTGTGCCTCTGTGTCTCGGTGGTGAATTTATCGCGCGCGAGCGGCTGCATCTTGCTGCGGAGAAAGATTGCTTATTTCGCCCATGCTGCTCAACGGGAAATTCCTGAGGAGTGAATTTTCCGGGCAAGTTTTTCGACTTGAATCCGACAAATCGGCAGGCGACACTCGTAAACACTTGGCAAATGCTGAATGGTGAAGGAGAATTTGAAATGAGGATGCAATCCAAATGGACGGCGATATGCCTGGCCTTGGCGATGGCCACCGCCTGGTTATCAGCCTGCGGCAGAGAAGAAAGCAAGCCTGGCATGCAGACCAGCGGCAAAGGACATGGCGTCACGCTGGTAAAGAGCGAAACCGCAACGGGAGACGATAACGCCTCAGCGCCTGAAAATAAACCTGCAATTCCGGAACCAAACCCTCCGGCGCCTGCAGTGGGCGCTCCCGATGCGCAGGGTCCTGAGGCGGCGCCGGGCGCTCCCGCTTTGCCCGCAGCGCAAGGCGTTCCTGGCGCTCCCGTTGCTCCGAATCCCATGGCGCCGGGCGGCGGGCCGGCCCTCGAAGCCCCGGCGGCCAATCCCAAGAGCATTGCCTTGCGTTATTCGGTTCTGCTCGAAAACGATCCGACGATGCGGCTCTATGCGCCGGAAAATATGACGTTTGCCAGCGGACAGAAATTCCGGATCATGCTGGTGCCTTCCCAGGACCTTTACCTCTATATGATCAATGAAGGAACGGACGGACAGTTTGCATGGCTGGCGCCGCTACCGGGACAAGGCACGAGCCTGGACCGCCTGACCGGCGGCGCGACGGCGGTGTTGCCGCTCACGGGGAACTATGGGGTGGACCAGAAGCCGGGTATGGAACGCATTCATGTGATCGCGGCGACGCATAAGGTCGAGCGGGTCGAGCAGCTGTTGGAAACCGGACGGGAGGCCAATGATTCGGCGCGCATTTCACAAATGATTACCGCGATTCATCAGCGTCAGGAAGTCGGTTATGAAATCAACAAGAAGACCGATCCGAGGTATTCCGAGCTGACGCTGACAGGGGATGATCCTTCGCGTAGTTTCATTATCGGCACGATTAATATTAAGCATCAGTAGTTTGTAGTTCCGCCGTTTGTAGTTCCGCCGTTTGTTGTTCCGCCGTTTGTAGTTCCGCCTTCAGGTGGCGCTTGTAGTTCCGCCTTTAGGCGGGCAAGTACAGTCTCGCGAGTATAATCTTCAGATTGACATAACCCATGACCCGCGCTGATGATCTGGCGCGGGTTTAGTTTTTGGGGATTTTCTGGGGAGAGACAAACACCACCTAAAGGCGGAACTACAAACGGTGGAACTCCAAACGGAACTCCAAACGGGAGTTACAAACATGCCTGATTTTAATAATTTGCTGAAGGTCTTGCGCCGCGAAGAGCCGACGCGGGCGACGCTGTTCGAGTTTTTTCTCAACCAGCGGCTGTATGAAAAATTGGCGGGCGCCGTCGAGCCGGCGGCGGACGAGACGTTGACGCATTATCGGCGGGCGATGCGCGCGTATCATCGCGCCGGATATGATTATGTGACGGTGCTGGCCTCGGATTTCGGTTTTCCCAAGGGAGAAAAGCGCCGCGAAAAAAGCCTTTCGCAAAATGAAGGCGCCTGCATTTGCGACTGGGAGACTTATCTTGCTTATACCTGGCCCGATCCGGACAAGGCGGATTATTCACGGCTCGATGCGGTGGCGCGCGAGCTGCCGGACGGGATGAAGATCGTCGCATACGGCCCCGGCGGCGTGCTTGAGAACGCCATTGATCTCGTGGGCTACGAGCGATTGTGCATGATGATTCTCGAAGATCCGCAGCTGGCCGCGGACATCTTCGAGGCGATCGGTTTGCGCCTGGTTCGATTTTATGAAATTGCCGCCGCATTCGATTCGGTCGGCGCGCTCATTGGCAATGACGACTGGGGCTTCCGGACGCAGACAGTTTTTGCGCCCGAGGACATGCGGCGCTATGTTTTTCCCTGGCACCAAAAAATCGTCCAAGCCATCCATGCGACCAGCAAGCCCGCAATCCTGCATTCGTGCGGCAATCTCGCGGCGGTGATGGACGACATCATTGACGTCATCCGCTATGACGCCAAACACTCCTACGAAGACGCCATCCAACCCGTCGAGGAAGCCTACGAACAATACCATCGCCGCATCGCAATCCTGGGCGGCATTGACGTGGACTTCTTATGCCGTTCCTCGCCCGAACGCATCCGCGAGCGTTCGCGCGCCATGCTCGAACGCGCATCCGGCCGCGGCGGTTATGCTCTGGGCTCTGGCAACAGCATTCCCGATTATGTGCCGGATGAGCATTATCTGGCAATGATCTCGGCGGCGGTTGATAGATAGGAAGCATGGGACCTATGGGACTTATGGGGCGCCGGGGACACAGCGGAGATTGTTGCAGAGAATGACTTCTTGCCTGCCCTTGCGTCCCTTGGGTCCCTTTTCACTATCCACTATGCACTATCCACAATTCCCTTGGGTCCCTTGGGTCCTCTGCAAGGTTGTTCCCATCACGTCCCCGGCGCCACGCCTGGGCCGGCGGGCATGAAGGTGGCCAGGTGGCGCGCGCGCGCGGTTTCGGCTTGTTCGATGGCTTCTTGCATGAGCATGAACTGGGCGCGTCGTTCGGGTTCGCCGGCGGCGGTCTCCACGGGTTCGTAGGATCCGTCCGGCAGCAGGCGCCGCGCCCGGCTGTTGTCGCTGAAAGCGGTCTCGAGGACGTGCACGGCCTTGCGCTTGAGTTCTTCATCGAGAATCGGGAACATGATCTCGACGCGCCGGTCCAGATTGCGCGGCATCCAGTCGGCGCTGGATAAAAAGATTTCCGGCTCTCCGCCGTTGTGAAAATAAAAAATGCGGCTGTGTTCGAGGTAGCGGTCCACGATGCTGATGACTTCGATGTTTTCGCTCAGTCCCGCAACGCCCGGGCGCAGGCAGCAGATGCCGCGCGTGCAAATCCGGATGCGCACGCCGGCCTGCGAGGCCTCATACAGCTTGGCGCACATATCCGGATCGAGCAGCGAATTGCACTTGAGCATGATCCGTCCCGGATTGCGGGGTGATGCGCGCAGGATTTCCCGCTCGATCAATTCATAGAGGCGCCGGCGCATGTCCATCGGCGCGATGACCAGACGCCGCCAGGGCCGCGGCTGGCTGTAGCCGGTGATGGCGTTGAAGAAATTCGAGGCGTCGTTGCCGTAGTCCGGGTCGCTGGTGAAGAGCGCCATGTCCTCATACAGGCGCGCCGTGATGTCGTTGTAGTTGCCGGTCGAGAGATGGAGGTAGCGGCGCACGCCGTCGGCTTCGCGCCGGATGATCATCAGGATTTTGGAATGCGTCTTGAGGCCAAGGACGCCGTAGATCACGAGCGCGCCGGCCTCGCTCAGGCGGCGCGCCCAGGCGATGTTTTGCGCTTCGTCAAAACGCGCCTTCAATTCCACCAGCACGGTGACCTGCTTGCCGTTCAGGGCCGCGCGCTCGAGAGCCGCCATAATGGGCGACTTCGAGCTGGTGCGGTAGAGCGTTTGCTTGATGGCGGTTACCTGGGGATCGTCGGCGGCTTCTTGGAGCAGGCGGATGACCGGCGCGAACGAGTCGTAGGGGTGATGCAGCAGCACGTCGCGTTTGCGCAGAACATCCCAAAGACTGTCGTCGCCGGAGAATGCGGAGGCCATCGGCGGATCATACGGCGCATAGCGCAATTCCTCATCCTGCATTTGCGGCGCCAGGCCCATGAAAGGCTTGAGGTCCAGCGGACCTTGGATGAGATATAAATCCCGCTTCGGATCAACGCCCAGAATCTTTGCCAGCCGGCTATATAAAGGCTGCGAAGCGCGCGCGTCTATTTCCAGCCGCAGCGGAGCGCCGCTTTTGCGCTCGCGCAGGATGTCTTCCATCGCCTCCATCAGGTCGCTGGTTTCCTCGTCTTCCAGCGGCAGATCGGCGTTGCGCGTCAGACGGAACACGGCGGATTCAACGATTTCATACCCGGGAAAAAACGTCTCGGCGCAATGAACGACCAAATCCTCCAGCAGAATGTAGTGATAACCGGCGGCGGCGGGAATCTGAAAGAAGCGCGGCCAGGAACGGGGGATCGGGATCAACGCCATCTGGGTTTTGCCGGGATCGCCGGCGGCCTCGCGCGGACGAATGCAAACAGCCACATGAAGCGTCAACCCCGCCATGCGCGGGAAATTTTCTTCGTCTTCGGCGGCCAGGGGCGTGAGGACGGGAAAGACTTCATCCTCGAAGTATCGCTTCGCCGTGCCCGCGGCCAAGGGGTCAAGGGTTTCCATGCGCTCGCGGACGATATTCTTCCGCGCCAGGGCGGGCGCCAGGTCCTGTTCGAGGCACTCATATTGCCGGCGCGTCATTTCATGAACGCGAGCGGCGATTTCCTCAATCTGCCGCGAGCAGGTCATTCCCGACGGGCATAGCGAGGGCTGTTGCATCCGAACGGCTTCATAAAGCTCGCCGACGCGAACCATGAAGAACTCATCCAGGTTCGAGCTGACAATGGCGAGGAACTTCAGCCGTTCGAGCAACGGATTCTCCAGACGCAATCCTTCTTCGAGAACCCGGCTGTTAAACTCGAGCCAGCTGATCTCGCGGTTGATGAAATTTTCGGGGGCATTGAGTTTCATGACAGCGCCTTATAGAAGATGAGTCTCTATTCCCCGCGCCGCAGCGCGGCGATCATTAGTCTCTTACGCTGTTGGATTGAGCATTCGTCTCTCACTTAAGAATTTCAAATTTCAGATCTCAAATTTCAAATCTCTTTGGTTAAGTCTCAAGCTATCTTGACGCCCGTGCGAAGGATTTCATGCACGAAGAAATCCTCTTCATTGAATTCCTCCGGGCGAAACGTCTTCGGCTCAATGCGGCTGTCCACGGTCCAAGTAGCACGAGCGATTTTTTGGATATCGAGAAAAGGATTTCCTTCGAAGTCGTTGGATACTAGCGCGATGTCTATATCGCTCCACTCGCGCGCCTGACCGCAAGCATGCGAACCGAAAAGGATCGCCGCCTCGATATGGATATTTTGATTGCGCAATTCCTGCACGTATCGGCGCGCAATCGCCAAGGATTCCTCTGTTGCTTCAGCCATGTATTAATCTCCTCACCCCGCCTCTAACCTGAATTTCTCGCCAAGATCAGCCCGCTCTCTATAATAGCTCAGATGCAAGCGGTGTTCCGTGATGCCCTGAAAGGGCAAAAAGAAAACAGCCCAGGGCAACGCCCTGGGGACAGAGCGCAGAAATTTCGGAAAGCCCTGAAAGGGCGAAAGAAGCAAGCCATTGCCTTTCCTCACTATCTCTTCCGCCCTTACAGGGCTTGATAGAAATGAGGATTGGCTGTTCCCAGGGCGTTGCCCTGGGCTGTTTTCTTTCGGCCCTTTCAGGGCATTTGTGGTGAGAAATGCGGAATAACCTTCCATCCTGTATCTCCTGCCTCCTGTCTCCTGTCTCCTGTCTCCTTCCGCTCACAGCCTCACATTCTCCAAAATAATTTTCCGCCCATAAACCTCCTCGAACATCTCGCCTTTGCTGCGCATGGCCAGCCGTTCGAGCGTCAGGTCTTCGCTCGTATCCAGGCGCAGGATGGCTTCATTCGGGCGCAGTTCGATGCGCGGCGAGCGGATCTTGCCTGAATGGCTGCGATCTAGCGCGTCGGCCACGCGCAGGATCGCCGCCAGCTTCGAGACCGTGGCGCGCTCCTGGCGCGTCAGGCTGGTGAAGCCCGGGTGCGTGGGCTTGGGTCCTGAGCGGCGGTGATAGCGCGCGATGGTGGCGGCCAGATTTTTGTCGTTCGCCCGCAGGCCGAAAATGTCCGAGGCCTGGATGATGTATTCGGAGTGCTTGTGATGAGAGCGGTTCGAGATGAAGACGCCGATGTCGTGCAGAAGCCCGGCCACCCGCAACAGCCGGCGCTCGCTCGGTCCCAGCCCGTGCTCGGCTTTGAGCTGGTCGAACAGATCGCAGGCCAGATCCGCTACGCGCCGGGCGTGCTCCTC
>JAPLSP010000698.1 GCA_026398575.1 Candidatus Sumerlaeota bacterium | reverse complement strand
GAACGCGCCGCCGACGTAGAGCGTCGTTCCGCTGAGGGCAAGAGCATAGACAGTGGGAATGTGTGCGCCGGTGGAGCAAGGATTCCAGGCCGTGGCCTTGCCCGTGGAGACGTTGAGCGCGGCCAGGCCGCGGCGGGGCTGACCACCCATGATATTGAAGCTCCCGCCCACGTAGAGAGTGCCGCCCGACAAGAGAAGAGCGTTGATCTTGCCATCATCCATGTCCACAATCACCGGGAGAGCCAGGCCCGTCGCGGCGGACAGGACAGCGAGGCCTTTTCTCGGCTGCCCCCCGATGATGTCGAAGTCGCCCGCGACATAGACTGTCGTCCCTGCCGGCGACACCTCAATATCATAGACGTAATATGTTGTGCCTCCCGCCGAGGTTGTGATCGGATCCCAGCCGGTCAGTTGGCCGTTGGTCAGGTCAAACGCGGCCAGCGCATCGCGCGATTGCCCCGCGATTTCATCGAAGCATCCGCCGACATAAAGCGTGTTTCCCGAACGGGTCAAACAGTTGACGCTGCCATTGACTCCAGGATCCCATTCGGTGGGGCGGCCGGTGGCTGCATCCATCGCGGCGAGGCTCCAGCGCACAACGCCGCCGGCGCTCATGAAATCCCCACCGGCGTAGAGGCGGGAACCGGAAATCGCCAAGGCCAACACACTGTCGCCCATGCAGGGATTCCAATCCGAAGCCAGTCCGGTGGTGGCGTCCAGCTCGGCCAGCCGTTCGCGGGGCTGACCGCCTATCCAGTTGAAATATCCGCCGACGTATATCGTTGAGCCGGAGACCAGGATGCTGTAAACGATGGCGTATGAATCCGCGGGATCCCAATCGGTGACCAGACCCGTTCCGGCTTCGATTGCGGCCAAGCCATCACGGTTTTTTCCGCCTATTATAGTAAACTGCCCTCCCACATAAACCGTCGTTCCCGAAACCGCCAACGCATTCACCCATCCGTAGGAAGTAATACCGCCTGGGTTCCAGTCCGTAACCGCGCCGGTAGCGCTGTTGACCGCGGCAATGCGCAAACGAGACGCGCCACGAATTGTGGTGAAGTCGCCGCCGACGTAGAGCACGGAACCGGAAAGGGCCAATGCATTGACCGTCGCGTTTGAATCGGCATCGAAATCGGTCGCGATGCCGGTGCTCAAGCTGACTGCGGCGAGGCGTTGCCGAGACTTGCCGCCGACATTGAGAAAGTTCCCGCCGATATAAAGCGTCGAGCCCGTGATGTCCATCGCGTTCACAGAGGCATCGGCATCCGGATTCCAGTCGGTTACAGTGCCGGTGGCGGTGTCAACCGCGGCAAGATTATTGCGTGGCTGGCCGCCGATGAGGTTGAAATAGCCTCCGACATACAGCGTTCCCCCGGAAATCTTGAGCGCGTACACAACGGCGCCATTTTCTCCGGAAGTACCCGGATTCCAGTCCGGATCCACTGTCCCATCGGAGAGGATGCGCGCCAGGCTGTTGCGCTCGAAGGCGCCAACACGCGTAAAATATCCCCCGATGAACCAGCCGCCCGCGCCGTCCGAGACGCAGCTATAAACAACTCCATTCACTTCCGGGAAGGCGGGGGCAACCTGGCCCGACGCCAGATCAACGGCGGCGCCGTGCCCGGTGACGGGGCCGATGTAGTCAAATCCCCCTCCGATGTACACCTTGTCCTCCACGCGGGCAATGGCGAGAACCGGACCATTGGGCGCCCACATCTCCTCGCGGGGTGTGGCGCTCAAGTCCGGCGGCGGCGGCGGAGCGGCTGTGATGCGAATCGCCGTGGCAGCCAGCGCAACGGCCAGCAGTGTCTGAATCGCACGCATTATCCTCATATTGCCCTCCTCCAGGGGACTCGCTCAACAGCGGATTATTCCAGTCAAGCACAAATGTCATACGAAATATGCGCCTGATGCAAAAAACATCCACACAATTGATTAATACAATAAGACGGTTTTCGTGGTCTAGCTAAAACAGCGCAAGTTGTTCAAGTAAAAATATGCATGTGTGAATATGTGTATATTAAAGTCTGGGGCATGCCTTGACTTCGGCAATTCTGGCTTGACAAAAGACTGCGTTTCCCTACGTTTCTCTCATGCCTGATCCGCGTCGCAATTGATCGCGCCGACTGCCCTTCTCCTGGCGCCGCACGCGGCATGGCCTAAGGAATAAAATAATGATGAACGGGCTTTCGCCACACAGATCGCTAAGAACACAAGGTAGTGGCCCTTCAATTTTGAAATGGCGTCCCGCACCTACCGCTGCCCGCCATTTCAAAATTGAAAGACCAGTAGCCCCCGGATTCCATGTGTTCCTTGTCATCTGTGGGGTAAAACAACCATACTGGAATTTCAACTTTCTTTGGCTATATGACTATTGAAGCGCCAAGACTATTGCACGCCCATGCTGCGCAGCAGGTTTGGCGGCAGCTGGCCTGGATGGCGGTTTTTGCCGTCGCGATGGGGCTGCTCGAGGCGATCTGTGTTATTTACCTTCGCCGCCTGGTCACGATTCCCGGCGGCGATATGCGGCAGCTCGCCGACCCAATCAAGCGGTTCCCGATCGAGATCATTCGCGAAGCCTGCACGTTGGCGATGCTCCTGGCGGCGGCGTGGATGGCCGGATTCAACCTGCGCTCGCGCGTGGCGCATTTCTTTTTTGCGTTCGGCGTCTGGGACGTCTTCTATTATGCGGGGCTGAAATGGCTGGCGGATTGGCCTTCTTCCTGGTTGGAGTGGGATTGCCTTTTTCTGATTCCGCAACCCTGGTATGGGCCGGTCCTCGCGCCGGTCTTGATCAGCGCTTACTTTGCCGTGGCCTGCTGCGTGGTGTTGGCCGGCGAAAAAAAGGGCCGCCCCATACGCGTATCGTTCGTGGCCGTGGCGTCGCAGGTCTTGGCGGCGGTCGCGTGGTATCTGTCGTTTGTGATCGCGGCGAATCAAATCGCGCGCAACGGCCACGCCGACACGCGTTACCTCTGGGAGCTGTTCGCAGGCGGAATGATCGTAGGCTGCGCGGGGCTTTGGCTGGCGAGTTCGGATTTATGGACAAAGCGCTGCGAAGGAGGCGCCGGATGAGAGCACAATGAACCGCCGTGGTTTTATCAAAGGAGCGGCGGCCATAGCGCGCCGAGTCCGCCCGACGGAGCGGACGGCCTACCATTCGGCGCTAGCATTGGCAAACGCGCTGCGGGGCGCAACCCAAGGTAGCCACCGGCAGGACGCGGCGCCTGTTCTGACAAAATAATGTCTGACAAAACAATGAAAACGCATTGCAGTTGAATCAGGCAAGAATGGCTCTGTGCCATTATTTTGTCGCACATTATTTTGTCAGACCTTTTCCAGCACACCAAGGGAGCTCGGCTGAAATGCGCCCCGCGCTGAGCCAATCCTGAAGTTTGGCTTGTCAAGAGCCCGAGTTTTCGCTCTATTTTCGGAAACCATAAAAGGCGGATATTCATGAAATTCAAATTTCAATCCATGAGCTGGAATCTCTTGAAAGCTGCGGCGGCGGCCTTCACGTTGATAACGTTGATGGCGCCGGGACTTGGCTTTTCAGCGCCGCCCACTGCAGCCGGGCCGCTCGAAGGCGGCGTTGATCCTCAGCGCATCCAGCAAATCGCGGCGATGCTCGATGAACAGCCTTTTGCGTTCGGCCCGAAGATCGCCGACCGCGATGGGTGGAAGCGTCTGGCGGCCAACAAGGCGTATGCCAATGTCGTCAAGGACGCCGAAAAGGCCGCCGCCAGCCCCATGCCGGAGATGACCGAGGAAATCTACATGCAGTTTAAGCAGACCGGCCGGCGCACTTCGGAATATGCCAAGTGCCGCTCCGCGCGCTACAAGACGGTCCCCCAATACACCCACGCCGAATGCATCGAAAACAAGGGGCGGTTCTTGAAGCCGCTGGAAGCCGCCATGCGCTCTATATGCCAGGAAAAGACCTGGATATACAACTTCCACGATCCCAATCTGGACGACTATCACGGCAAGAAAATCACCATTGATCTCAGCTCCAATGACATCGCTGCGAACCTGGCCGCCTCGCTGTATCTCCTGGGCGATCGCCTCAGCGCCGAGACGCGCCAGATGGTGACGGCGAAGCTGCGCGAGCGCATCTTCGACCCGTATCACAAGGCTGTTGACGGCACGGGCATGAGACTGTGGTGGATCACGGCGGACATGAACTGGAACTCGGTCTGCCACGCCGGCGTCGTCGCAGCCGCGCTGGCCGCCTGCCCCGACCGGAACGAGCGCGCCTTCTTTGTGGCCGCTGCCGAAAAATACTCCAAGGATTTCCTCCGGGGCTTCGGCGGAGATGGCTATTGCGCCGAGGGCATGGGATACTGGAACTACGGCTTCGGCAACTACATCCAACTGTGCGAGACGGTCTTCCAGGCCACCCACGGAAAACTCGATCTCTACAATCTCGAAGGCGCGCGCGAGACGGCGCTCTATCCCGTGCGCATCCGCCTCATCAACAACATTGCTCCCGCCTACGCAGACTCCGGTGTGAATCCCAAGCCAGGCATGCAACTGATGAGTTACATCAACCGCCGCTACGAACTGGGCCTCAAGGACTTCGTGGTCCCCGATTTCGCAACCGCCGGCGGCGGCCTCGTCAGCTCACTGATGTATTCCTGCCCCAACTCGGCCACGAGCCGCCCGCAGGCCGCAGACAAGGAATTCTACGAGCTCCACACCTTGTTCGAACACGGCGGCGTCTTGAACTGCCGCCCGCTGCCGGGATCGCCCTGCCGCATGGCCGTATCGTTCAAAGGCGGCCACAACGCCGAGCCGCACAACCACAACGACTTGGGCAGCTTCCTGGTGACTCTCGGCAATGAGACCCTGATCCTCGATCCCGGCGGCGAAATCTATACCGCCCGCACCTTCAGCAAAGACCGCTACAAGAGCAACCTGCTGAATTCCTGGGGCCATCCCGTTCCCGTGATCGCCGGCAAACTCCAAAAGACCGGCGCCTCGGCCAAGGCCGTCATCGTCGCCAAAAACTTTACCGAGCAGGCCGACACCTACGCCATGGACATCAGCAGCGCCTACGAGACGCCGGGCATTCAGACCTTGAAGCGCACGTTTGTCTATAGTCGCGCGGGCGAAGGCACCCTGACCGTGACCGACGACTTCGCCTTCACCTCCCCGCAAACCTTCGGCTCCGCCCTCATCACTTACGGCCAATGGAAACAACTCTCCGACCGCGAATTGCTGATCTCCAGCAAGAAGGAGACGGTGAAGGTGGCGATCGAAACCGGCGGCGTCCCCTTCAAGGTCTCTTCAGAAACGATCAAAGAAGAAGCCCACGGCAAAACCCTCCCGACGCGCATCGGCATCAACCTGAGCAGCCCGCAAGTCAAAGGCAAGGTGGTCTTCACGATCACGCCTGCAAAGCAAAATTGAGGGCCGCTATTTCGAGCGGAAATACAGCGAATTACGGGGAATGAACAGGGAATGAAGACCCTTGACTTTGCGCACAGCAATGGCGCTAAACTCCGCTCACAGTATTGTCGCGGCGGCATATATCATTATCATTGTGGAGCATTATGGCAGGCGTTCGAGTCGTCCTGGATACGAACGTGATCTACTCCGCTCTTTATTCAATCTGAGAGTCGTGTCTCCTTCGGAATTAATAAAGAAAATTGGAGGACAATAATGAGTACCCTAAGCTTGCGCATTCCAGATTCTTTGCACGGCAAGGCCAGAGAACTTGCCAAACGGGATCACGTTTCTGTCAATCAAATGATCACAACAGCGTTAGCCGAAAAAATTTCCGCGCTCGCCACCGATGACTACCTGGAGGTCCGCGCTACGCGCGGCAGCCGCATCAAATTCAGGAAGGCGCTGGCCAAGGTTCCACACTGTGCGCCCCTTCCTGGCGATGAGCTATAATAATGACTGTACCTTATAACCAAGCCTCTCTCTTTGCGGATGAAATTCTCTCGCCGCAGGAATCTTTTAATCAGATTGCCAATAAGCTGGTGGCCGCCACGAAGGCTCTCATTCAACGAAGCCGAACTGAAGAGGATTTAAAAATAGGATTTGAAAAAGCTCTCGCGCCGTTGTGCAAAGACATTGGCATTTCGTTGCGACCTCAATATGAAAAATCAATTTTTCAGGGAGGTCGAACGGATGTTATCCATGGTCAGGTTATCATTGAGTATGAGGCGCCATCTGCGTTTCGATCCCCTGCGGCAATCGAGCATGCTTTCGCCCAGCTCGTTGGCTACATGCAAGGCGAGGCTGCGGAGCGCAAAGATACGCTTTACCTCCAGGATCCACGCCTTGTTGGAATTGGATTTGACGGTGAAACGATTTTTTTTGTCCATTATCGCGGCGATAAAGTTGACTTCAAGACGGAGCTTGCATCCAAGGATTTTCATCGCTCAGGACCTTACCTATTTGATATCGAAAGCGCCCGAACTCTTTTGACTCATTTGCGGGCGCTTTCCCGCCGATTATTATCCGCCGACAGCTTAGAAGAAGTTTTTGGGCCTTATGGCGCCCTCGCGCCGCGTATGGTATCCGCTTTGACGGATGCGCTAAAGAATTGGGAGCGAGCGCCCCGTGTCCATACGTTTCTGAATGAATGGAAGCGCTTGTTTGGCATTGTTTATGGCGAGCAATTGACGGGACATCAGATTCAGGAGGCGCAAGCGCTTCGTGACCTTTATAAAGTTGATTCCGACGTGGGCTTTCAGGAGATGCTTTTTTCGGTTCATACCTACTTCGTTTTGATAATGAAATTCATTGCCGCCGATCTGCTAATGCTTTCTGAATCCGCTTATAAGACTTCTTTTTGCGATGATCTAACCCACAGCGGAAAAACAAACATCATTCAGCAGCTCAGCGAAATTGAAAATGGCGGCGTTTATGCGCGACGGGGCATTACCAACTTCCTGGAAGGAGATTTTTTTCGCTGGTATCTGGATGCATTTTCGCCACGCCTTGAGGAATCCATTCGCGAAATGGCGCGCGCGCTGGCGGAATTTGAACCAGCGACAGGCGCAATAGCCCCTGAAAATCTCAGAGACCTGCTGAAAAAGCTTTACCAATATTTGGTTCCCCGCGAAGTGCGCCATAAATTAGGTGAATATTATACGCCGGATTGGCTGGCGGAATTGGCCATCACAGAAACGGGATATGATGGCAATCCCGCCAAAAGATTTCTCGATCCGGCTTGCGGATCGGGAACATTTTTAGTATTGGCCATTCAGCTTGCCAGGAAATACTGCAGAGAAAACAGGATTTCTTCAAAGGCGGCGGTGAAACACATTTTATCCAATATCTGGGGATTCGATCTTAATCCTTTAGCCGTCATTGCCGCGCGAACCAATTATTTGTTCGCCTTGGGAGAATTCGCCTTGGATTTACAGCAGATTGAAATTCCAATCTATCTGGCGGATGCCGTGCTTTGGCCGGAAAATAATGGACGTAATGGCATTTGGGCTCGCTTCTTGAAAAACGCCTTCGCTCCTTTGGCCGCTGGCAAATTTGATTTCGTCATCGGCAATCCTCCTTGGATACGCTGGGCCTATCTCTCGCCCGAATATCGCGAAGCAACTATGCCAATGTGGGAGGAATACGGCTTGTTTTCGCTAAAAGGTCATGCAGCAAGGCTGGGCGGCGGCGAAAAAGATTTTTCCATGCTGTTCCTGTACGCGTGCGTGGATAATTATGTAAAACATAAAGGTCTTTTAGGATTTCTTATCACGCAGGAGGTCTTTAAATCCAAAGGCGCCGGCGAAGGATTCCGGCGTTTTCGCCTGAGAGAGCGAGAACCATTCCGAGTGCTTAAAGCGCATGATCTTGCGAGCGTTCAGCCTTTTGAAGGCGCCGCGAATAAAACTTCTCTCATTATCATTCGAAAAGGGGAAGAAACAAAATATCCCGTGCCTTATACCGTCTGGATGCGCAAAAAAGGCTCAGGGAAAATCCCAATGCGCGAGCACTGGAAAAACGCGCAGGCCTTGTTAGAAAAAAAGCAATTAATTGCCCAGCCCATTGGAAAAGCAACCGGTTCCTGGAGAACATATCCCAAGCATGAAAAAGACTCACCTCACATCGAAGGACTCAACCCTTACCAAGCGCGACTCGGCGCGCGCGTTGAGCCTTATGGGGTTTTTTGGCTGTCCATCATTCAGACGCTTCATAATGGAAACTTGGTCGTTCGCAATATGACGGAACGCGGGAAGCGCAAAATCCCCGATATTCAGGAAACGATTGAACCGGATTTAGTATTTCCAGCCGTCTGTGGCGCCGATGTGGAAAGATGGGGAGCATTTCCCCAAGCGTTTATTCTAGTGTCGCAAGACCCTTCTACGCGCGCGCCTTATCCGATTGAGAAGATGCGAACACAGTGGCCGCGAACCTATGGCTACCTGACGCATTTTAAAGATATTTTGCTATCGCGCGGTTCACGAACTGTGCGGCAATTGGCGGAACGAACGGCTTTTTATGCCATGTTCGCAATTGGCCCCTATACCTTTGCAAGATATAAGGTCGTATGGAAGCGCATGACGAATGATATTCATGCCGCGGTTATCTCCGATGCGAAAACACCCTTCGGCTGGAAAAAGGTTATTCCAACGGATACCACTTCCATTTTTTCAACCGATAGTGAGCAAGAAGCTCATTATCTCTGCGCGGTTATCAATTCCCATGCAATACGGAATTTTATCAAGTCCTATTCCGCGGCTGGACGCGGCTTTGGCTCGCCATCAATTATGGCGCATATTGGCATCCCTCTTTTTTCTCAAAACGACAAGCGCCACACCCGATTGGCAAAACTCTCAATGGCTCTGCATGGATTGAGAGAGAGAAATGAATTGGCGAAGAGCCCTCAAGAAGAAGCGGATGTGGATCAAATAGCAGCCTCTTTATTCTCTTCATAAAGCATGATTGCTATTATGCGCGTCTGAAAATTCATACAATTTTCTCATGCCGCGTCCGCCTTGCATTGATCGCGCCGAAGGGCGTGGTCATGGCGTCTCATGCAGCACGGTCTGTGACGGCCAATGACGATGCGCTCGAGAGAACAATCGCCGAAATCAGAAGAAGGTCTGATCCGCATCCCAATCAGGTGAGGCGCCCTTGCACTATGAGAAGATTTCCCATGCGATTGATGCCTCTCGTGACATTATGTCTGCTGGCTTTCTGGGCGGCGTATGGGAATGACAACCCCACGACAACGCTCGCTTCATCCCAACTCGCCTTATCCCAACTCGCCTCATCCCAGCTCGCTGCGGAAAAGCCCATCGCCCCCGTTTCAAACGACGACGTGAAATCATTTGCCCTCAAAGCGATGGAGTCGCTGAGGGCTGAAAGGGCGGGAACGCTGAAGACCTGCAAGGGCGGCGACCTCAGCGGGATCTATTTCTCCAGCTATTCCTTGGACGGGGCACTGGCGGGCGCAGAGGCCACTGGGGATGAAGAATTCCTCAAAATCGCCATCGAGTGTATTGACGCCATCATCGCCTCGGGCAAGAACTGAAAGGCTCGAACCAGCCGCGCCAGCGCTGGGAGCGCCAGCACTGGGAGCGCCAGCACTGGGAGCGCCAGCACTGGGAGCGCCAGCATCTTGCTGGCGCATCCTGAACGCCCCCACGCGGCGGCTGATTCCGGCTTGCGCGGCGGCGACAGTCCCAGCAATGCCAACATCCCAACATCCCAACATCCCCCTGATCTTTCATCTTCTTGTATATGGCGTCGAG
>JAPLSP010000011.1 GCA_026398575.1 Candidatus Sumerlaeota bacterium | reverse complement strand
GGCAGCAAGCAACCGCACTCCAAAAGCTGGCGCCCGGCCTATCCGCATTGCTTTTCTCTCCCTAACCTCTGATCCCCGACCCCTGACCCCTACTCCTTCAGCGTTTGAATAAATTGCCTTCGCGCGCCAGCGACCGGGCGGGCTTCGTCCCAGAAGATCAGGCGATGGCATTCGGGGCAATCGGAGGGGATGCGGCCTTCCAGCATCATCCGCCGCGCGCCTTGGATTGCCGGATGATTCCATATTTCGTCCAGAGATTGCTTCAGGACATTGCCCACCGTCTTCTGCACGGAAAAACAACACATCCGCACGTCGCCGTTGATGAGGACGTGCATCTGCGTCCAGATATTGGGGCAATAAAGCGCGGCGGGGCGGTCGGGCGAGCGCAGGAGGCGGATGCGTCCTTCGCGTTCGATGCCCCTGAAAGGATGATCTTCCGGCAGCGCACTCATGCGGCGCCCAAGTCCGCTGCCCAGCGTGTTCGAATCGAAGCGGATTCCCAAGGCGCGCGCCGCCTCGGCTCCACGCGCGAGGGCCGCTTCAAGGCGCGCGGGATCCTCGATCCTCTGCCGGCGCGCTTCCTCGCTGTAAGGGTAGCAGGTCTGCACGGAAACGCATGGGGCGCCGACTTGCGCCGCCAGACGCACGATGTTGGGAAGGTCCATTTCATTGACCCGGCAAAGCGTAACCAGGAAATGCACGATCGGGAACGGGCTGCGCGCTTTTTCTTTCGCGCGCCGCAAGCCCATCAGATTTTCGCGCGCGGTTTCAAACAGCGCGGGGCGGCGCATGATCTCGAAAACTTCCTTCGTGCCGCCGTCTATCGAAGCCATCAGAATCATCGGCCCATAGCGGATCAGCCGCGCGGCGGCCTCTTCGCCGATCAGCGTGCAATTGCTCAGCACCGACGGCACGACACCTTCGCTCGTGACGATATCCAGGATGTCGAACAGGCGCGGATGCAGGAAGGGTTCGCCATTGCCCGCCAGGCCGACGTTGATCGCTTTGCGCAGCGCGGGCCGCAGCGCCTCGACGATGCGCACGTCCATGTGCCCCGTGTTGCGCGGAATCGCCGCGCTGTTGCGCGAGCACATCGGGCAGGCCAGGTTGCAGAAATCATTGACTTCCAGATGAATGCGCAGCGGCCAGGCGCGCAGGCGCGTCCGGCGCAGAGCATGGTCGCTCCAGGAAAGGGCTGCATTGGCGATTTTTTTTAAAGAAAGCACGTCAAGACGCTCGAAAATCCCATATTTTCTTAGAGTATCCCTGCGTAAAATGAGTGAAATCAAGGCGTATTTTTCATGCGAAATCGCGCTTGACAGTTGCGGCGGCGCTACGCAATATTAAGGCGCCTTTCGTTGTGCGGAACGCGCAACAGCGAAAGCTTGATAGCTTATTTACCCCGCTTGGGAGGCGGTACTTATCATGGGAAGCGCTAAAATCAAATCTACGGCTGGTATCCTGGTGTGCATTGGATTTGCAACGCTGATCGGCGGTTGCACAAGCATCGAGCGCGGCATGTTGGCCGGTGGCGCCGTGGGCGCCGGCGCCGGCGCGATCTGGGGCGGCTGCGCAGGCACTGCCGTTAACGCCGGCGAAGGAACCGCGATTGGCGCGGTGATCGGCGGCGCTTATGGCGGCTTGATCGGCGCGGATTATGACGCTCACAACGCCAAAGACAACGAAAAGAAGCTTCGCGAACTGGAGAACAAGCTTAATGATATGAACCTCAAGGGCAAAGACTCGGAGAAACTGCAGGATGAGATCAACGCCCTCAAGGATCGCATCAAACAGCTCGAGAACCAGCCCAAAGGCAGAGTCGAAGAGCCCAAGGTGGCGCCCATCGAAGGCGTGACGGTCAAGCAAACCTCGCGCGGCATTGAGATGACCATCCTCGGCGACACGCTGTTCAAGTCGGGCAAGGCGGAGCTCTCCGACAAAGGCAAGCAGACCTTGGACAACGTCGCCAAGGTCGTCAAGGAGCAATTCCCCGGCCGCGAAATCGCTTTTGAGGGGCACACGGACACGGACCCGATCAAGTTCTCCAGCTGGCGTTCGAACTGGGAATTGGGCGACGCCCGTTCGCTCGAAGTGCTTCATTACATGGTTGACAAGCACGGCCTGACGCCGGCCAAGCTCTCCGCGAGCACGTATGGCGAATATCGTCCGGTGGCGAGCAACGCCACGCCCGAAGGCAAACAGCAAAACCGCCGCTCCGTTATCGTGTTGCTCTCGCAGCCGCTCGATGCGCGCGACGTGTTGGCCAAGCAGCCTCAGAAGTAGGTTTTCGGTTTTCGGTTTTCGGTTTTCGGTTTTCAGTTTTCAGTTTTCGATTTTCGGTTTTCGGTTTTCGGTTTTCGGTTTTCGGTTTGCAGTTTAATGCGATATGCGCGGGTTTTGTGCATTAGAAAAGGCCGATGGTCGCTATGCCATCGGCCTTTCTGTTTAATCGAATTTATCCACAAACCGAGAACCGGAAACCGGAAACCGAAAACTGGAAACCGAAAACTGGAAACCGAAAACCGAGAACTGAAAACTGAAAACTCTAATATTGCCCGTATTTCAACGCGCATTGAAGCGCGAATTGGTAGGTTTCGAGCTTGACGCTTTTCGGCACGGAGTGGTCGGTGTGGAAGATGAAGCCGCCGCCCTCCTCCATCGCCTGCAGCACGTCAATCCCGCTTTCGATGAAGCCGGGTACGAGCGGCTCGATGAATCCGCAGGAATGAAAGATGATCGGCAGGCTTTTAGACTTGAGGAAATCAATGAGGCGCTTGTTGTGCGGCAGGACCATCTCGCGGTACATGTCGAGTCCGATAAACGGCGCGCCGCGAAAGCCGATGTCGCCATAAAGCCAGAAGCCGTCGGGCAGGCCGATCTTATCGAAGATGTAGGTCCAGTTCTGGATATGCATCGTGACGAAGGATTCGAACATGTCGTGAATCCAGTCCGGCTCGGTGAGCATGCCCGTGCACAGGTGCTGATGGCCGCTGTAGTCCTTGCCGATCTCGAACACCTCGACCCCGCCGAAGCAGCAAAAGAGATCGTTCTCCCGGGCGGTTTTTAGCGTATCCTCCATGCCCTGAAGCGTGATTCGGCGCAGGTCGAACGCGCGCACGGCCTCGCGGTATTTTTTGCGCCAGACGTCGCCGTTGACGATCTCGAAGCCGATGTGCTCGGGGACGCCGGGCCGGCGTTTCCAGTTTTTCATCGTCGCGCCGTTGGCGTTGCGGGCGATGATCCATTCGTCGGTTTCCTGGAGCGTTTCGCCGCTGCCGGGAATGGCGTCGGAGCCCGAACCCCATGCGCTGACGATATCGTGCTGAAAAAACTTCCACGGCGGCTCGCCTTCGGGATAGCCTTGCGGGACCCAGGAAGCGATCGTGTCCTGCCAGAAGGATTCGCAAAAGGCGACGTGGTCGGGAATCTGGCGGTTCAAGATGCGGCGCACGCGTTCACGGCTGGTCAGCGTCTCACTCATAGATGTTCCTTCCACGGCTCGAATAAAGGGAGATGGAGGACGAATTCCCACTGCCAAAAGAAAGGCGGCTAGCTGATAACCGCCAATGCGCTCAGAAGTAAAGCGCAAAGATAGCAGCTCAAGACGCTCAAGCAAACATGAAAATTTCCGCTTCCGTTTTTCTTCCGAACAAGCATAATCTCGACTCAACGCATTGTGGAGGATAAAAAGGCAATTCAACATTTTCCCAAAAAGGCATAAATTTTCATGCAGACTCATTTATTCGGCAAGACACTGGATTGCGCCTGCGGCCAGCGGCACGTCATCGAGCCGCGCGAAGTCCTATTCGCGGACAATGCCGTCAAGCGGGCGCCGGAAGCTCTGGAGCGGATTTTCGGCAAGCGCCCATGTGCCATGACGGTCATCATGGACCGGCGCACGCATGAAGCCGTGGGCGAAGAACTGTGTCTGCTCCTGGCGCAAGCGGGATGGAGCGTGCGTGAGATCATTGTGCCCGATCCCGCCCCGGGAAAATCGCCCGTCTGCGACGACGAGACGCGCAAGTTCATCAAGCGCGCGCTCGGAGACCCCGAGTTGATCCTTTCGGTTGGCAGCGGCGTCGTCTGCGATCTGGGCAAATGGACCGCGTTCAAAAAAGAACTGCCCTTCGCCGTCTTTGCCACCGCCGCGAGCATGAATGGCTACGCCTCGGCCAACGTCGCGCCCGCGATCGAAGGCGTCAAGACGCTGATCCATGCCAAGCCGCCCGCGCTGATCATGGCGAGCTGCGATATCCTGCGCGAAGCGCCATATCCGATGACCGCTGCCGGCCTGGGCGATGCGCTGGCCAAGACCGTCAGTTCGGCGGACTGGCGGATGAATCATCTGCTGTTCGGGGATTACTACTGCGCGCCATCGGTGGAATTGACCACCCAAATAGAGCCGCTCTACCTGGATCATCCCGAAGACGTGGCCGCGCTTAGCCCCAAGGCGATCGCGGCGCTCTTTGAGGCGCTGCTGCTGACGGGCGTGGCGATGACGATGGCGGGCACGTCGGCGCCGGCTTCGGGAGGCGAACACATGGTCTCTCATGCGCTGGATATGATGTCGGCGCTCGATGGCGCGGCGCATGACCTGCACGGGCGACAGGTGGGCGTGGGGACGATATTGGCTTCCGAACTCTATGCGCGCGTCCTGGCGGTGGAATCGCCTTCATGGTGCGAGCCGCCGATGGAAGTGGACCGGCCATTCTGGGGCGTTTTTGCGGACGCCGTGGCGGGGCATTACGCCGGCAAGATCGAACGGCTGAAGGCGGCGCGGGAGAAGCTGTCGCAGGGGGGCATCTGGGATAAACTGCGCGCGCAATTGGCGCCGATGCTCCGCCCGGCGGAAATGACCCGCGACTGCCTGAAGCGCGCCCATGCCGCCACGCGCGCGGAAGATATCGGCTGCTCGCCGGAACGCCTGCGCGCCGCGCTTTTGCACGGGCATGAAATGCGCGCGCGATTCACCGTCCTGGATTTGGCGTGGATGCTCGGCATCCTGCCCGGCGCCGCCGGAGAGATCGTGATGTGAGGTAAAACTTCCCAGGAAAGTTCAGGACGCGCTTCAAGACTTGACAACCAAACGCCCGCCTATAGACTTGTAAGAAAGATTTGGAAAGGAGGGGAAACAAAATGGTTTCAGCTCATGATGTTGCATCCTATATCCTTCGGCAAAAGGGCGAAATGACGGCAATGAAATTGCAGAAACTGCTCTATTATTGCCAAGCGTGGTCTCTAGTTTGGGATGAGAGACCATTATTTCGTGAGAAAATTGAGGCTTGGACAAATGGACCCGTTATAAGGGAAATCTATGACAAGCATCGCGGATTGTTCTCCGTAAGCTCATGGGATGGCAATCCAGATGTGTTGGATGAACAGCAAAAAGAAACAGTGCAAGCGGTGTTAGATTACTATGGGGACAAATCTTCTCAATGGCTGAGCGACTTAACCCATGCGGAGCAGCCGTGGATGGAAGCGCGAAAAGGATTGTCGGATTCTGAGCGAGGCGATCATGAGATAACCCATGCGTCAATGGCTGAATATTATAGCTCACTCCCGGCTGAGGCTGCGTTATGAGCCGAAAGAAACCGAGACAAAGCGTTGCGCCGCAAGACCAAAAACAACCTCGAAGCGGTATGGGCCCAAGACCATCCCCAGATACTCTTAAGCCCGTATGGCGCTTTTCAATTATGGATTTTAGTGGGGACTTTGGATGGAGACATTTTGATGTGAACAATCTTGGATGGTTGGATGAGAGATTGGCCAATTTTGAAACAATGACATGGCATGAAATTAAAGGGGAAAAAAACCATAGCATAAAAGTCCACCAGTTGTCGCCGGAAGCTCAAAAACAGCTGGCAAAGATAAACCAAAATGATATTGATGAAGTATTTTCTCTGCGACTGGGCGCCAAGCAGCGTCTGATTGGGATTTTAGACCAACATAGATTTAAGATTCTTTGGTGGGATCCCGAACATAGAGTATGCCCATCGCCACCGCCCAATACATAGAGGCTGAAATGTTTACATTCCGCTCGTCCGAACAGCGTGAGACACTTGGTCTAATCAATATGCCGAAGAATAATACTTCCCAAAGTCTTCACATGGCTCCGGTTTTCATCTTTGCCCTAGTAGCTCTCTTCGGGCTTTCTAGTTGCCAGACGCCGCGGGACGAGATCAACCCCAGCCAATACCGTCATCATAAAACCTATACCTGGGGCAAGTATACGATTGACGTGGCCAGCTGGGGCCAGAATGGATCCGCATCGCTGGAATACTGCCAAGTCAAGGTCACCGGCGAAAAAAATGATTCCTTCATCCTCAGGATGGATATGGAAATCGCGGAAGGGTCCTGGGTCACGGATATGGATCGGGACGGGAACTTCGAGGTTTTGATCCTGGGGCGTTCGGCCGGCAGCGGTTCGTTTGGCGAGATCAGGGTCTTCGAATGGGATGGCAAGGCGCTGGTTGCGCGTCCGCTCCCTGAACTGACGGCCAAGCAGGCAACCGGCTATTACGGCCACGACGCATTCAAAGTGGGAACCAATCAGATCGTTCACGAGTTTCCCGTTTACAAACCCGGCGATCCGAACGCCAGCCCCACCGGCGGCCTGCGCAGACTCGTCTATACCTTCGCGGATAAGAAATGGAACGCCTCGGAAGAATAGCGGCGGGCGCATCCTTGAACATGAAAGAATTGCGCGGAATTGCGCGGATTCTTAAAAAACCCTTGTGCGCCTCAGCGCTCTTGCGGCAGACTGCCCCATATCTCATTGACTGAGAAACACGAACCTGTGGGGCGCGCTTCAAACAGGCGCCATCTGTGGGCGCATGAATAATATTTTTCAAGGGAGGAAATAGAATCATGGCGGAAATCGGTCGCAATCTTAAATGGGGCATGGTCGGCGGCGGCCCGGGCGCTTTCATCGGCGAAGTTCACCGCAAAGCCGCGCGCATGGACGGCGGCATCGAACTGGTCGCCGGCGCCTTCCATATTGATCCCAATCTTTCGAAGGAGATGGGAAAGTCGCAGCACCTCGATCCAAAACGCGCCTACAACAATTACAAGGAAATGCTGGATGGCGAACTGGCGCTGCCCGTCGGCCAGCGCGTGGACTTCGTCTCCGTCTGCACGCCGAATAACTGGCACTTCCCGATTGCGCGCGATTTCCTCAAGGCTGGATTCCACGTCATCTGCGAAAAGCCGATGACCTTCAACGTCAAGGAAGCCAAGGAACTGAAGAAGCTCGTTGAGAAGACGGGCAAGGTCTTCGCCGTTTCACACAATTACACAGGCTATCCGATGGTCAAGCTCGCGCGCGATATGATCCGCAAAGGCGAACTGGGGCAGATTCGCAAGATCATCGTCCAGTATCCGCAGGGCTGGCTCGCGACGGCGGTGGAGAAGTCCGGCTCGCAGCAGGCCTCGTGGCGCACCGACCCCAAGCAGAGCGGCGCGGGCGGCTGCGTCGGCGACATCGGCACGCACGCGGAAAATCTCGCCGAATACATCACCGGTCTGCGCATCCAGGAAATCTGCGCCGAGCTGACGACCTTCGTTCCGGGACGCAAACTCGATGACGATGTGAACTGCCTTGTCAAGTTCGACAAGGGCGCCAAAGGCATTCTGCACGCCAGCCAGATTGCCATTGGCGAAGAAAACGGCATTGCGATCTGGATTTATGGCTCGGAAAAATCCGTCGAGTGGCATCAGGAGCATCCGAACTACCTCTACGTCAAGCAGATGAACGGCCCGGTCGAGGTTTGGCGGCGCGGCAATCCATACATCGCCGAGAAAAGCCCCGCCGCCGGACGCGCCACGCGCCTGCCGTTCGGACACCCCGAGGCTTTCATCGAAGCGTTCGCGAATATTTATCAGAACATCGCCGCCACGATCCGCTGCAAGATCGCCGGCGAAAAACCGACGGAACTCGAAAACGACTTCCCGAAAGTGGATGACGGCTTGCGCGGGATGGTCTTCATCGAAACCGTGATCAAGAGCGCCAATTCGAAATCCAAATGGACCAAGATGCCGAGCTAACCTGAAGCTGATCCGAACAGGTCCGTGTGAGTCTGTGTGGGTCTGTGTCAGTCCGTGTTAGTCTATGTCGGACGCGTCAGACCGGTCGGACCCGTCGGACTGCATCAGCTAAGAACTCTTATCCTCTTTCATCAAAACAGCTTCCCCTGCTCTGCAATAACAGGCTTGGTGACGGTGGCGGGGAAGGTACCGCCGGCGCCACGGACATTGATTTTTTCCAGGGAGTGGACTTGGGCGGGCGAGGTGACGACGCTGCCGTCTTCGGCTTTCGTGACGATGCTGTAACCGCGTTCGAGGATGGCCGTGGGGTTGAGGGCTTCGAGTTTTTCGGTCAGGCGTTGAAGCTGCTGCGTGGCGTCTCCAATGCGCTTATGCAAAGCGCGATCCATCCGCAAGGCAAGTTCGTCTATCCGCTGCCGCGCCTGGCGGATGCGGTCAATCGGCTGGCGCATGCCATAGGACGATAGCAGTGCGCGCAAACGCATGTTGGCGCGTTCGATCAGGTTCCAGAGAGCGCGCCGCAGACGCTGGTTCAGCGATTCGGCCTTTTCCATGAGTTCGCGGCGCGAGCGCACGACCAACTCGGCGGCGGCCGACGGCGTCGGCGCGCGCAAATCGGCGACGAAATCCGCAATCGTGAAATCCGTCTCATGCCCGACGCCGCTGATGATGGGAATCTTCGAGGCGGCGATGGCGCGCGCCACCACCTCCTCATTGAACGCCCACAAATCCTCGATCGAGCCGCCGCCACGGCAGACGATGATGACATCTATCCCGCCAATCTCATTGAGGCGCCGCACGCCATGCGCGATCTGCTGCGCGGCGCCCGCGCCCTGCACCAGACACGGCCAGATGAAGACTTCAACGCCCGCGAACCGCCGCCGCAGGACGTTGAGCACGTCGCGAATCGCGGCGCCCGTCGGCGAGGTAACGATCCCAACGCGTCGTGGCAGCGCGGGCAGAGGCTTCTTTCGCGCGGGATCAAAAAGCCCTTCCTTCTCAAGCCGCGCCTTCAGTTCGAGAAATTTTTTCCAAAGGTCTCCGACGCCGGCCTCGCTCATGGCGGAGACGACGAGCTGATATTGCCCGCGCGGCTCATAGACGCTGATATCGCCGTTTGCCAGGACTTTGGTTCCGTCGGCAGGCTTGAACTTGAGGCGCAGGACCGAGCTGGCCCACATTACGCAACTGATCTGCGCGTTTTCATCCTTGAGATTGAAATAAGCATGCCCCGACCGCGCCAGCGTCCAGTTGCTGATCTCCCCCTCCACGCGCACCCGCCCGATCTCGCCTTCGAGCAACCGCTTAATCGCGCGCGTGAGCTGCGTAACCGACAACGCCTTGTTGGCGTCTTCAGTGGTTGTATTTGTGGTTGCGGATTTCATTTGAAGAAATGGCGCCCCTATTCCGAATCAGGTTTGTGGTGTTTCTTATGATCCAGCGCGGTAACCTGCGCGGCATCCTGCGCGGTATCCTGCGAGGTATCCTGCGCGGTGGCTTGCGCGATGGCTTGTGCAGTCAGATCAGAAGTTCGTGACTTCTCTCCTTCCAGAACACCTTGTCCTAGTTCAGTTATGCGATACTTCTGAAACTTCGTAAAAGGTTTCCCAGGCTCGGTCTTCTCAATAAACCCCATATCCAAACATGGTTTTAGATATAATTTTCGGAAAGTCTCACGATGCGCTAGACCCAATTTTCCTTGCAGTTCCAAACGACTCGTTGGCTCTTTGCAGCACCTAAGAAGTTGGATGACTTGCCCGGTGACTTGCGCGGTATCCTGCGCGGTATCCTGCGCGGTATGCTGCGCGGTATGCTGCTCGCTCATTTGAGCGATCAGATCGGGAAATAATGGCTTCTCTCTTTCCAGAACACTCTTTCCCAGTTCGGTTATACGGTACTTCTGAAACTTCGTAAAGGGCTTCCATGGGATAGTTCTTTCAATAAATCCCATATCCAATGCCGGTTTCAGATACATCATTCGGAAGGATTCACGATGCATTAAGCCAATTTCCCTTTGCATTTCAGAACGGCTTGACGGCTTCTTGCAGCACTGAAGCAGCTTAATGACTTGCGCGGTGACTTGCGCGGCGCCATGCGCGGCATCATGCGCGGTGTCATGCGCGGC
This sequence comes from Candidatus Sumerlaeota bacterium, assembly GCA_026398575.1. Next base: position 6,761 of record JAPLSP010000011.1, on the reverse strand, counting down.
ACTTCCAGCGCTGAGCGACTTATCCGCGGATTCTGCCGGCGCAGGCGCCTTCCTCGCCTTGGGCGGCTTTGCGCCGGAAATCAATATAAACCTAACCAGGACATCCCCCGTTCTGCATTCAAATTCCGGCGCTGGCAAGCCTGCGGCTTTAGAGAGCTCGATGATTTTATTCGTGCCGCGTCCCCAGGTTTCGATGATACCCCTGCGGTAAAAAACTTGCGAGATCAGGGGATTCCATGGCCGGGAGCGATGCGTCCGCGACAGGTCGGCAGCAGTGATGTCAAAAGGAAGGATGCCCGTGCTGGTGACCTCCAGGCGGTCGTCAAATATCGCAATGCCGACAGAGCCACCCCCGATTCCATAGTCGCGATGACAGATGGCGTTTGCGATCGCTTCGCGCAGCGCAGCTGGCGGATACAGTGGATCGTCCACCCGTTCGAAAAGTCCAGGCTCAATTCGTCCCGCTATCGGCAGATGATCGCGCAGGAAGCGCTGCGAACGCATAAAGATTTCAAAGGCATTGCCGTTTTCCTGCCGGTTATCCAGAAACTCGCTCTTATCGGTTCCTTTGAAGCGGGCCATTCGCACAATGCACTGCGGGTAATTGGGAAGAAGCTTGTCACTCTTGCAGAAGAGCGCCACAGCCGCGTTCAATGGCTGCTTCTTTTCAGACAACAATCCCAATCCGGCTAATAATCCGGTCGCGTTTCTTGTTCCCGGATCTTCCATTCTTCCGCGCCGAATCGCTTCATCCACCGTCCGCACGATCTCGGTCCGGTCAAGGTCCTTCAGCCCTATGCCTTCCGCCAACTGGTTTTCCCAGCGGTGGCTTGCATGCATCTGCTCCAGCAGCAACCGCTCAAAGCGTGGGCGAGGCATCAGTCGCGTCGTTGGCCCTTGGCGAAGATATGGCCGGCCGTCGAACGTATATAATCCACTCCCGCCGGGAACTCGTATCAGAATAACGAAGCGCCCTGGCTTGCATTCCACGGTTTCAATATCCGGTAGGAAAGGCGGCTCTATCCTTGCGAGCTCATTCGCAAGTTCTTCCAGCGTTCTTTGTCCTATCTCCTGCCCGACTATTTCTCTTTTGTCCGATATTCCAAACAACACATAGCCGCCCGTTCCATTCAACATGCCGCAAACAGTTTTCGCAGCCTCGGTGCGCTGACCAGTGCTTTTTTTATACTCCAACCTTTCGGATTCGGATTTGGAGATGATTTGTTTTATTTCGGATAAATTCATGGGAGTGATTCTCTATCTACTTCCTCCGAGGAACGCCAACGAAACTCACGACCGCAATATGGCGATATCGTCGAACAAATCAAGAGCGATTTTTCCTGTATTATGTTACTGCTCTACCGCGCGAGGCAGCGCATCGGCAGCAGCGGATGGTTGGGCGGGGTTGGCGCTGCGCTTCAGGACTTTGCGAATCGCATCAAGGCGGTCGGTGTTGGGCTTGCCGGTTGGCGTCCATGTGGGCGCGAGCCAGCCGCCCTCGTCGTGTTCGTTCCATGCATAGATGATGATGGCGTTTGCGACGCAGATTTTCGGGTGGTCCTGCACAAACGTAATCGCATGGTCAAGGTGGGATGCGATTTCCTGCGGAGTGGCGGTGGAGGGGAAGACGGTCTGACGGTGATAAGGCTGATCTTTTTCCCATGACACAGGGTTGTCTTTGCGGGGGTTCTTGTCCCATCCGGTGGTTACGAGGGGGATATAAGGCGCATTCGCTTTGAGCGCGCTTTGCCACGGGCCGTTTTCGAGAGACTGGGTCAGTTGCGCGAAGGCGCCCTGACTGCCGGGATGGGCGTAGGCGGAGACGGCGTCGAATCCCTTGGGTGATTGCCGCGCGAAATCGCCTGCCGGGTCCCAGCCCATGAAGACAAAGTAGGGATTGAGGCCGGCCTTTTCCGCGGCGCGCCGAAACTCCGTCAGGCGGTCGTTTGGAAATGTTCCCTGGTTGCCGGCGCCAAATGAGAACACGAGGGGGCGGGCCCCAAGGACGGTTTGGTATCCCGGCTCTTTCAACAGGGCCACGGCGCGATCGCGTTCGGCCGGCCATCGTTCTGGGCTTACGCCGAAGGCGTTGTGCAGGATGACGCAGAAGTTGATCCGCTTGCGTTTGGGGCTGTTCAGGTATTGCTTGATCGCCTTGCTCATCGAACTGGATTCCTCATACAGCAGGAACGCCCAGTAGTCCAAACCGGCACCGGCAGCGAAGTCAATTTCCCGATCCATGATCTCCTGCGGACCGCCGTCAATGCGGACCTTATCGTCGCCAACGACTTCGGCAAACCACGGCAGGCGGAAGTGATACTTCTGCGGGCCAAGCGTGCGTTCCACCTGCGCGGTGATTCCCCCGCTCGTCCACGCGTCCCAACGGATCGCGCCAACGATGGGCCGCGGTTTGGCGTCTTGCGCTGGGCACGTCAGGCTGATTATTGCCATTCCGGTCAAGGCAAGGATCAGGGTGAGCGTTGGTTTCATGGTTTGGCCAATCTCTTCACTTCCTTATATCGAAAGCAGGTGATGACGTGATCGTTCACCATGCCGACGGCTTGCATGAAGGCATAGCAAATTTTCGATCCAGCGAAACTGAAGCCGCGCTTCTTAAGGTCTTTGCTCATGAGATCGGATTGCTCGGTGCGGGTGGGCAGGTCGGACAGTGATCTCCATGCGTTTTGTATGGGTGCGTGATCCACGTAGCGCCAGAGGAAGGAATCGAATGATCCGAACTCAGCTTTGATGTCGAGCATGGCCTGTGCGTTTTTGATGGCGGCTTCGATCTTGAGGCGGTTGCGGATGATGCCGGCGTCGCCGAGCAGACGCTGGACGTCGCGATGGGTATAGGCGGCGATTTTCGCGGCGTCGAAAGTATGAAACGCCTTGCGGTACTGCTCGCGCCGCTTGAGGATCGTCAACCAGCTCAGCCCCGCCTGCGCGCCTTCGAGAATCAGCATCTCAAACAGATGGCGGTCGTCGTGATTGGGAACGCCCCATTCTCGGTCGTGATACTCGACATAAAGCGGATCGGCGCCACACCATTCGCATCTGCTACTCATGGGATTGTCCGCTGCAATAATGCTAGGCCGCGCAAACCAAGCGCCGCACTGCTGGAACTTCATCCGCTTGAAGAGGCTCAATATCCGATTTCCTGACGACTACAACCTTGATGGATTCGCCCAGGGCATTAAATACTTCAAGGACGCACCCCATCTCACCATTGCCAGGATGAGGAACAAAATCAATGAGTGTGGCAACGTCACCTTCGCGCAAGCCATGTTCTTCGATGTCATGAATCAAAGCTACTTTCTGGAATAACTCGATAGCCATGCTTACGCCTCCTATCATTCAACCAAGCGTTTCATTCTTAGAATATCCGGCGTTGGCGCTTCAAGGCCGATTCCCAGTTCATGGCTGGTTTTCGCCTTTTACTTGTTCGCGCCGCGCTCTTATCATCAGAGGAAATCATGCGCCAATGATTCAATCATGAGCGAAAAATTCTCGCAGCAGCAACGAGATACTATATTGCGTTCCCATCCGACGGCATTGAGCGCGCTGTTTGTCAATCCATGGATCACTGACGTGGCGGCGTATGATCTGTGGGCGCGACCGCTGGGATTGCTTTATCTGGCCGGGCTTTTGCGGCGACGCGGATGGCGCGTGGGGCTGGTGGATTGCATGGACCGCCGGCATCCGTCGCTCATTGAGGAAGGACAAGCGGGTTCGGCAAGCGCCGGCAAAATTCCCGGTGGCGCCCGTCATGGCGTATATTATGGCCGCGATGACGGCTGCGGGAGGGGGAAATATCGCGCTCAGACGATGGAGACGCCTGATTGCCTCCTCTCGCTGCGGCGACGCTTTCGGCGGTATGGGATTTCGCTTGAGGCCTTCGAGCGCGACGCTGCCGGATTCGGGCGACCTGATTTGATTCTTGTCACGACGCGCATGACGTATTGGTATCCGGGGGCGCAACTGGCGATTGAGCGGCTGCGGCGGTTGTTCCCCGGCGTTCCGGTCGCGCTGGGCGGCGTCTATGCCACGCTCTGTCCTGATCACGCGCGGCGGCATTCCGGCGCCGATTATGTGATCGAGGGCGAAGGCGAGAATCAACTGCTGGCATTGGCCGAATCGCTGGCGCCGGGGCGGTTCGATTCTACGCCGGTTGATCTCGAACGCCTGGATGATCTGCCCGAGCCGGCATGGGACTTGGCGTATCTGCGCGAGGCGCCGGCGGTTTTGACTTCGCGCGGATGTCCGATGCATTGCAGTTATTGCGCATCGCGGATGATATACGTGTCGCATCGCCGTCGCGATCCCGGACGCGTGGCAGAGGAGATTCTGCGCCTCGTCTGCGATCACGGCGCCGGCGACGCGGCTTTTTATGACGACGCTTTGCTTGTGGACTGGCGAAATGGTTTGGCGCCGCTGCTGGATGCGCTGATCGCGGCGGGCGCGCCGGTCCGGCTGCACACGCCCAATGGGATTCATGCCTCGATGGTCAACGAGGAGCTGGCCTCCAAGATGCGTGCGGCGCGGTTCGAGACACTGCGGCTGAGCCTTGAGACCGCAAACGCCGCCCACTTGAACCGGCTCAATCGTCCCGTCAATGCCGATCACTTTCTCGCGGCCATGCGCGCATTGCGAGCGGCGGGATTTGGGAGGCGGCAGCTGGGCGTGTATTTATTGGCGGGATTGCCCGGGCAAGGCGAACAGGAAGTCCGCGACAGCATTGATCTGGCGATTGAGGCAGGCGGCTGGCCGCTCGTTGGCGAATACTCTCCACTGCCCGGCACGCCGGCATGGGAGCAGGCGGTTCGGGAGAGCGGCCTGCCTTTGGAGGAAGAACCGCTGCTGCAAAACAACAGCGTTTTTCACCGGCTGGCGCCGTGGTCGCGCGACGGGATGATCGAGCGCCTGCAGCGTTATGCGCGCGAGCAAATCGGCAAGCATGGGGTCGCGTCCGCTTTGCATTGACAGCCTGCGTGTGCAAAGGCGAATATCCTTGCGTCTCGTTGCCGCGCGTTGGAGGCGGCTTTTATGTCATCAGCAATTTCATTTGTTTGTTTCTGAAAGTCTGGACACTCGATTTAGGGAGGCATGGCAATGGAAGCCCTCGCATTGAAGCAGGATGATGGATACACCTACGGCGATTATCTGCAATGGCCGGAAGATGAGCGATGGGAAATGATTGACGGTATTCCTTTCATGATGTCCCCCGCGCCGACTTCGCAACATCAAGGAATAGCGGGAGAGTTATTCCGGCAGTTTGCGAATTTCCTGCTTGGAAAGCCTTGCCGCGTTTTTCATGCGCCGTTTGACGTGCGATTGCCGGAAACCGATGAACCGGATGAAGAAATCCGCGACTTTGTGGAGCCGGATTTGGTGGTCATCTGCGATAAAAAGAAGATAGATGATCGTGGATGTCGGGGCGTTCCGGATTTCGTAGCCGAGATCGTTTCTCCCTCGACCGCGGCCCGCGATCAGCGCGACAAGACCGCGCTCTATGAGCGGCACGGCGTCAAGGAATACTGGATTCTTCATCCGAGCGACAATACGCTGACCGTCCGCCTGCTTGGGAAAAATAAGCGCTACGGCGCGCCGCAAATCCTGGACGGACGAGGAAGCGCCCGCGTTGCCACGCTTCCGGGACTTGTGATAGACTTGGATCTGATTTTTGGCCGCAAAGCGCAGAGCGCAGGCAAACCCGTCCGCTATCCCGGCAAGCCCGTTCGCACTCCGGGCAAGCCCGCCCGCCAACCTGGCAAATCCAAAGGAGAACATGCATGATCCGGCCCGTGACGCGAGGCATCATTCTGGCGGGAGGCGCCGGCTCGCGCCTCTATCCCGCCACACAGGTGACGAGCAAGCAAATGCTGCCCGTTTTTGACAAGCCGATGATCTATTACCCGCTGACGACGCTGATGCTGTCGGGCGTTACCGACATCCTCCTGATCAGCACGCCGGACGACCTGCCCCGTTTCGAGCGGTTGCTGGGCAGCGGCTCGCAATGGGGCATCCGCCTTTCGTACGCCATGCAGCCGCGCCCGGAAGGCCTGGCGCAAGCCTTCATCATCGGAGGCGATTTCGTCGGCGATCAGCCGGTATCGCTGATTTTGGGCGACAACATTTTTTATGGCGCCTCCGACATCCCCGGCGTTTTCGCGCAATTCAAGGGCGGGGCGGCCATCTTCGGATACCCCGTTCAAGATCCCGAGCGCTACGGCATCGTGCAGTTTGACAAGAACTTCAAAGTCCTTTCCATCGAGGAAAAGCCGGCGAAGCCCAAATCCCATTACGCCATCCCCGGCCTGTATCTGTTCGACGAAAAGGTTGTCGAGATCGCATCGAACCTGAACCCCTCGCCGCGCGGCGAACTGGAAATCGTGGACGTGATCAATGATTATCAGCGCCGGGGCGAGTTGCGCGCGGCGCCGCTGAGCCGGGGCGTGGCATGGCTCGACACCGGCCTGGCCTCCAGCCTCCAGGACGCCAGCAACTTCATCCGCATCATCGAAGAGCGCCAGAGCCTGAAGATTGGCTGCCCGGAGGAAGTGGCGCTGCGCAAAGGCTACATTGACATGGCGCATTTCCGGCAGATGGTCGGAAAGTTGCCGAAATGCCAGTACCGCGAATATCTTGTAAGGTTGGGCGATGATCTGTCGGGAGGGGCATAAAAGCCAGAGAAATATCTGCAGCACAGGAGGACGCATCCCAGCTTATGGCTAGGCGCCAGGCCTCATGAAATACTCAGCGTG
>JAPLSP010000033.1 GCA_026398575.1 Candidatus Sumerlaeota bacterium | reverse complement strand
CACTTCCATCCTGCGCTCTGAATCCGTGGTCTGCTCAGCCACCCTCCCCGCCTTCTATTTCCAAGACTACACCCGCCGCCGCCTGGAGGATGGAACCGAGGCCTGCGACCCGAGGGGAATAGCCGTATGGAAAGCCCGCTTCACGCCCCGGATGGCCGGCCCTCATTCCTTCCGCATCCGGGTCCAGGACCGCGAAGGGAACCGCTACGAATCGCCTCTGCGCCCCTTCATGGTCGAGGATGCGCCGTTCCGCGGCTACGTCCGCGTGGACCCCAAGGATCCCAAATACCTGTCGTTTGACGATGGCTCCTTCTTCTATCCCATCGGCATGGTCATCCGCTCGCCGTGGGATTCGCGTTGCGGCTATCAATACGAATATGAGCCGCAGCCGGGATTGGAGACCTACGCCTATGACATGTATTTCCGCCGCATGAAAGAATCGGGCATGAACTTCGCCCGCGTCTGGATGGCTTCCTGGTGGGTGGCGCTCGAATGGTCGCGCGGATACCGGCAGGACTACGAAGGCTTGGGGCGATACAGCCTCATGAACGCCTGGCGGCTGGATTACATCATCCGGCAAGGCGAAAAAATGGGAATCTATTTCGATCTGACGCTCAATAACCACGGCCAATTCACCATTGACTGCGATCCGGAATGGCCCGACAACCCGAACAACATCGAGCACGGCGGCAATTTACGGATGCCGAATGAGTTTTGGAAAAATCCCGTCGCGCGCCAATACGTCCAAAAGCGGCTGCGCTACGTCGTGGCTCGATGGGGCTACAGCCCGGCCATCGCATGGTTCCTGCTGTGCAACGAGGTCAATCTGGTCTATGGCTATGATTCCAACTCCATTCGCAGCTGGCACGAGTTCGTCTCCTCCTATCTCAAGTCCGCCGATCCCTATAAGCATCTGTGCTCGGCGCACGTAACCAACGGCGGTTTCGATCCCAACGTCGGCGGCCAGCCCATGATGGACATCAAGCAATCGAATGGATACAGCGCGGACATGGTGGGAGCGCTGCGCACTCTCTGGGAACAGCTGGGGCCATATAAGCTGCCGGCTTACGTCAATGAATTCGGCTATGGTTGGAACAGCCCGGATTACATGAAATACAACCTGCACGGAGGATTGTGGGCTTCCAACATGCTGCCTTTCTGCGGGCCGGCGCTGTATTGGTATTGGCTCTATGTCCATGGCAGCGATCAATACTCTCAATACGCGGCGCTGGCGGCATTCACTCAGGGCGAAGACTATCGCGGATTGAACCTGAAGCCATCGCCCGGCGTCGCCGTGGATCATTCCGACAAGCAGATCGAAGCCATCGCGCTGCAGAATGACGAGCGCGCTTATCTCTGGATATATGACAGATCTCTTTATCGCCAGGGGCTTGGAGGACCGGCCACCATCAAGGACTTCCCCGCGACGGCGTTTCATGTAGAGGGGCTGAAGCCGGGCAAATATCGCGTTGAATTCTGGGACCCCTGGAAAGGCGTCGAGCTGTATTCAACGCGCATGGAACAAGATCACGCCGGCGGGAAAATGGACTTGAAGACCCCGCCCTTCTCGCGCGACCTCGCGTGCAAGATCAAGCGGCTAAAGGACTGACACGGACTGGCACGGACAAACACGGACCAGGCGCGGTGAAGGCCGTCGCTGGTCCGTGGTTGTCCGTGTTAGTCCGTGTCGGTCCGTGCCTGTCCGTGCCCCTCCGCGTCTCCCCTCTCCGCGTCTCTTTTTGCCCTTGCCCTTGCGCCACTCCTGGACTATCTTTTCTTCTTTGTGAAGTCATGTCCCACAGGCTAGCTTCACCGCAACATTAGAATCTTTCGGGAGGGAGATGCAACAATGACGAAACGGTGTATTGCAAACACAAGCTGGATGGCGGCGTTGGCCATCCTGGGGGTGATCGTTTCCGTGATTTCGCTGCCCATTGCACGGGCGGCAGCCGAGGAAAAACTGACTCTTAAAGTCGTGAAAGTGGATAGCGAGGAAACCTCGGGCGAGGACGGCAAAGGCGCCAACGCCGTGGACGGCGACAAGGCCAACTTCTGGCATACCCAATGGCAGGACGCCAGCCCGCCATGCCCGCATTATATCATCGTTGATTGCGGCAAATCCGTCGAGATCAAAGGCTTTGTTTACGTGCCGCGCCAGGAAGGCGAAAATGGCCGGATCAAAGATTATGAATTCTACGTGAGCGGCGAAAAAGAGAAAGACAAAATGGGAACGGCGGTGGCCAAGGGAACCTGGCCGAATAGCGCCGACGATCAAAAAGTCATGCTGAAAGAGCCCAAGAAAGGCCAATACTTCATGCTTCTGGCCACATCCGAACAAGCCGACCAAGCTTGGACTTCGGTGGCGGAACTGAGCGTTATCACGGACGGCGCGGCGGGCGGCGCCGAGGCGGCAGCTCCGGCAGCTCCGACCGCGCCAGCAGCAACGGGTGGCGCAGCGGCGGCGCCGGCGGCGGGTGGCAAGGACGTCCCCCGCGCGGAGTTGAAAGTCGTCAAGGCTGACAGCGAAGAAACCGCAGGCGAAGACGGCAAAGCCGCCACCGCCATTGACGGCGACAAAGAAACCATCTGGCATACGCAGTGGCAGGACGCCAATCCTCCCTGTCCGCACTATATCATCCTTGATCTGGGCAAGGCCCGCAAAGTTTGCGGCCTTAAATACCTGCCCCGCCAGGGTGACATAGACAATGGAATGATCAAGGACTATGAAATCTATGTCAGCGACAGCAAAGACAACTTCGGCGAGCCAGTGACCAAGGGAACAATGGCAAGCGGCAAAGAAGAAAAGAAAATCACCTTCACCGCCAAGCAAGGGCAATACGTCAAGCTGTTGGCCAAATCCGAAATGAACGATCAGGCCTGGACCTCCGTAGCCGAACTCGGCGTGCTGGAAGAATAAAGCCGGGTCCTTGCCGTCCTTGTGGTCCTTGATGTCCTTGAAAAAGCTATATAGCAGCTCATCCCCCCAAGAAAGGCCTTTACAATGGATCGAAGAAATTTCTGCGGCGCTGGCCTGATTGCCGGCGCCGGCGTCTTGGCCGCAGGCTCATCCGCGTTGGCGCAAGCCCCGGCCGCTCCCGCGCAGCCCGCGGACGCCGGCAAGCCTGCCGATGCCGGCAAAAAGAAATTCAAATTGAAATACGCCCCGCAATTCGGCCACTTCGAAGCCCATGCCGGCAAAGACCCAATCGAGCAGTTGCGCTTCATGGCTGATCAGGGTTTCTCCGCGCTGCTCGACGGCGGCTTCCTGAAAAAGAAACCGGAAGATCAGGACAAAATCGTCAAGGAGATGGAAAAACTTGGGCTTACGCTCGGCGGGCCTTATTGCAGCAGCGGAAGCATGGTCGCCAGCACGGACAGGCGGGAAGAGCTGGTAAAGAATTACAAGGGCATTTGCGAGCAGCTTAAGCGGGTCAACGCCAAGTGGTTCCTGGTCGTGCCGGGCGGCCTCGTCAAAGACATGCCGATGGAAAAACAGACGGAAAACGTGATCGAGAACCTGAAGTGGATCATGAAGGAAGTCGAGCCATCCGGCTGCATCCTGACCCTCGAGCCGCTCAACCCGCGCGATCACAAAGGCTTGTTCCTGACCAAGATTCCGCAAGCCGTCGAAATCTGCAAAGCGGTGGGCAGCCCTTCGTGCAAAATCGTCAACGATATCTATCATCAGCAGATCACCGAAGGCGACCTGATCCCCAACATCAAAAATGGCTGGGACTATATCGCCCACTATCACCTGGGCGATACGCCGGGCCGCAAGGAACCGACGACGGGCGAAATCAACTATCGCAGCATCTTCAAGTTCATTTATGAAAAAGGTTTCCAAGGCGTGTTGGGCATGGAGCATGGCAAGAGCAAGGGCGGCAAGGAAGGCGAAATCGCGCTGCTAAACGCCTATCGCTGGTGCGATGCTTTTGATGAGCCTTACAAGATTTAACAAAACGGGAATACCAGAAGCCCTGGAAGGCGGCGGAAGGCCCGCCTTCGGCGGCTGGGGAGGAAGCGTAAGGAGGCGACAAGTATTTGTGGCGCAATTGAGTGGAAGAGCTCAAAGAAGTGGAATACACCCCAGATATAAAGTTGGAGAGGACAACATGGGCAAACTAATCATTACTCGAAGAGACCTGATTAAGAAATCGGCCCTGGCCGCCGGAGCGATCGCGTTCACCAGCGCGGGCGTGCCTCTGGGCCGGGCGGCCGCGAGCGACGCGATCCGCGTCGGCATCGTTGGCTGCGGCGGACGCGGAACCCAGGCGGGCAAGGATTGCGTCAAGGCGTCGCAGGGCGTGACGGTTGTCGCCCTGGCCGATGCGTTCCAGGACCGTCTTGACGGCGCCAAAAAGGAATTCAAGGTTGCCGACGATCATTGCTTCGTCGGCCTGGACGGTTACAAGAAACTGATGGCTTTGGCTGAGGTCAACCTGGTCATCCTGGCCACTCCGCCGGGATTCCGCCCGTTGCATCTGACCGAAGCCGTCAATGCCGGCAAAAACATCTTCATGGAAAAGCCGGTGGCCGTCTGCCCGGCCGGCATCCAAATGGTCATGGAGGCCTCCAAGAAGGCGGAAGAGAAGAAGTTGGCCATTGTCGCCGGCACGCAGCGGCGGCACGAGGCCAAATACATCGAGACGATGAAGCGCGTGCTCGACGGCATGATCGGCACAGTCATGTCGGCTCAGTGCTATTGGAACCAGGGCGGGCTGGACAACGTCTATAAGCGCAAGCCCAACGAGGGCGACGTGGAATATCAGCTGCGCAACTGGTACTACTTCACGTGGCTTTCGGGCGATCATATCTGCGAGCAGCACGTCCACAACATTGATATCATCAATTGGGCCATGAAGGCGATGCCCGATGCCGTCGTCGGATGCGGCGGACGCCAGGCGCGCACCGGCCCGGAATATGGCAACATCTATGATCACTTCGGAGTCGAGTTCTATTATCCCAATGACATTCGCACCATCAGCATGTGCCGCCAGATCGAAGGCACGGATCCCCGGATTTGCGAGCGGATCGCCGGGACGAAGGGTGTTGTGGATTTGCCCGACGCGGTTATCAAAGACTACACCGGCAAGGTGCTGTGGAAATATGAAGGCCCCAATCCGAATCCTTATGAAGTGGAGCACGCGGACCTGGTCAAGAGCATCCGCGACGGCGCCCCGCTCAACGAAGGCCAGCGCATCGCCGAAAGCACGCTGACCGCCATCATGGGCCGCGAATCGGCCTATACGCGCCAGAAATTCAACCGGTCGTGGTTCGAGAAAAAATGCACACTGAACCTGCTGCCGCCCGACGGCATGAAGCTCGCAGACTCTAAGCCTGTGGAATCCTACGCGATCCCCGGAAAGTATAAACTGGCCGGCTTCGAACAACCTGCGCCCAAAAAGAAAGGCTAGCAGCCAGGCAAGGACGGGCGCATCAAAGCGCAAACGCGCCAAAGGATTCCAGCGGGCGCGAGCAAGAAAATCTGTAAAGGAGATTACTGATGGCAACGATAGAGACGAACAATAGCATGTTGAAAAAAGGCGTGATGGCTGCTGGCGCAGTGGCGGCGACGGCGGCAGTGGCGCGGATGGCTTATGGAGCCGGCTCCGACACCATAAAGATCGGACTCCTGGGATGCGGCGGACGCGGCAGCGGCGCCATCGTGGACTGCCTGGATGCAGATCCGGGCCTCGAAGTGGTGGCCTACGCCGACCTCTTCAAGGACAAGGCCGTGGGCCTTTGTGACCGAATGAAGAAAGACGCCAAGTGGAAAGACAAAATCAAAGCCACCCCGGAAACCTGTTTCGGCGGCTTTGATTGCCACGAGCAGATCGCCAAGTCAAATGCCGACCTCCTTCTGATGGCCACGGCGCCGGGTTTTCGCGGACGGCAACTCATGGCCGCGATCAAAGCCGGCAAGCACGTTTTCACCGAGAAGCCGGTGGCGACCGATGTCGCCGGCTGCCGCGAGGTTATGGCGGCCTCCAAACTCGCCGAGGAAAAGAAACTTCACATCGTCTGCGGAACGCAGCGGCGGCATGAGTTCAGCCGCGTCGAGCTGATGAAGCGCATTCACGACGGCGAAATCGGCGAACTCATTGGCGGACAGTGCTACTGGATCGGCGGGGGCATCTGGTATCACGGCGACGTCAAGCCGGGCATGAGCGAAATGGAATGGCAGTGCTACAACTGGTATCACTTCACGTGGCTTTCGGGCGACCAGATTTGCGAGCAGCACATCCATAACATTGACGTCATGAACTGGTGCTTCAACGGCCCACCGGCCAAGTTCACAGCCGTCGGCGGACGCGGCTGCCGCGATACTTTGAAGGCCGACGGAAACATTACTGTTGAGGAGGCCGCGAAAAAGGCGTGCAAGTCCTTTAACGGTACAGAACAAGGCTTCGAGAAATATAAAGGCGACATCTGGGATCATGTGTACGCCGAATTCGAGTATCCCAACGGCGCCCGTTGCCTCAGCTTCAGCGGCCATGGCCCCGGCACCGGCGCCGGAGACGAGAAAATCGTCGGCACCAAGGGCACAAGCAACTGCAACAACAGCTACAGTGGCGAGAAAAGCTGGAAGTTCGCAGGCAAGAACGTTGTTCCCATGAAACAGGAGCACATTGATCTGATCCAGAGCATCCGCCAGGGCAAGTACCTGAACGAAGGCCAGCGGATCGCCGAAAGCACCCTGACGGCCATCGGCGCGCGCATCGCCGCCAATACAGGCAAGACGATCAGCTGGGATTGGCTGATGAAGGCCTGCAAGCAGGACTTGGTCCCAAGGCAGATTGGCCCGGGCAAAGGCCTCTTCCATCCCATCTCAACAGGCCATGACCCATTGGTGTAGCGCCCAAAGAAAAAAGCGGCGCAAGGCTTGGAGTAGGCTGCGCCGCCCATGAAGACTGTCATCCATCGGCCGTTCCGCCGCCTAATCTGCGGCGGAACGGCCCGTTAATTTTAAGCGATTTCCCTTTGCTCCAAGGCCGCTTCCAAGCCCTCAGCATCTTTTGGTTTCCTATTCTTCCTATCGGTTCTCATTCTTCCCATAAGTTCCCATACCTCCCATAGGCCCCCATCCGTCCTATTGCCCCCTCCCGCCCGCTCGAATCACAATCCGCGTTAGCATCCGTCCAGCGTTATCCCCCTCGCGTCTGAAAGAAGGCAGGCGGGCATCTTCAAACGTGCAATTCCCTGAATCACAAATACTCTTCTGGTCCACACCCATCACTCGCGCCTGCCGGATGTTGATCGCCGCCAAATCCAGCCGTCTCCCATCAATCGCATCCGGAACCTCCGGAAATTCGCGCGAAAACTTCGCGATCAGATCTTCGCCCACTTCATAATTCCGCCGACGAATACAGGGGCCTATCCAAACCCGAAGGTCTTCAGCTCGCGATCCAAGCGTCCGTATTCGCCGGATGGTTTTTTGAGTAATCCTGTGATACGTCCCGCGCCAGCCGGCGTGAATAATGGCGGCGCGGCGGCAGCGGACGTCCGCCGCAATGACCGGCACACAATCGGCCGTGGCCACCGCCGCCAGAAATCCAGCCTCGTTCAAAATGACGGCGTCCGTTTGGGGCAGCAGTATATTGATTCCCGTATCATCAGCCCCCTTGGTCGGAATCTCCTCGCTTGGTATCGTCCTGACCCCCATCGTCCTGCCCTTCATCGCCTCGCCCTCCATCGTCCTGCCCTTCATCGCCTCGCCTTGTTTCCTCCCAACCGCCGCGACGGCATGGCGATAAAGCGGATGCGCCTCATCCATCACAGCCACGGCGTCGCCATGCGTTTGATAGCAGGAAACGACTGCGACATCCCGGCCAACGCCCAGATGCTCCGATTGCTCCCGCAGCAAACCCGCCCGATCCCGCCGCCAATCGCCCGTCGCAACAATCATCAGGTCGCACGCCAGCCACGAAATCCCCGCGAGCCAGGGAATCTCAACATCATGAATATCATCATGATCAGCCATTTGGAGTCTGACCCCTTTATCGCATGAAATCTGTCTCATCAAGTCTCTGGAATTTGGAAACAAACCTGCCTAAACAGGTTCCCGGAGTTTGGAAACAAACCTGCCTAAACAGATTCCCGGAGTTTGGAAACAAACCTGCTTAAGCAAGTTCCTGGAGTTTGGACGTTTGAATCCCCCGAAGGGGGGAGACTATCATAGCCGTGGGTGAAGCGAAGCGAACCCACGGAAACGATGAATACGAAAGCAGGTCCCCGGAGGGGGCCAACGCGGACCGATCGGCCTGATGCATTTCGCTCGCGCGTTTCGAATCGGCTAGGCAAAGGACTGCTCTTGCAGCAGCGTTGGCCCCCTTCGGGGACCGATGATTCGTTTGCCTCTACCGTGGATTCGCTTCGCTTCACCCACGGCTATGATTGTAGTTCCCCTTCGGGGAAAAATGTCCAAAATTCAGCAACCTGCTTTAGCAGGTTCCTTCTTGCCTCCGGCTTAAGCCGGCAGGTGAGATGCTCTCTCTTTTTTTCTAGCGCGCTTCAGCGCGGCTTCTCGACACACTTCAGCATTCCCATTCACCGAGCCAATGATGTCTAATCCCGCGCGCCCCAGGCAAGCCGCAATTCTTGCCCTTTGATTTCCGATTCTTGATTTTTTGTCCTCTCCTGCGCGGGCGCATTTCAGCCGAGCTCCCTTGGTGTGCTGGAAAATGTCTGACAAAATAATGTGCGACAAAATAATGGCACAGAGATATTCTTGCCTGATTCAACTGCAACGAGTTTTCATTGTTTTGTCAGATATTATTTTGTCAGAAAAAGCGCCGCGTCCTGCCGGTAGCTGCCTTGGGATGCCCCCATTCCGCGTTTCTCCCCGGATTTAGGCTTGATCGCTTGCCAAGAACGATGATTAATTGCTCCGCAACAGAAACAGTCCGAAACAGGAACAGTCCGACAAGAAGGAGCGGTTCATTGAGCGTGGAAGGCGCAAGGGCGCAATTGCCGGAAGCCGCGAGGCGCCAGTTGCGCCGCGAGGGACGAGGCGATCTTCACACCGACGATGTTTGGCGCGCCGCTTATGCGTGCGACGGCTCAAACTACATGATATTGCCGCTGGGCGTCTATATCCCCCAGACGCCCGAAGACGTGTCCCTGGCAATTGCGACCGCTTTTGAATACCAATTTCCCGTGATCATGCGCGGCGGCGGATCGGGATTGGCTGGCGAGGGGCTGGGGCAGGCCCTCATCGTTGACGTCTCCCGCCATCTCAACCGGATTCACGATCTGGATATCAGTTCGAGAACGGTCCGGGTTGACGCCGGCGTCGTGCTGGACAGTCTCAACGCCTGGCTGGCGCCGCACGAGTTGAAGTTCGGGCCCGATCCCTCCTCCTCCAGCCGCGCCGTGATGGGCGCGCTCGTGGCCAACAACTCCACCGGCGCGCACTCGCCCGTTTATGGACACACGCGCCCGCACGTCAAAGCGCTGGACGTGGTCTTGTCCGACGGCGCCCGCGTCCGCTTTGAGCCGCGTCCGCTGAGCGCCATGCCCCCTAAAGACGGCTCGATCGAAAGCGCCCTGTATCGCGGCATCAGCTTCCTCATTCGCCAAAACGCCCCTCTCATTCAAGCCAAGCGGCCCAAAACCGTGCGCGACCGCGCGGGTTATCTGCTTTATGACGTCATGGACGAGACCCACATCAACCTCGCCAAACTCGTGTGCCCCTCGGAAGGAACGCTCGTGGCCATCACCGCCGCCGAGCTCGCAGTGGCGCCCGTCCCGGCCGCAACGGGATTGGTGGTGTTGTCTTATCCATCGGCGGTGGCGGCCGCCCACGCGACGCAGTTCATCCTGACCCACGGGCCTTCGGCCATTGAATTGCTGGATTCGACGGCCATCCGATGCATCCATCTGGCGGGCAAGGGTCATCTGCTCCCGCCGGAGGCCGTGGCGCTTTTATTCGTCGAGTTCTTCGGCGAGTCGCAAAGTGAAGTTCAGGACAAGATGGCGCGCTTCTTGAGCCAACTGCGCCGCGACAGCCCGTCGCCCTTCGAAGCCACGCTGCCACGCGACGCCGCGCACGCCGCCGAAATCTGGAACGTGCGCAAGTCGGTCGAGCCGATGCAGCACCGTGACGGCTGGAAGAACGGAACCGTCCCGGCGGGATTTGTCGAAGACGCCGCCGTGGACCCGAACCGCCTGGGCGAATACGTCGAAGGCCTCTGCGCCATCATGGAAAAGCATCAGCGCAAGTGGGGGACCTACGGACACGCCGCCGCCGGCCTGCTGCATACGCGCGTTTACCTGAATCTGGGACTCAGCGAAGACGTGGACGCCATGCAGGCCATCGCCGAAGACGTTGTGGATTTGGTGTTGCGCATGAACGGCACGATCAGTGGCGAACACGGCACCGGCCTGACGCGCACGCAATTCGTCTGGAGGCAATACGGCGATCTCTTCCCCGTTCTCGAAAAAGTCAAGCGCCTCTTCGATCCCAAAAACATCCTGAACCCAGGGAAAATCATCGGCAATGAAGACCCGGATTTGATGAAACACAATCTGCGCGCCCGGCCCGCTGCCGCCGATCGCGCAGATATTACGCCCTTGCTTAATTGGATTGAGGGATCAGGAGCTGCCGTTCCGAGTTCCGAGTTCCGAGTTCCGAGTTCCGATGAGGAGAATCCACAATCCGCAATCGAAAATCCTCAATCGTCAATCGTCAATCGTCAATCGTCAATTGTCAATCGTCAATCGTCAATCGTCAATCGTCAATCGTCAATTGACAGTCCGCAATCGTCAATCGTCAATCGTCAATCGTCAATCGTCAATGCCTTTCCGGCCTGGCTGGAAGCCGCCCGGCATTGCACTGGATGCGGCGACTGCCGGAGTTACGCGCGGATCAACCGGATGTGCCCCTCGTTCAAGGATTCCCCCGATGAAATCCGCAGCACGCGCGCGCGCTGCAACCTCATGCGGATGATTGCGCGCGGAGACATCCCCGCGTCGGCAATGAACAGTTCCGAGTTCCGCGATCTGAGCGACTATTGCCTGAACTGCAAAATGTGCACGGTGTTCTGTCCGGTCAGCGCCGACGGCGGCAAGCTCATGGCCGAAGCGCGGGCGCAACGCGTCAAGACGCTCGGCAAATCGCCGCTCAGCCGCCTCATGGCCGGCGCCGAACGCTGCAGCGAACTCGCAAGCGGACGATGGGCGCCCATATTCAACTATCTCTTCTCTCTGCGGTTGGGACGGGGGGCGATGCAATGGGCGACGGGATTCGACAGCCGCCGCGCGCTGCCGCCCATCGCGAAACATACCTTCTTCAAACGCTTGCGGCAAAGATACGCCGCCGCGGCAAAGAGCGCCGCGAAAGGCGCCGCAGCGACCATCACCATCGAACCACCCGTCACTCAAGCCAACCCGCGCAGCATCGTTTATTTCTACGATCAGTTCGTTAACTATCACGACCCGGAGCTGGGCGAGGCGTTCCTGGCGATCATGGCTGCGAACAATATCCGCGTCATCATTCCGCCCCAGCAAGGCGCCGGAATGCCCGCGATGGATCACGGCCATCTCCCGCAAGCGCGCGGCGTCATTCAGCGCAACGCCGCCAACCTCGCGCCTTATGCCCGGCAGGGCATCCCCATTATCTGCACCGAGCCTACGGCGGCGCTCGCTCTCACAAAAGAATACGCCCATTATTTGGCTTCCGAAGACGTGGCGGCGGTCGCCGGCGCCGCGCGCGAGGCGACGGATTTCCTCCGCCAGCTGATGCGCGAAGGCCAGCTGAACACTCATTTCAAATCGCTGTCTTATGTTCTCGGCTATCACACCCCCTGCCACCTGCAGCAGTTCGACTTCGGCAGGCCGGGGATGGAACTGCTGGCGCGCATTCCCGGCGTCTCCGTCAAACTGATGGACAAAGGCTGCTGCGGATTGGCGGGCGCATTCGGCTGGTCGCCGGAACAATTTCCGCTCTCGCGCAAGATCGCCATGCACGTCGCCGACGAACTGCTCCAGGGCGGCTACACGCATGGCGCCACGGAATGCTCCCTCTGCCGGATGCAACTCGAAAGCGCTTCCGGCATGACCCTGCTTCATCCCATCAAAATCCTCGCCGAGTCCTATCAATGAAATGCCCCTATTGCGCGGAAGAAATCCAGAACGAGGCCATCCTTTGCCGCTATTGCGGAGCGATGATGGACAACGGAGTCTGGCGGGCGCCGGGAACTCGCTCCCATGAAACCGCGCGTCCCGTTCACAAATCAAGCTTCACCATCCGCACAGCGGCGGTGTTTTTCATACTCTCGGCTTTCTTAGCAGGAGCGTCTCTGACCTCAGAGATTCCGCTGTTCGGCGCGCTTCGCGGCGGCGCGGTAGCAGTGATTGATCACCTGCTGTATGTCTGCCTTTTCCTCGGCATGGGCATCGGCCTTTGGGTTGGGCGTCCCTGGGGCTACTGGCTCACGATCGCCGGGACGATCTTCTATACGCTCGACAAGATCCTTTATCTGCTGGATTTTCGGGCCAAGGAGGCGATGATGGCGCGGCTGCTGAGCCAACTGCGCCCTTATGAAGAGTTGATGGGCCCGGTGGACAAGCGCCAGCTGCTTCTGGCGATGAACCTGATGCCCATGCTCCTTGTTGCTTGTTGGTGGGGTTTCCTGCTTTATCTCTTCCTTCGCCGGAGCGACTTCAAATCCCCGTAAAGAATTACCTCTTGCTGAATCTGCCATAAACAAAAGCCGTCGCCATCGCTCCCAAAACCGCCAGCGCGCTCAAGGCCAGTCCCAGCCAGAACGCGGAGGGAGAATAAATCAGATCGACGCTGTGTTTGCCCGCGGGCAGCGGCGCGGCGCACAGGCAGTATTGCGCGCGATAGAGTCGGGCAGGCTTTCCGTTCACTTTCAGGCGCCATCCCTGAGCATAGTTCTCACTCATCAAGAGCCATCCAGGCCGAGCCAGAGACGCGACATATTGCCGGGTGTTCGCCGTCTGCCGAACCAGCCGCGCCGAGACATTCGCTTCGCCAGCTCTATCCGACCTGTCCGACCCGTCCGACCCGTCTGACGCGTCGGATACTCGTCCCTGTCCCCCCAGCCCCCCCGGCATCCGAAAATCCGGCGCCAGCCCTTCCACGATGATCTCCTCGGCCTCATAGGGCCAGGCCGTGCGCAGCAGCCGTCCCGCCTCTTCATGAGTTACGGGATGATAGCGTTCGGCCACGCACGCTCGCGGATATGTCACGCGCGCTTTCCAGAGCGAATAGAGCTCATCGGCATAAACGCGCTCCCACTCGCTTTCCGTCAGAGTCTGATTGGCATAGGCCAGGACGTAGTTCATCGCGAACCACTCCCGCAGGGCGATGGTCGGATGATTGATCATCACGCGATGGGTCGCGTTCGTCGGGCGCTCCGACAGCCAGGAGGACGCCAGCACGAAGTCAGCCAGAGCCGTCACGCCGTAGCCGTTCACGTCTTCATAACCATACAGCAGCGCCTCATCGGGCATTTCTTCGATGACGCGCAAGACGCGTCCGTGATCCGGATCGCGGGTGAGAATTTGGATCATGCTTTTGCTGGACTGTCCCCGCGCGAAAAGCGGCCCACAGGCAAAAAAGCGCTGATGTGCGCCGAGCAGGTCCAGAAACAACACGCACGCAAACACCCATGCGCAGGCATGAACGGGCTTCACGAATCGGGGCGACATGAGCAGCGCGGGAAACGCCACTCCCGCTATGATGGCCGAACGCAGGACGCTGGCCGCCGTGGCGCCGTCGCTCCAGTGTCCGCGTCCCCAGAGCAGCAACGCGCCGGCGCCGGCGGCGAGGGCGATTCCCACGCTCGCAAAAGCAACCGCCCCGCGCGAAACGCCCCGTGGATTTTTTTCGAAGAGCCGCTGAATCCCTTCAATCCCCAGGCCTGCCGCAAGGCTCAGCGCCCAGGTAAAAACAAAAAGCGCGCGCGCGGCGCCCGCCACCATCCGCATCGGAGGTACCAGCGCCTTCAGCAGCCCGTAAAGCAGCATTTCCGAGCCGAACGAAAGCCACAGCGCCAACACTCCCAGCGCCGCGATCGTGCGCAGCAGACGCCGAAAGCGTTCCGGAGCCAGCCACGAAAAAACAAGCGCCAACAACAATCCAACCATGCCAACGCCCGGCATGGTTTCGCAAAAAAAACTTTCGCCCCAATCCGTCGTCTTGAGGTTATCGCCATAGAGGTTGGGAAAAGGGATCGTCAGCAGTTTTGAGAATGGCAGGTTGATGATCTGCTCATTGTATTCCTTGGGCAATTGCGCTCTCTCGCTCTGCATCCCTCGCTCTGCATCCCGGCGGCGACCGTTGGGATCCATTCCGCTGCGCAAAGCAGGAGGCAGGCCGCTCCCCAAATGGCGAAGCGGACCGCAAGCGCTCGCAGGCGGGCGAGGCGTTCGCTACGGCTGCCGGAAGTGGCAATCTTGGGGAAGATCAAACAGATGGCCGCCGTGGCGCCCGCAGTGATCAGCGCCAGCATCCATATCTGCGGCGCGCCGCAAAGGCCCATCGCCGTAAATCCGCCCACAGCCGCGGCCCAATCCTTGGCGCGGTCCGATCGCGATTGCCCGCTGCCGCTTATACAATGCGCGTTCCGATCATCCGCCGCCCGATTGTTTTCCCGCGCGCCTTCTTCGCCCTCTTCCGCCGCCAAAAGCCGATACAATCCTCCCCATGCGAAGGGAAACCATGTCATCGCCTGGATGATGGTCAGATGCCCGGCAAACACGCGTCCAGCCATGCTTCCCGAGAGCGTCCACGTCAGCGCGACGGCTATGGCGCCCGCGCCGCCCAGACCCAGCCTGCGCGCGATCCACGCCGTCAGCAGCAAGGACAGAAACAAATGCAGCGCGATCTGGACATCCATCGCGTCATAAGCGTCCAGCGCAAACGTCGGCCAATTCAGCGGATAGAAAAGACCGTTCTGCCCGAGCATCGCCGTCGGCATGCCCCCGCAGATGTGCGGATTCCAAAGCGGCCATTCCCCTGCGGCAAGCGTGCGGTGGTAGAAAGCATGGAACGGCGCAAACGCGGCGATGATGTCGTTGCTTCCCGGCTGACCCATGACCAGATCATGGCGGATCAGCGCCGGGCCGCACAGGGCCAGCGTCAGCATTGCAAAAAAACACGCGGCCAAAAGACGTTTTTGCTTCAGCGGCAACAGCATGGGGCGGATACCCTTGATCAATGCAAAATCTAAAATGGGAAATGAGAAATTGAAAATGAAACCGCGCGCGGCTGGCATAAGAGCGTGTGCGAAAAGGCATTTATCTGAGGTGTTTCCCGCATAAAAGCGCCGGCGTCTGGGCGTTTTATGCGGGAAACACTCACTTTTCGCACACGCTCTAAGATGCAGCGCTGCGTAAGGCTGGCGCCGGGATGGATTGTCATTTTACATTTCTCATTTTACACTTTGCATTTTACATTATTAGGCAATCTATCGCTCGAACCGGCAGACCGTTTCGACGTGATAGTTCTGCGGAAAAAGATCCACGGGTTGAACGCGCGTCAAGCGGTAGCCGGCATCGCCGATTTCCGTCAGATCGCGGGCCAGCGTTGTGGGGTTGCATGAAACATAGACGAAGACTGGCGCGCCGATCTGGACCAGGCCATCGAGCGCTTTTTTATGCATGCCCCCGCGTGGCGGATCCACAATCACGCAATCGGGCCGCCCGCCGCCGCCCATGCCCTCGAGCGCCAGCCGGAGCGTCTGGCGGATATCGCCCGCGATGAATCGGCAATTGCTCAGGCCGTTGAGCGCGGCGTTGTTGCGCGCGTCCCAAACCGCTTCCTTGACGAGTTCCAATCCCCAAACCGCCTTGGCGCGCGCGGCGCAATAAATCCCGATCGAACCCGTCCCGCAATAGGCGTCAAGGACGGTCTTGGAGGAGTCCAGATCGAGGCAATCTGCAATGGCGTCATAAAGCACTCTGGCCGCGCGCGTATTCGTCTGAAAAAAAGAATTCGACGAAATCCGGAAGCGCGTTTCACCCAAAAGCTCCTCCAGGCAATCCTCGCCCTCCTTATGGAGAACGCGCTCGACGCGCATAACGTCGGCGACGTTGTCATTCGCGCCCCAGATAAATGCCCGCATTTCCGGACAAGCCTCCCGCAGCCGCTGCGCCAGGTCTGCGAAATCCACGGCGCTTTCGCGCGGCGGCGTGGCGCTCGTAACGACCGCCAACATTTCGCCTGACGCCACGCTGTGCCGCAGCATCAAGTGCCGCATTAGTCCCTGATGCGTGACGGGATCGCAGCAGGTCAGATTGCGATCGAGCACAAACCGCTTGCAGGTCTGCACGGCGCGGTCAAAGCATTCCGGTTGGATCAGGCAGGCATTGATATCCAGGATTCGCTTGTAGTCATTCGGGCGATGAAACCCGAGCGCCGGCGCGCCATCGGGCGCCAGCCCAAACGTCAGGTCCATCTTGTTGCGATAGCGCCATTCGGCCGGCGAAGGCAGGATGGGCTGGACCAGCAATTCCTTCAGGCCGCCGATATGCGCGAGCGATTGCGCGACGATCGAGCGTTTGGCTTCGAGCTGCGCCGCGTATGTGATGTGCTGCCACGAGCACCCGCCGCAAACGCCGAAATAGGGGCACGGCGCCTCGACGCGCTGCGGCGACGGCGACAGCACCTCGACTAGATCGGCTTCGGCGTGATTGGATTTGCTCTTAAAAACGCGCGCGCGCACGCGTTCGCCTGCCGCCGCGCCCCTCACAAAAACAACCAGCCCCTCCTTGCGCCCCACGCCCGCCCCGCCAAAAGCCAGATCGTCTATCTTCAACTCAATGAGCGCGCCCTTACTAAGTTTTGTCATTATGCGCCTTTGATTGCGATTTTCGTATTCGCTTGCGATTTATCATGGACGGAAGATCAGGCAATGATATTACCGTTACTGTCGCAGGGCCTTCCCCCTTGTAGTAGGCAAGTACCTGTTTCATGGACTCTAGAATCTCTTGAGCAAATGGAGATATATTTTTTCGATTCGTTTTCATGATGCTTTCTATCTCCCAAATGGCGAAATTTCGCGCAGCCGCCGGATGATCGCCGGCAGCTCGCGAATGACGACGTCAACGTCTTCGTCCGTGTTGAAGCGGCTGAGGCTGAAGCGCGTCGAGGCGTGCGCCGCCGTGAAGGGGATGCCCATCGCGCGCATGACGTGCGACGGTTCGAGCGAGCCCGACGTGCATGCCGAGCCGCTCGAGGCGCAGATGCCGAATTTATTCATCATCAAGAGGATGGATTCGCCCTCGACGTATTCAAAGCTGATGTTCGTCGTATTAGGCAGGCGCAATTTCTTGGCGCCGTTCAACCGCGCGTCGGGACAGGACTTCAGCAGCGCATCCTCCAGCCGGTCGCGCATCGCCCGGACGCGCGTGTTTTCATCCGTCATGAATTTCTGCGCCAGCTCGCAGGCTTTCCCGAGGCCGGCGATGTAGGGGACGTTTTCCGTTCCGGCGCGCTTGCCGGATTCCTGATGCCCGCCCAGCAGCAGCGCCGGCAGCTTGACGCCTTTGCGAACGAACAGCACGCCGATGCCTTTCGGAGCATGCAGCTTATGCCCGGAGAGGGACAGCAGATCCATCGGAATCTTCTGAAGATCAATGGGGATCTTGCCGCAGGCCTGCACTGCGTCGCAGTGGAAGATCGCGCCCACGGCCTTGGCCTTCTGGCAGATTTCTTCAACGGGGAAAATAACGCCCGTCTCGTTGTTGGCCCACATGGCGCTGACGAGGCAGGTATCCTCGGTCAGCTCCGCGTCGAATTGCGCCATGTCGAACAAGCCTTCGCCGTTCACGCCGATAAAAACGGGATGCCGCCCCTGCTTCTTCAAATGCTGAAACGGCCCCAGGACCGCCGGATGCTCCACGCGCGTCGTGATCATCCGGATGCGCTCGGGATTGGCTTCGGCCACGCCGCGGATCGCCGTGTTGTCGCTCTCCGTGCCGCATCCCGTGAAGATGATTTCCGTGGGCTTGCAGTTGAGGAAAGCAGCCACCTTTTCGCGCCCCTCCTCCACCACCTTGCGGCATTGATCGCCGAAGGTGTGCATGCTGGAGGCGTTGCCGTAATACTCCGTGAAATAAGGCGCCATCGCCTCGACCACTTCATCGTCCACGCGAGTCGTGGCGTTGTTGTCCATATATATAACGGGCATAATGTGCCTCCATCAGAACATAGTATCGGTTTCACGGGCGGTTCCGGACCGCCTTTTGCCGACGAATCATATCTATAATTCTTTCAATATTCACTAAGATGTCTCGGGCGGTATCGAAGAAACTATCCTTCTCTTCTTCCTTGAAAACGCCTTCATCGCAAGGAGCAACCCATCCACCATTCGGCTTATAAGGGTACTCGGTGTTTCTTTTGGTTATGTCCGTCCGTGTAGGCGCCAGTTTCTCTAAATTAAGAACTGTAATCCGCGTTGTCTCACCGAACAATCTGGAAATCCTGCCTCCAATCATTTGCTTCTCGCTGCCTTGGGGCATTCTCTTAGAATGGCAATTGCGTAGAAGAATCTGAAAATATCTGAATGGCGCATGGTCATGCGCGAACTGTATTCCCTGAGCCAGCAGGAGTGACTTGATTGCTTTTTCGACGCATTGCTGAGTTTTCGCTGTCATGTGGCAGCCCATCTGCGCCTTCTGTTTAAGGCAGGAAGCACAGTCGAAATCCGCTCGAGCCTGCCGTATCCATGTCATGACTTCATTCATTGCTGAATGACCCCCATGAGTTTTTTCCCGATTTTATCCGCAAACAGTACCTCATAGTTCCCCTCGGCGATTGCCTTTCGAATCGTTTTCATTCCATGCCAATTTTCCTGGCAGGCGATCTTACACTCATGCGGATTTGTTAATGTCAAATACAGGCGCTGTCCATTCTCCATAGGGAAATCCTCCGATCCTGGAAAAGAAACTTGAAAAAGATCTCTCGCCGGATCAGGTTCATTCATCCCAAAATTCTGCACCGCCTCGAATAGGTAAATATCTTTCCCTTTCTTCTTTGGAGCATAGCAGATCGCCAAATGCATCGGTTCATCCTTAAATTCCTTATGGGCCTCCGCCATCTCGCGAATCTGTTCCGCGTATTGCGGGAAACGATTCTCCGTAAACTTTGCCATAATTATGTCTCCTTATTTTGATGGCAGTTATCTATTTCCGCTTACACATGCTCCTCAACCACCTCGATATCCTCGCTCACAAACTCGCGCAACTTGGCCTGCACAAAGTCGCGCAGCGTCACGCCGGATACCGGGCAGGATGAGCATGAGCCGCGCAGGGCCACGATCACTTTCGCGCCTTCAATGTCTATCAGCTCGATGTCGCCGCGGTCCTGTTTCAAGCCCGGGCGGATCTCCCGGTCAATCGTCTCCTGGATCAGCGCGATCTTTTGGATCGTCGTCAGTTTGCCTTTCGGGCGTTTGGGCGCCGCCGCGGCCGCTTCGCCCTTGATCTTCTCGATGATCTTTTCGATCTGCCCGTGGCATCCGCCGCATCCGCCGCCGGCCTTGCAGTAGTTCGTTACCTGCTCGACGGTGGTCAGGCTGTTCTCCCGCACGACGCGTTCGATCTCCTTGTCGGTCACGCCGAAGCAGACACAGACAATTTCGCCTTCCTTCCTGGCCACCGCGACCTCGCCGGTGCGATAGTTGTGAATCGCCATTTCCAGCGCTTCTCGTCCGAGGACCGAACAATGCATTTTCTGCTCGGGCAGCCCGCCGAGGTAGTTCGCGATATCCTGATTCGTGACGCGCGCCGCTTCGTCAATTTTCATCCCGAGGATCATTTCAGTCAGCGCCGAGGCCGAAGCGATGGCGCTGGCGCAGCCAAATGTCTGAAACTTGGCCTCCTCGATCCGCTCGCCGCTATCCACCTTGAGCATCAGTCGCAGCGCGTCGCCACAAGCCAATGATCCCACTTCGCCAACGGCGTCGGGATCTTTGATCTCTCCCACGTTGCGCGGATTGGCGAAATGATCCATGACTTTATCTGTATAGTTCCACATACAAGCCGGGTCCTTTTTTAGAAAATCATGCGCGAAGAAAACACAAGCGATCTTGCCAACGGCGCAAGGATATTTTTTTGCGCGCGAAGGCGCAAGGCAAAGTCGCCTCGCTGCCGCCGACAGGGCTATTTATGACAGAACTATTGCGAACCGAACGAATAGTCCTGTCCTCAATGGCTCTGTCTAAAAATCAGAAGCAATGCTATCTCAGCGCCATTCGTCAGAGCGCTTTAAATAAAACCGGCTCTCCGGACTTCAGGCGCATATTCCGCCTTTTAATCGGGAGAGCCGGCGCTGCGTGAGATCGGCTCTTGATTCCTGCGAGGATTGCTTTAAGGCTCTGTGCAAACGCCCGGAACTAGGAACTCCCAATTTCCCTTCCCTATTCGCTTGGGTTTGCTCGGGAATTCGCCCGGAAGCATATCAACCGTTCCCGCGACAAGAGGTCCGCTGGTGACGCGGACGTCCAGCGGCAGCAACGGCCAGGTGGTGCTCAGGGTGGTGATAGACCGGATCGTGCCGGAGCACTTGGGCTTCAGCGTGCCGGAGGTGCTGAGCGTGGCGCCGGCCATGAATTGCCCAACGACGCCGAAGTCGCCGCGCAGCGCCACCATGTCCAGTTTGGCCCCGCCCACGCCGGAAGCCACGGTCATGTCCAGCGGGTTATCCGTCCCGACGTGTCCGCCCAGGAAACTGAAGATTCCGGTTCCGATGTCGCGATATCGCAAAGCCCTGGCCGAAAGGAGTGTGATCTCCCCATCGGCGATCAGATACGCCGGATACACGCTCCCGGCGCTGGCGGTTATGCTGAGCTTCGACCCCGGCGCCCGCAGCAGGATGGGCGCGATATCCGACGGCTTTGGCAGAGCCAGAGACATCTTGTTGAATTTGGTCGTGAAGACAATGCCGCGCGCCTTCATCCGCGAGAAATCCGTCGTGGCGATCATCGCGTCCGGCCACACGTGAGCGCCTGAAACGCTGATGGATGGCAGTGAGCTGGCTTTCAAGATGGCCGCCGCCGTAGTGACAATTGTGCCGCTGCTCACGACCGTGAAACTGGTGGGGCTCTGGAGGCTGGGCTGGATGGGGCCGATGCCGCTGTAGCTGACGTAAGCGGGCGATCCCCGCAGCGTCATCTTGCGGGAGCCGGCCACGATCGCGGCCGTTTGACCTGGAACTTCCAAGGAATGCAGCGTGACGCCCGACAGGTTGACGTTCGCGCGCAACGTGCCGGTGTAGGCGGTGGTGGCCGACGTGCGGATATCCGTCTGCGCCAGCCGCGGATATCGCGTTACAAAGGCGCGCTTATTCACCGTATAAATCGCCGACGATAGCTGCGGCCATGACGAATCATAATCGCTGTTCATCCGGACGCTGCCGATGCCATTGCCTATAATCTGGCCGATATGGCAATGCGATGCGCTGACCGAACGAATCTCGCCGGCGGCCTGCAGGAACGCGATCGGCCCCTGAGTATAGACCTGGGTGAATCCGCCGTCCGTTGACACCAGCGGTAAAAGCGGCGTCAGACCTTTGCGAACCAGTGGCGGCACAATCTTCACGTGCGGCTTGCGTGTGATCTTTATCGAACCGAATCCGCCGGCGCCTGCGCCGCGAATCTGCAATTCGCCCGTGCCCGACGTGGCGATGAGCGATCCGGCGCCCGTGTAACTAATCACATAATCCACCGTCTCGGCGCGCCAACTCGCTCCCGAACGCGGCGTGGCCAGCATCGAGAACTCGATCGGCCGCTCGTCTTCAATATACCAGGCTTCGATCGCCTGATTTTTGATGAAGTAGTCGCTCAGCCAAATCATCCCGCGATGCGGCGCATTATCCGTGACGCCCCAGCTCGTGCCCCAGGAATTCATCGCCAGGAATGCGCCTTTATCGAACTGATCCAACTCCGTGCGATAGGGCTTCTCGCTGTCGTATCCCACCAGCGTCACGGTCTGATAGCCGATCAGCCGTCTGACGGAAGGATTGCGCACGTCATACACGTTCTTTTCCGGCCAGGGATGCTGATCATCGGCGCCGAGATATTGGAATCCGTCATATACCGGGATGCCGAGGACAATCGCGTAGTTCTTGTCCAGTACCTGCTTGAGCGTTTTAACGTTATTCCCATATCGCCCATTGAAGATGTACTGGCTGCTCAAGCGCGGAGTGCGGAGGAAGATCGGCTGCATCGTCAGCGCTTTATATACGGACGTCGAGGTCAGGAGCGCTTCGGGTGGCGCCGCGCCCAGGGCCGAGCAGATGCTCAAGGGAGGAATGCCCTTCTCCACCATGATTTGCTCGGCGAAATGGACCAGGAAACTGCCGCCGGTATTCCACAAGAAATAGGGACTCATGACCAGGGCGGGCGACGTATTGAGGTCTCTTTGGGACCACAGATGCTGATAGGATTCCTGAATGGTCTTTGCGTTCGCCACCGCCCAGGATACTCCCGGACCGAATCCTTCGCTGAAGTCATACAATCCCCATTTATCCAACGGTTGTTGATCGCTCGGGGGCGGCAAGGGTCTCAAGAGATGCGAAACGTGCGGCAAGGGCGTCGGCGTCTGCGATGGATTGGGCGTCGCAACCGGAGTGACTGACGGAGTTGCCGTCGGCTTGGGCGTGGGCGATGGAATAAATACGGGCAGCACGTCAAACTCCTCCGACGGCGTCCCCCAAACGGTTCCCGAAGTATTGGTGGCCGAACTGCTGAAGAAATAATGGCCGCCCGGAACCAGAAAATTGGCGTCCACAAAGAAAGCGCCTATGGCTTGCAGACCCATGTCCTGGTGGTAGCCCCAAAATGCGGGAACGGCGCCGCCATCCGCCTGTCCCCAATAGACGGTAACGCTGGTCGGCAGGCCGCCGTCATCGAGCAGCGTCCCGTTGAGTCGCGCTGAATTGGTCGTAATATTGGTGGCGGGATTGTTGGCGATGGAAGGCAATGAGGTGGCCGTGGAAGTTCTGAAATTGAATGAGGGCGCCGCCCAGCTGAGACCCGCCGCATTCGTTCCGCTGCAGCGGAAATAGTAAGTCGTGCCCGCCGTCAGGCCGGTGACGGTGAGATTGAAGTTACCCATCGGAACTGTTCCGATGTTTTGATTATTATCCCAATTGCCTGGGATAGCGCCGCCGTCGGCAAGGCCCCAGAAAAAAGTGACATTAGTTGGGCTGCCTCCATCATCCCACAGCCGGCCATTGAGCTGCGCGGAGGTTCTCATGATATTGGTGGCTGGCCGGTTGACTACGAATGGAGGATCCGGGAGTGTGGTAAAATTCGCCGAGACAGGCGCCCACGCAAATCCAGCTGAATTTTGCGCATAGCACCGGAAATAATAGGTGGTTGCCCGGTTCAAGCCCGCGATGGGGGTCGAAAAGAAGCCAACGGGCATAGTGCCAAGAAATGCGCTGTTTGCCCAGGCGGCTTGATTGGTTCCCCCGTCGAACTGCCCCCAATAAATGGTGATGCTCGTAGTCCAGTCTCCACCATCGCTGATCAAATTGCCATTCAGCTGCGCGGAGGCTGCCGTGATCAGAGTCGCAGGAGCGTTATTAACCACCGGCCCATAAACGGTTTCAAGCAACGGCCTGTGCAGCGTCAGAGGAACATCGAGCGCCATGGCGTTCACGCCTGAAGCCGCATTCCCCGCATCCGCCCGCGCGCCAGGCGCGATTCCCGCCAGGCAAATAAACATCAAGCCAGCTGCTATTATCGCGCAAATGCGATCCTTCAAAATCCATGCGCTCATTTTTAATGCACCTCGGTTTTGGAGAGTAGTGAGAAGAACCGAATTTTTTCCTGGCTGATTCAGGCTAAAAAAGCTTAATCATAGCATGTTGCCCTATTGTCCGATGACTTCTTGGCAAGGTCAAGCAGGAAAACGGATTCTGCCTTGGGCAGCGCTCAAAAAAAACACCGAGCGTATAATGCCTTAGACGCCGGCGTTTGCTGGAAGTTCGCTCAAAATTTTTCCTGCTGCTTGACGGCTATTTTTGCCCCGTCGCTGACTTTATCCACCGGCTCGATAATCAAGGACTCGTTTCCCGCCAATCCCTCCGTTATCAGGACTCCCTTTTCTCCTTCCAATCCTGTCTTCACCTTGCGCGCGATGGCCTTGCCTTGCGCGGCGATATAAACGATCCTGTCTTCCCCGCTCCCCGAGACCGCGGCGCGCGGAATCCAAATCACCGATCGCGCGGCCGTCATCGCCGTTTCGGAACTGGCCGTGGCGCCGGCAGCCGATGCTTGCATGCTCCCGGATGAGGGCGCGGCATCGGCCAAAAACATCACCCGCGCATTGACGTCAATGCGGATATCGGACGGAGGATCAACGAGCCGCGCCTTGACTTGCACCGTTGCTTTTTGGCGATCGGCCTGGGGCGCGATTTCATCCACCTGGCCTTGGATCGTCAAATCCGGACTGCTGTCCAGCCGGATATCGCATTTCTGCCCGAGATGGATTTTGCGCAGATCATTCTCATTCAAATCCACCTCGGCCTGCAGATCGCCCAGATCGGCCATCGTTACCACCGAGCTCTTGGCGCCGCGCGTCCCGCCGAAATTGATATTCGTCACCAACTCGCCTGTTTCCGCTACTTTCTCGAGAATAATGCCGCTGATCGGCGCCCGGATGACCGTGTAATCGAGCTGGGTTTGCGCGTAGTCGAGATTGGCTTTGAGCTGGCGCGCTTGCGCCGCCGCCGCGTCAATCTGCTCGCGCCGCGGTCCGGCCTCGACCAGTTCCGCGCTCTTTTGGGCCGATTTGAGATTGGCCTCGGCCACGTCGAACGCCGTGCGGGCTTTGTCCCAGTCCTGCCGGGCGATCACGCGGTCTTGGAAAAGCTTCACCGCGCGATCCAAATCCAGATGAGCCTGATCGCGGGTGGCTTGCGCCGCGGCGACAGTGGCGCGCGCGGCGGCCTTCTCTTCGGGCCGCGAGCCGGCCTTCAATTCGGCCAGCTTGGCCTCCGTTACGGCCAATTGAGCCTCATTCATCCTGACTTGGGCGGCGTATTCGTCATCTTTGAGCCGCAGCAGGATGTCCCCCGCATTGACCCGCGCGCCGCGCTCAACCAGGATTTCCTTGACGCGTCCGACAATCTGAGAACTGACTTCCACGGTTTTTCGAGGGATGATATAGCCGGAAGCGACCACGACGGGCGCATTGAGCGCGGCAGTATTCGCAGTAGTTTCAACCAGAGGTTTGGCAACCTTGACTTCAATGCCGGAATTGGATTTTTGGTAGTAAGCATAACCCCCGCCCGCCGCCCCCGCCAACACAAGGAAAAAGAAAATCTTTCCCCACCCGCCCCGCCGTCCGCGCTTGCGGGACTTGTCTATGCGGAGCTTCGATAACTCAATATCAAGGCTGGGATTCATATTAAGGGATGCTGAAGATGATCTCTTTCAGTTCCTTCCACTCTGGGAGCCAATTCGCAATATCATCCGCGGTTTGCCGTATGCCATGTAATATCATCTCCAGAAACACCCATGGGCTTTTGAAGCCGTTCTGGGAAAACCAATCCCTCATCATCCAGAGCAAGTCCTTGCCTGCGAAGGAATGCATGAAGCTCTGATATCTCATTCCGCCAGTTTGACATTCGCCCTTATACCTTTGAAAAGAATCTATCACGTTTTCTGGCTGAACAATTTGGGCTGTTTGATGATAGGCGACCGCCTCCCTAATGCCGGCCAAGCAAGATGCTTCATCCAAACGCTCTGGGAAACGGTGATTTTGCTTGCCTTTCTCTTTTCCAAAGGATGATTCTAGATCCCTGAATCTTCGGCGATTGGCGCTCAAGGCCGTTCGCGCAGCCTGATACAAGCACAGGCTGTCGCGTGCGGCTTCAAGCGCTCGCTTGTAGGCTGCGACGTTCAGAGCATTTAGGGGTAAGGCGTTTTGGACAACATCGGGATCTATCAGGTAGTTTTCGATTTCTTTTCTTTCCCACCGCCAACCGAAATCGTGACCTTCCGATGAATGCCATGGACGCGGTCTGTTCGTTGGAATCGCCCAATCCTTGATGAAATCGCCATCAAGAATTCCCCACACGGCATTGGCGTTCGGAGGATCAGCGTCACGGCGGGCAAGAACTCGGTCACCCATTCTATACTTCCCGCCCTTGCCTTGAACTTGAATCCCGACTAGAAGTTTATTGAGAACTCGAATATCGGGGCTTTTCGGCCCACCTTCGCAGAAGAGGAGGCTCACAGGCATAGTCTGCCTCCCCGCAAGCGGAATATTTCCTCCGGGCTAAATTGGGAAACCCGACTGCTCGCCTCCTGACATCTCCTCAAGATCATAGCTGTAACTACCGTCGGATAGGGTGAAATAATAGTCTTCCGGCGCTGGTTGCCCGGATTTGTACATTGGCTCTAATCCGTGAAATGAGCGCCCTGGGAAGATCCTCTTGAAGCTATTCTCCAATTCCAGAAGCCAGTCTGGACCTCCGCGCACGCCCGCCAGCTGGTTCAGCTTCCAATTGTTAAGGTGTCGCCGCAATCGAGCCACACCGATCTTGTAGGATACCTGTCCGGCATTTTCCTCATCTTTGCTTTCGATGGGCGGGGAGGCAAGATTGCGAAATTGGTCAAACCAAAAGAAGCCCGGCAGGTTGTTGTAGTAATCCCTGAACTTAGGCGAAGTCTTCCTTAACTGCGAGGCATAGTGACGCCCCTTCAGTTGGAAATGATTCTCTTTTCTGTTCACGCCGCTCTCGTCCAGCACCTCGCTCCATTCGCCGCGTAAGCGAAGGATCAGCTTGTGGCTTTGACCAGGCAAAATGGGCTCCGGAGGATTCCTGAGTTCCAGCCACTTTCGCGCCACTTCGATAGTCGCGTTGATCTCTTCTTCAGAAAACCAAATCTCAAGTTCAATCAGTGGCGTACCCCATTCTTCATAACGCCCCGGAGTCCAACCCAACCAGTCGAAATCCGAGACACTTTTTATACTCCCTGAGGCTTTCGATAGGCACAGCGCCACCGCTTGCAGCACGGTGGTCTTGCCCGTTCCATTATCGCCGAGAAGAAGAAACTGATCCGCAATATCCTCTGTAAGACCATTTATAACCCTGATCTCAAGCTTGTCAATTCGCTTGAATTTCTCAAGATAGATTCGAGAAATTTTCATTGTACTACCCCTTTGCCGGATTCGCTCTAAAACACTAGGCGGAAGACGGAAGCTGCGGACGGCCAAGAATGGCTCGCTCGCAATCCGCCTTCCGCCCGTAAACCTGCTTGGCGCTTTAGCCGCTTGATCCTACAACCTACTTGGCATAGTCCGTCACGCGCAACTCGCGCAAAACGGTGATCTTGATCTGGCCTGGATACTGCATCTCCTGCTCGACGCGCTTGGCGATGTCGCGCGCCAACGCCGCGCATTCGTTGTCGCCCAGCCGGCCCGGGTCCACTGCAATGCGCAACTCGCGCCCGGCCTGAATTGCAAACGAACGCTCCACTCCATCAAAGGAGTTGGCGATTCCCTCGAGTGATTCCAGCCGCTTGACGTAGGTTTCCAGCGTTTCCCTGCGGGCGCCGGGACGGGCCGCCGACAAGGTATCGGCCGCCTGAATCAGCACGGCGATCAGGGTCTTGGGTTCTTCCTCGCCATGATGGGCGGCGGCGGCATGAATAATGGCCGGTTTTTCATGATATTTCTTGAGCAATTCCGCGCCGATCAAGGCATGAGGGCCTTCGCTCTCGTGGCTGACGGCTTTGCCAAGGTCGTGCAGCAATCCGGCCCGCTTGGCCGCTTTGGGGTCAATGTTCAACTCCGAAGCCATCATTCCGGCCAGATAGGCCACCTCCTGCGAGTGCATGAGGCAGTTCTGTCCATAGCTGGTGCGGTATTTCAACCGTCCCAGCAACCGGAGAACTTCGGGATGAATATCATGAATTCCCAGATCGAAGCACACCTGCTCGGCGGCCTCGACAGTCTGATCGGTAAGGTCCTTGGTGGCTCGCGCGACCACCTCTTCGATCCGGCCTGGATGAATCCGGCCATCGCCAATCAACTTGCCCAAAGCCAACCGGGCCACTTCGCGCCGGAATGGATCAAAGCACGAAATGACAATCGCTTCGGGCGTGTCGTCCACGATGATGTTGCAGCCGGTGGCGGCTTCCAAGGCGCGGATATTACGGCCTTCACGGCCAATAATCCGGCCTTTCATGTCGTCGCCAGGCAGCTGGACCACGGAGACTGTGGATTCCGTTACGGTTTGATTGGCTAGTTTTTCGATGGCGAGAACCAGGATTTGGCGGGCTTTCTTGTCCGCGATTTCCTTCGTCTCGGTTTCAATGCGTTTTATCAGCGCTGCCGCTTCAAGCCTGGCTTCCTTTTCCACGGATTCCAGGAGCATTTGCTTCACTTGCTCGGCGGTCATGCCGGAGACTTCTTCACACTTTTTCCTGAGTTCCTCGTACTTGGCGTCTATATCACCGATTTTTTTATCAAGCGTTTTCTGCTTGGTTTCCAGCGTCCGCTCCCCGTCCTTCAGGGTGCGCTCGCGTTTATCCACCGCTTCGAACTTCCGGTCCAGCGTGCTCTCGCGTGCTTGGACTTTCTTTTCCAGACGGTCATATTCGGCTCGACGCTTCTCAACCTCTTTCTCGAGTTCCTCCTGCGTCTTCAGGGCCTTCTCGCGGATTTCAATTTCAAATTGCTTGGCCTTCCGACGCAGCTCCTTTTCGTCTTCCTCAAGTTTGCGCGTCGCTTCGGCCGTGACGGTGGCCTTGGCGTGACGCATTCGGAAAAAAGTGCCTATCGCCCCTAGCAAGACCCCGATTAGAACGCCGCCGGCTCCTGCCGCGACGCCAACAACTATCGGGTCCATTGAGATATCTATCCTCCTTCTCGGGATGGGGACATGAGGAGGATTTCCGACGACTGAACCAGAAGAACCGCTGTATCTCAAAGCCGCTGCGCGAGAGCGGTGGGATTGATTTTATTTGAGATGCGCGCTCTCAACGGGAACGAATCGCGAAAAGCTGCTCATGTCGCGCGTTTTTCAAATTACGCTTTGATGTTATCTATATTTTAATTGCGCAAGAAATGCTATCGGACGCATCCAGCCGGTTGCAAGCGGAATATGCCTGAGAATCTTCCCCACGGTATGATTTTATGCACAGGCAATTTGCAGCGATTGACATCCGAGCCCAAGTCAGGGCATAGTTCCTGCCTCTGAGGAATTACCATGAAGCCGAAAATGCAAAAGAGCGTTTCGAAAAAAACGCCAAAATCGCCGCGCAGCCTTGAACCCGGTTCTTCATTCAAGCCGCGTCTGCCCTTTGTCACCGGCGCCGATGGAATGCTCGGAGTGGACCTTTGCGAGACCCTGCGCCAGCGGGGAATCGAGGTCATCGGCGCCACTCGGGAACTCATGGATGTGACCGATGAACAGCAGGTCCGCCAGCGCCTGACCGAGGCGCGCCCTGACGTCGTGATTCATGGGGCGGCATATACCAACGTGGACAAGGCCGAGGAGGAACCCGACGTTTGTTTCGCCGTCAACTCCGAAGGAACCCGGCACATCGCGCTGGTCTGTCAGGAACTCGGCGCGCGATTGGTTTATATCAGCACGGACTACGTCTTTGACGGGCGCGCCACGAAACCCTACAACGAACACGCGCCGGTCAATCCGCTGGGCGTTTATGGCATCTCCAAGGCGCGGGGCGAAGAGCACGTTGCCGGCCTGGTCCCCGATCACTTGATCGTGCGCGCCTCATGGCTCCAAGGCGTCCATTGCTGGAAATTTAGAAAAAACTTCATCGAAGCGATCCTCGCCGCCGCCCAAAAGAACCCCATTCTCAAAGTGGTCAACGATCAGCACGGCTCGCCCACCTTCACCTTCGATTTGTCTCAAAAAATCATCGAGCTTCTAACCACTGGCGCTCAGGGAATATTCCATATATGTAATCAGGGGCAGTGCACATGGTTTGAGTTCGCCCATGAAATCATGATCGCCGCCGGAGTCAGCGGCGTGCAGATCGAGCCGATCACATTGGCCGAATACGGCGGAAAAGCCCCCCGCCCGATCTATGCAGTCCTGGAAAGTTCGCGCCTTCAGGAATTTGGACTGGACCTGCTGCCGGACTGGAAAGAATCCCTGAAAGAATACTTCCGCAGGAGACAACCGCTATGAACGCGCTGCTCGAGCAAATCGTCGCTTCGCCGGAACTGCCACGCTATTCCGCCATCATTATTGATATTTTGCAGCATGAGCAAGAGGCGCGGCAGCGGTTTCATAACGAGCTTACAGAAGATGGGAAAACTGAGTTCATCAATGGGGAGATTACCATGCAATCGCCCGCAAGCGCCCTGCACATCAATGTCAGCCGCTACTTGACCGAACTGCTCGCCCATTATGTTGAGGCGCATCATCTGGGCGCCGTTTATTTTGAAAAGGCATTGATCTCATTGACCCGCAATGATTATGAGCCGGATGTTTGTTTCTTCAGTCAGAAAAAAGCAAACATCATTCAACCGGAAACCCTTCGGTTCCCGGCACCTGATTTCATCGCGGAGATACTATCACCGAGTACGGAAAAATACGATCGCGGAGTCAAATTCGAAGACTATGCCGCGCATGGCGTGGCGGAGTATTGGATCATTGATCCGGTAGCCATGACTGTCGAACGCTATGTGTTGGAGGGCGAGCAATACCAGTTGCAGGGATCGCCGCTCAATCCAACGATAGAATCCAAAGTAGTAACCGGCTTTTGCATCCCGCGCATGGCCCTCTTCTCGCCCAACGAACACCTCAAGGCGCTGCAAAAAATAATCGGCGACAAGAGCTAATGATTTATCAACCCCAATAATGAAAGGTCAAGGCTTCCCCTATAAGTCCGTGCCCGTCCGTGCCTGTCCGTGTGAGTCCGTGTCCGTCCACATTCCCTTGGAGAAAATCCATGCCCCCAATCCGCACCATCGAAGAAACCTATGAAGTCTTTGCCCAATGGCTGAAAATCGAATCGGCGAAAGAAGAATTGCTCCGGTTGATTCCGGAGGATGCTCAAAAAGCCATTCGCGACCGCTTTTATTGCGATCTGGAATTCGGCACAGGCGGCCTGCGCGGAATCATGGGCGCCGGAACAAACCGCATGAATGAGCCGGTGGTCGCCATGGCCACTCAAGGCTTGGTCAACTACCTTCTCAAAACCATCAAAAAATCCAAACCCTCGGCGGTCATCTGCTACGATAGCCGCCACAATTCCGCCTTCTTCGCTCAGGTAACAGCCGAAGTGCTGGCGGGCAATGGATTCACAGCGTATCTTTTCAAGGAACTGCGCCTGACGCCGGAAGTCTCCTTCGCCGTGCGCGCGCTGAAGGCCGATGTTGGCATCATGATCACCGCCAGCCATAACCCGCCCGAATACAACGGTTACAAGGCCTACTGGAGCGATGGCGGACAGATGATTCCGCCGCACGACGTCGGCGTCATCAAGGAAGCGCAAAAGATTTCTTCGCTCGCCTCCGTCAAGCGTCTCGACATGAAAACCGCCAAAGCCCAAGGAAAGATCAAAATGATCGGGGAGGAGATGGATCTCAAGTTCCTTTCCGCCGTCGCAAAAGTCTCGCTTGATCCCGAAGGCAATCGCAAAAACGGCGCGTCCGTGCGCGTCGTCTATACGCCGCTCCACGGCGTCGGCGGTACGCTGGCGGGCAAGGCGCTCACGATGTGGGGATTTACGGATTATCACGAAGTCGCCTCGCAAATCGCGCCCGATCCAGACTTCCCAACCGCCAAATCGTCCAACCCCGAAGACCCGAGAGCCTTCGAGGAAGCGATCAAACTGATGGAGCAGGTCAAGGCCGACATCGCCGTGGCCAGCGACCCGGACGCCGACCGTATGGGGATGGTGGCGCGCGACGGCAGCGGCGCGATTCAATTCATGACCGGCAATCAAATGGCGGCGCTTTTTACCTATTATCTCTGCGAGCGGCTGACCGCGCTCAAGAAAATGCCGCCCCGCCCGCTCATCGTCACAACCGTCGTCACCACGGACTTGATGCCGCTGATTTGCGCGACCTATGGCGTTGAAATTATCCTGACGCTGACCGGCTTCAAGTGGATCGGCAATCAGGCCACGCTCTGCGAGGGTTCCGAGTTCCGAGTTCCGAGTTCCGGCTCCCGAGTTCCGAGTTCCGAGTCAAGAGTTTCGAGTTCCGGGTTGAAGGCGCGAGGAGTCAAAGCCAAAGGGAAGACTTTTTTGTTCGGATGCGAGGAGAGCTATGGTTATCTCTTCGGGACGCACGCCCGCGATAAGGATGGTATTGGCGGCTTGTGCATGGCGGCGGAAATCGCGCGCTGGGCCAAAGAGCAGGGCAAAACAATTCCCGGCATCCTTCAGGAAATCTATCAGCGCTTTGGCGTCTTCGATGAAAGCCAGGTTTCTGTTTACATGCGGGGCGAAACCGGCATGGAGCAGATTCGCGGTATCATGGATCGCCTGCGCGCCCAGCCGCCGAAGGAACTTGCCGGATGCAAGGTCGCCAAAGTCACCGACTTCCTGACCGTCCCCTTCAAAGACGCCAACGGCAAAGCCTTGCGCGGCCCCAAGCAACTGCCCGAAGCCAACGTCCTGATGTTCGAGCTCGAAGGCCGCGGCAAAGTCGTCGCGCGCCCCTCCGGCACCGAACCCAAGATCAAATTTTACTTCAACCTTCGCGACAGCCACGGCGCGCCCTTCGCCAGCGCCGAAGAAGCAGCCCGCCGCCGCGAAGCATTGAAGCAATATGCTGAGAATTTAAAAAAGGACTTTCTCAAGCAATCCGGCGCGCAAAGCGGAGCATAAAGATTGATTTCGCGAATACGCTTGCATGGCCATATTCTGGATTATAATTCGAAAAGAGATATTTTAATGCGAATAGGCACGGCGCCAGCATTTGGAGTGCGGTTGCTTGCTGCCGCTTTTGCTTCGATGATCTCCAAGACCCGCGTAGCAAAAAGCGGCA
>JAPLSP010000145.1:2658-31404 GCA_026398575.1 Candidatus Sumerlaeota bacterium | reverse complement strand
TCTTTTCTTCCGGCATGAGTATTCGCGATGATTTTATGTTATCTTATTACGAATATAAGTGCTAAGCTCCTGCAAGCCGCGCCTTACCAGCCGTTGATGAGCGTGGGGATTTCGCTGAGATTGTCAACAACGGCGTCCGGAGCTTCCTGCCCCGGCCTCGTATCCCCCGCCTCGCAAGCGGGCGCCTTCGATCCGGAACTCGAAACCCGAAACTCGGAACTCGGAACCTTGAACCCGGAACTGAAAACCGCCTGGTTTTCCGGCGTGCGGATCAAGATCGCCTTCATTCCCGCGGCGCGAGCGCCCGCGATATCCGCCTCGACGGTATCGCCGACCATGACGGCGTGAGCGGGCTGGCAATTCAACTGCGCAAGCGCCCGCAAAAAAATTTCCCGCCTTGGCTTGCGAATGCGCTCATCCAGGGAAAAAACCGTTGCATCCAGAAGGCCATCCAGCCCCTTCGCGCTCAGATCGTCCATCATATCGGCCGAGCGGAATTGGCTGTTGGAGATGAGGCCGATTTTTTTTCCGCCGCGCTTCAAGGCGCGCAGTGTTTCCAGGGCGTCGGGGCGCAACTCGAATTCCTGCCGCATCACGCCCCACGCGGCGGCGTTGACGCGTTCGTCCCACGAATCATCCACTTGCGAAAACATTTCGCCGAGCGCGCGGCGGATTTCAATCGCCACGTCGTATTCGGAGAGCTCAGCCCGCGCGCGCATTTCGATGGGGATAATGCACGCAAATACGCGCTGCGCGATGCTGCCCGGATCGCTCTGGCGCGCATCCGATCTTTCTTTGAAGAATTGCTCCAACAGCGTCCGGATTGTCTTTTCCAACCGTCCGGAATAGGCATCGAGACCGAAGTCCCGATAAGCCAGCAACGTGTTGCCCAAGTCAAAACAAACCGCTTTAATCATAAGCTATTCTTTTCCACTAATGGCGTTGCGCAACAGCATGAGCGCGCCATTATTGGGGCGGAAGTTCGGATTGGAATTGGCATAGCTTCGCAGTTGGTCGTTGTTCACAATGGGAATTTGCAGCGGCTTGTCCATTTCCGGATACGTTCTGCGGGCTTCCGCGGATTCGATGCGCGATAAAATCAAATCCTTGCCCATCTGATGGCGTACCGTCCGTCCCTCGTCGTCCACCCAGGAATAGCTCTTGATGTCGTTCATGGTGGTTTCGATCTTGAAGGCCGTGACCATTTGATGCGATTTGCCTCCCAGCGGAACTTGCTCGCGCTTGCCGACGCGCATCCGGACCATGTCGCTGCCGAAGGTCCATAAAGGATCGAAGACCTGAACGTCGTAGGTTTGTCCTTCCTGAAGCTTGAAATTACGGGCGAGCATCGAGCGGGCCGCCGGATACAGCGACGGCGGCGCAGCCAGCAGGAGACGCCCGCCGCCGGCCTGCGTTCCGTTATTACTCAGCGAATAATAAAGCGCATCGCCGCTGACGGCGGCCTCAAAACGGATTTTTTGACTGAGCATCTCACAGTCCAGCGCCGCCGTCTCGAGCGTCATCTTGGCGTCCAGCAACGCTGTGCCGTCGGCTTGAAGGCTCATCCGGAGAATGCCAAAAGGCAGCGCCAGCCGCAAGCGCGAACCGGCCAGATAATAACCGCCTGTGACGCGCTGAATCTGCGTATGCGCCACGCCCAGATAGAGGTCCTTATACCGCACCTCCATCCATTCGTCCATGTCCTGCCAATTGGCGGCGAACGCCTCGGGCATGATGAATTTTTCCTGGCCCAGCGTGCGCCCGGGCCAGATTTCCTTGATCAGCAGGAAACTCATCATCGTCAGCCAGAAGCCGGCGATTGCGAGGCTCGCGGCGCGCCACAGCCAGCGGATGACTAAAGGGCTTTGGATGGAGATTGGCATTTTTAGATTTGCGGTTGATAATGGACGATCGGCTATTTGTATAACTTAAGGTCCGGCGTTTCGGGCGCCCGTTGGAACTGCGGATAGGCATGGACTCCCGAGGCGCCCGCGCCGCCTTCCACGTCCACCGGGAAATAATAGGTTTGCCGTTGTTCCCGCGCCAATTCCCGGCGCTGCGCGTGATATTCCCGTTCTTCCCAGGCCGCGCGCAAGGCTTCATACCGCGCCGCCGCGATGGAAGTGGACGTTATCTGCCCATCGTCGCGCAAGCGATATTCCATCTCGAACCGGCCCGCCGCCCGACGGTAAAAAGCAACGCCTTCCTTGTCGAGTTCCCGATTCTCCTCGTCGCCATCCAGCCATTCGCTTTTCACCGGCAGCCCCAGCGCCAGCCATGGCTCGCTTTCCTTGCGCAAGTCATCATAGCGCAGGCGGAAATCGGCGGCGATTTCCTTCTCGTCCTTTTCCAGCGCCGCGCGGACCTTCGAGGCCATTTCCAGATCGCCCCATTTTTTCAGCCATTTCCTGTATTCCGGCGCGCGTTCGGCGGGCTTTTCCAGTTCCTTGACCTTGTTGAAAATGCGGCTCGCCTCGCGCTCGCGCAATTCGGTTTCTTTTTCCTTCGTCAACTCGCCGGCGGCCTTCAACTGCGCGATCGCAATGGGTTCCTGCTGCATATAGCGGGCCAGCCCGGCCAGTTCCTCGCGCCATTCGTTCCGGCCGGCGTCGCCGGGATGTTCGCGCAGGCTGCTCGCCAGCGCGTCCATGACGGGCGAAGCCGGAACGCCGGGATTGAACCACAGCCCCACCCACCGCGTGGCGGCATTGATCACATTGAGGACGCCGACGTTCGCCGCTCCTGCCGCGCTCTGCTGGGCGGCGGCCGAAGCGAGAAGATAAAGATTGTCTTCGCCTGAAATCTGGCCGAAAAAGATGAAATTGCGGCGGTCGCGCGCCAGCTGCGCGCGCCCCCGTTCGATGGCCAACGACGGATGATAGCGCGGATCCTCCAGCCAGGCCTGCGCGCGAACGGCCATGGCGCCGCCTTTTTCCTTCAGTTCGCCGAGTTGTTCGATCGCCTCTTCGCGCCGGCCCTGGAGATCCAGTGACACCGAGAGGAGATATTGCGCCATGTCCGAAAGCCCCACGTCATCCATGGCGCCG
Organism: Candidatus Sumerlaeota bacterium; assembly: GCA_026398575.1. The sequence goes on along the minus strand of JAPLSP010000145.1, from coordinate 28,357 downwards.
GCCAGCGACGCCGGAATGTCCTGAGAATGCAAAGAGGGGATTTGAACCACTTGATAAAGCGCCTCGCGGTAAGTTCGCGCGTCGCCGCCTCCGGCCTCGGGCCAGGGCTCATTGCCCGCCAGGCTCAGCGCGCCGATCTGGCGGCGGTAGGCCTGCGACTGCTTTTTCTCCGCCGCGAGCGCCAGCGCGGCCGCCTGCGAATTTTTGGGATCGCGGCGCTGAACGTCCTTGCACAGGTCAATCGCCTCCCTCCAGCGGTTATGCTTGTCCAGTTCGCGCGCCAGCTGCAAATCCTGTTCGATCTGTGCCTTGTCCAGCTGCCGCCGCCAGACTTCGGCCTTTCTGAAGATCAACGGCGGAGCGATGCGCTTGAGCTGCGGATCGTTCTCGATTCGCTGGGCGAGGGCGAATTGTTTAACCTGGCGTTCCGTCAACTCGCCGGCGGAGGGTATGGCGAACACCATATCCACTGGAATTTGGAACAGCGCTTGCGGATTTCCCTCGAACAATGAAACAAACGCTCGAATGACGGAGTTGAAGGGCCGTATCGCGCGATTCCAGCGATCTTGCCTGCCGAGGCGGTCGAACTCGACCAGTGGATCGCCTTCGAGTTCGCGCCGCAGGATATCGCGCAAAAAAGGATCGGCGCCCTCGCTGCGAGCCTCCTCCTGACATTGCCGGCGCGTTTGACGGTTCGGCGTAATGGCGGCGGCCAGCGCCAGCAGGTTGTCGGCGATCCCCGTGCGCGGCTGGCCTTGCGCTATCCGCCGGTCATCGGCCTGGCGCATCCGCTGTGCCGCCTGATAAACCTTGTCCGCGCGCCCGATCAGCGCTTCGCGCATCGCTTCATCCAGGAAATTGGCCTGAGCCGCGCTGAGACCGGGAAGCGAAGAAAGCGGCTGCTGACCGGGCGCGGGCGTTTGCAGACCGATGGCGAGGGGTTGGAAACCGGAGATGGGCGCCGCCTCGAGACTGGCGGCGGGCGAGGTTACGTGAGATTCGCCGGCGGCAGGGCGCGACGTTACCAGAGGCTCGCTGCCGGCCGGGCGTGGCATTACCAGAGGTTCGCCGCCGGCCCAAGGCGCCAGGCAGAGCGTTAGATACAAAGCAAAAAAATAGGAAGGAAACTTAAGGAACACAGGACATTGCCTCGCGAGCGATTATCGCATTGTATCTCCGGGCGATTTCAATGCGTTTTCAGGTATTTATTAGCGTTTGTTAGCGTATATTAGCGGTTTCTCAGGTCAAAGGGTAAGAGTGAGCTTTTCACTCCGAATTCGCAAGAGACTATCTGCAAAACTGTGCCCCTTCGCGGCGCGACATCCGCGTTATCCGTGCCATCCGTGGTTAATTCTCGACCACGGATTTCCCGGATAGCACGGATGGCAATGAACGATAACATGCTGTCATTCGGCGTGGGATAATGGCATAGTGCTCTATGCGCTCTCACGCACCTGAAGATGGGACTACAAGCGCCACCTAAAGGCGGAACTACAAACGGCGGAACTACAAACAACGGAACTACAAACAACGCCAATTTTCCTTCGCATTCGGGAACGGGTTCGGCCACAATTCGCGCCGTTGCTTTATTATCTGTTGATCGGCGCCAGGGAGTTTCAATATGAAACCAAGAACAAATAAAATGGGAACTTTTGCATTAACGTTTGCATTGGCGATTTTGGGAACTGTAATCACTTCCGCGCCTTGCGTCCGGGCCCAGGCGCCGGCGGCCGCTAGCGACGCTTCCATCGCCGTCAACCTCGGCACGGAGCCGCAGACCGCGGATCCGGCCAAGGCTTCGGGGATACCCGAATCCGAGATCATTCTCAATTTGCTCGAAGGGCTTGTCATCACCGACCCGGACTGCCGCATTCTGCCGGGGATCGCCGATTCGTGGAAGATCTCGCCCGACGGCCTGACCTATTCCTTCCATCTGCGCGCAGCCAAGTGGTCGAATGGCGATCCGGTCACGGCGGACGACTTCATCTGGGAATGGCTCCGCGTGCTCCAGCCGGAGACCGCTTCGGAATACGCGATCCTGCTTTATTATATCGTCGGCGCGCGCGAGTTCAATGAAGGCAAGACCACCGACACCTCCACGGTGGGGCTCAAGGCGCCGGACAAGCGGACGCTCGAGGTTCGCCTCAAAGAGCCGACGCCGTATTTCATGAACATGCTGGCGCACAGCATCTTTGTCCCCTTCCATCGCAAAAGCATCGAGGTGGGGCCGCGCGAATGGGTTGTGAATCCGAAATCGTATCTGTGCTGCGGCCCTTTCAGACTGAAGGAATGGCGCAGCCATGACAAGATGGTCTTCGAAAAAAATCCGGACTATTGGGACGCCGGCGTGGTCAAGCTGGACGAGGTCAAATGGCTGATGATCGAGACGGAATCCTCGGCGCTGGCGGCCTTCAACAGCGGACAGCTGGACGTGATGGGACGCCCCCCGCTGAGCGCCATGGAGCAACTGCAGAAGGAAGGCAAGGTTTCCACCGAGACGCAGATTGGAACTTATTTCATCAATTTCAACTGCCGCAAAAAACCCTTCGACGACGCGCGGGTGAGGCTCGCCCTGGCGCTGGCGATAGACCGGAACATCGTCATCCGCTACATCTCGAAGGCCGGAGAACAGCCGGCGATGGCGTTCGTGCCTTTTGGGATCAAGGACGCCGACGGCAAGCGGGATTTCCGCGAGGTCGGCGGCGACACCTTCAAAAACGCCGATTATGACGAAGCGCGCCGCCTGTTGGCGGAGGCCGGCTATCCCAAGGGCAAAGGGTTTCCCCGCGTGGAATATATCTACAATACGCGCGATCAACATCGGGCCATCGCCGCCGAGTTGCAGCAGCGATGGAGCAAGACGCTGGGAATCTACATCGAGCTGCGCAACATGGAATGGAAGGTGTATTCCGATCTCAAGAACGAAGGCAATTATCAGATCGCCCGCGGTGGCTGGATCGGCGACTTCGCCGATCCGATGACCTTTCTCGAGACTTTCAAAACCGAATCGGGCAACAACAATTCCAAGTGGTCCAATAAGGAGTTCGACGCGCTGCTGGAGGCGTCGAAGAAAGAAATCAATCCCGCCAAGCGCATGACGATGCTGCACGACGCCGAAGCAATCATGATGAAGGACATGCCGGTGGCGCCGATTTACTTCTATGCCGATCCTTACATGCAAAAGCCCTGGGTCAAAGGCATCGTTCGCACGCCGTTGGGATATTTCTATCTTAAGAAGGCTTGGATTGACGCGGTAGTGAAGAATGCGAAGTGAAAATGAGAAAGAGAGGGGATGCGAACTCTGAGAAAGAACGGAAATCCCGATCCCATCTGAAGACACCCATCTGAAGATGGGGCTGGAGTTTGGACATTTTTTCCCCGAAGGGGAACCACAATCATAGCCGTGGGTGAAGCGAAGCGAACCCACGGTAGAGGCAAACGAATCATCGGTCCCCGAAGGGGGCCAACGCTGTCGCCAGAGTAATCCTTTACTCAGCCGATTCGAAACGCGTAAGTGAAATGCAGCAAGCCGTTCGGTACGTGTTGGCCCCCTCCGGGGACCTGCTTTCGCACTCATCGTTTCCGTGGGTTCGCTTCGCTTCACCCACGGCTATGATTGTTCACCCCCTTCGGGGGATTCAAACGTCCAAACTCCAGGCCCATCTGAAGATGGGGGAAGACACCATCTAAAGATGGAACTCCAAACGAGAAGACACCATCTAAAGATGGAACTCCAAACGGAACTCCAAACGGAACTCCAAACGGAACTCCAAACGGAACTCCAAACGGAACTCGGAACTGTGAACTCGCAACTCGGAACTCGCAACTCGGAACTGATCCTTTGGCGCCAGGTGACCATGCTCGAAGGCGCGGTGGACTTTGCCGCGTGGTTTGGCAACGCCCATCCCGTCGAGATCGAAATCGGCTGCGGCAAAGGCAGCTTCCTTGCGGTCGCGGCCGAGCGGCGGCCCGAGGTGAATTTCATCGGCATCGAGCAGGATGGGACGTATCTGAAAATCGCGCGCCAGAAAGTGGAGAAGCGCCAGCTGGCCAACGTCCGCCTCGTTCATGGAGACATGGTCTATTTTCTGTTCAACCATCTGCGCGAAAATTCCACGCAAGCCTTTCACGTCTATTTTCCCGATCCCTGGCCCAAGCGCCGCCACGCCAAACGCCGCATGTTCCGCGACGTCAGCGTCGAGCAGTTCTCCCGCACCCTCGTGCCCGGCGGGCGCCTGACCGTGAAGACCGACGTCCCCGTCAGCTTCTCGCGCATCCGCCGCGTGATCCGCGATTCGCATTTTTTTGAACTGGAGGAAATGCGCAGCTGGCGCGGCCCTTCGACTCTCGAAGACAACATTCCCACCAACTTCGAGACCAAGTACGCCCGCATCGGAAAAGAAGTTTTTTATGCGCGATGGCAAGCACACAAAAAAAACCTTGCTTGAAATTCAGCCATTCATATTGTTTTAATCCTGCTTGGGCGAGGATAGCGGTGTCCCGAGCGCCTATCGCCCGGCATAATCGCCAGAAATCACATTGATGTCATGAATGGCGAAAGCCGTTCATGGCGGTGTGGCCGGCGCCGGGGGTCAAGACGCGCCGGCTACGCTATTTTTATTAAGGATAAAGCGCCGTTTTTGCCAGTGAATGAGCCATGAGGATTTTGCTGATCGAAGATTACGAGCCTCTGAGAAAATCCGTCGCGCAAGGCCTTCGCGAGGAAGGCTATGCCGTGGACGCCACGGGCGACGGCGCGGAGGGGCTTTGGTACACGGAATCCGGCGAATACGATGTGATCATTCTCGATCTGATGCTGCCCGGCCTGGATGGATTGAGCATCTTGAAAAAGCTTCGCGAGCGCGGCAGCCCTGCGCACGTGCTGATCCTGACGGCGCGCGACACGGTCGAGGATCGCGTCCGCGGCTTGAATCTGGGGGCGGACGACTATCTGGTCAAGCCGTTCGCGTTCGAGGAACTCCTGGCTCGCGTGGCCGCGCTCATCCGCCGCAAATACGAAACGAAAAGCCCCGTGATCCGCGTGGGCGACCTCGAGATCAGCACCAATGATCGCCGCGTCACTCGGGCCGGGCGCGCCATTGAGCTTTCCGCGCGCGAATACGCCCTGCTCGAATTCCTCGCCGCGCGCGCTGGAAAGCCGGTCACCCGCACTCAAATCTGGGAACACGTTTATGACTTCGCCGCCGAGGCCGGCAGCAATGTCATTGACGTCTATATCGCCCACCTGCGCAAAAAACTCGAGCCGGAGGGGCTTCCCCGCCTGATTCATACGCGGCGCGGCGTGGGATATATTCTGGAAATCGAACCATGACGCTATCGCTTCGCTCCCGCTTGATTCTCAGTTCGTCGCTGATCAGCGCGCTGGCGCTCGTTTCGGCGGGGATCCTCCTGTATTACTACGTCCGCCATAATCTGATCGCCGAATTCGACCGCGCGCTGATAGACAAGGCGCAAATGCTGGCGGCCGGCGCCGAACTGGATACCCGCACGTCCAAGATCACGCTGCAGGACGTGGACCTGAGCGAGTTCAAAAAAAAGCGCCACCCCGACTATCTGAAAATCTGGCTCGATAAAGATAAGATTCTTTACAGTTCCCCCTCCTTGAATAAGCAAGACCTGAAGCTCGAATTCCGCAAACCGCAAAAAACCGAATGCAGCTATCTGCGCTTGCCCGGCGGACGGATTGGCCGGGTCGTGTTCATGTCCTTCACTCTTTCGCTGCAGGACGAACATGAGAATACGGATGCAAAGGAAAGCGGCAAGCCGGTTCAAGCCCTTGAGAAAACGCCCGATCGCTCACAGGCAGTGATCGCGCTGGTCCGCGACGCCGAGCGGATCACCGAAGCGCTCGAACGGCTGGGCATGTTCCTTTCATTGAGCGGCCTGGCAACGATCATCATCACCGCCGGCGTGCTTTGGTTTGTCATTCGCTGGAATATGCGTCCCCTCAATCGCGTGGCGGCGCAGATCGAGCGAATGGATGAGCGCGCGCTCGTGCTGAACGTCGAAACGGAAAAAATCCCGGCCGAATTGCGCCCGGTGGTGGAGCGGCTCAAGGGGTTGCTTCAGCGTCTTGAGCAGGCCTTCACGCGCGAACGGGCATTCAGCGCGGATATCGCGCACGAATTGCGCACGCCTCTGGCCGGGCTGATGACCGCGATGGAAGTGTCGCTGTCGCGTCCGCGCGAGCCCGTGACGTATCGCGCAACGTTCGGTGAATGTCTGACCATCGTTTCGCAGATGAAAAACATGGTCGAGAAGCTGCTTTCGCTTGCAAGGCTCGAATCCGGCCAGACGCCCACTCATCCGGAGATTTTCCCGCTCGATGACGCTGTCCGGGAAGCATGGAAACCGCTTGAAAAAATTGCAAAGGAGCGCGACCTCGCCGTGGAATGGCGCCTGGACCCCACGCTGGCGCTGGAGACGGATCAGGATCTCTGGATTCTGCTGACGCGCAATATCCTGGAAAACGCCGTCAGTTACGCCGACTCAGAAGGCGCCGTGCGCATCGAAACCCGCCAGGATGAGAACAATGCTGTTTTCTACGTCAGCAACACCGGCAGCCAGATTCCGCAGGAAGAGACCGAGCGCCTGTTCGAACGCCTGACGCGCGGCGACGCCGCCCGCAGCGCCACCGGCGTTCACTGCGGCCTTGGCCTGTCGCTCGTGCGCAAAACCGCCGCGCTCCTCGGCGGCGAGGTCAGGGTTCAATCCAGTGTTGGGGGCTTATTCGAAGTGACGATAACGATGCCCATACCCGTTTGCATCGCACAATCGGCTGAATAAAAAGATGTCAATAGAATTGAGTTCATATTCCATCTTCCGGCATTGCGCTCGTCAGTTTCCTTTGGATCATGACCAGTGCTGCGAATAGGCTCAGATTTGCCAGCAAAAATGCCGGGCGGTAAAGCATTGGTCCCGGCGATGGAAACGCAAAGGCTTTAGAGACCCATAGGAATGTCGTTGCCGCTCCCAGCGCGATCCATGGGCCAGGTTGCTGCCGTAGCGCAAGCTGCCAGCCGCCTTTCCAATCTGTCATTTGGCGCAACTGCCATCCCGCCCAAGCGATCGGCGCAATCAAGATAACCAAGTGCGCTCCGCGCACCACCGGCGACAAAAGCAAGGCCATTGTGCTCAGCATTGCAAGGTCCCATCTCCAATCGTAACCACGACCGCGCCCGGCCCACTTTCGCAGTCCCATGAATACTATAATGGCCAAAGCGCAGAACCCTAACCAAACCGCCTTTGCCGCTCGCCGTTCCAGAGGGTCCGGCAAAGATGAAAATATTTTTTTTTCACCAGCCTTTCCGCCAACGCCTTCACCTTGGATGACTAAATCCTTGGGGGCTTGAGCCTGGGCCAGCGTAAATAGAAACAGCTCGTTAATCGAGCCAATATGGTCCTTTTGCCAGACCACCATCATGGATTCCGTGCTGGCCATGCTGAATTCCCGGTAAAGCTCAGCGGTTTGCTTCCCTCCAAACCATGCCACCGGCAGCAATCCCATGAACAGCGCCAGCCAAACAACACTGACGGCCATGGCGTACCATCGTTTGTGCAAGATGAGCACGCCCAGCAATAACAAAGGAGTGGCCTTGAGCGCCACGCTGCAGGCCCATAGCATTCCGCCGAGCTCCACCTTGGGACGTGCGCTCATCATCAGCCACACTCCCCATGCAGCCAATGCCCACACGATGATATTGATCTGGCCGTTTCCAATATCGTTATCAATGGGGCGGTAAACGATCAGGATGGTGGCTGCCGCCATTGCCCATATTCCTTTCCGGTCGCCCGGCGGCGCGCCCCCGAATCGAATCGCTCCCCAGAGGAAAAATCCCAGCGCCGCCATCTTGATCAATGAAAATACGACGCCTGCCGCCACAAATGGCAAGATCGCCAGGGGCGTCAGGAGGATTGACGCTGGAGGCGGATATAGGAATGAGCGATCTGTGTGGGGCGATTCCTTATTATAAATCAGGCGTGGAGCGCCTTTCAGAATACTTGCCGCCACTCGATAATATACCTCGAAATCGCTTCGGCCGCGGACGCAATGGATTCCTCGCGCCGTTTGGGCAATGAAGAAACCGATGACGAAAAGTCGAATCGCTATGGAGACGTTGCGCGACGAATACCAGCGGGCCATAGATTGAGTCTTTTTCATAGAGTATAGTATTATAATTCAAGATGAAGCCAGCATTAATTTTCATATAATTCAAGGCGCGCAATCTTGTCTGGCTGCCGGGAGCTCGCTTGGGATGCGCCCCTACCGATGCGCGAATTTTAGTAGCGTGTCGCCCAAGGCGCCGGGCAAAATATAGCGTGCGATTTTGTGGAACTACATAGAAGCAAATCATCGCTTCTTCCAAAATGATGAAATAGCCAGGCCAAATAGTTATGATGATCACAATCATCGGACGAGGGCATTCGGGGACGCGCGCAATGTCGCATACCTTGAGCCAGAGCGGCGTGTATATGGGCGCCCAGCTCAACAATTCCGGCGATCTGATTCCGCCGGAGGATTTATATGAAGCCTGCCGTGTGATGGCGCGCCACGTCGCGCACAAAGGCGGGCTCGAATGGGATTTCTCGCGGCTGCACACCATGCCGATTGATCCGGCCTTCACGCGGCTGGTCGAATCCTATCTGGCTTGCGTCCTCGGCAGCGGCGCCGAGCGCAAGGGATGGAAACTGCCGGAGACGACGCTCATCTTCCCGTGGATCGCGCGCATGTTTCCGGACGTGTATTATATCTATTGGACGCGCGACCCGCGCGACTGCATCCTCGGAAGGCACCTGACCGACGATCTCGGCGACTTCGGCGTGACTTACGACAAAACGGACGACCTGCGCCTGCGCCGCGCCATCAGCTGGAAATATCAGCACAGCATCATGCAGGCCACACCGCCGCCCAAACGGCGCATTTTTATGCGCTTCGAGGATTTCGTCCTCGATCAGGAACGAACCCTGACGCGTTTGGAGGATTTTCTGGCCTTTCCGCTGGCGCGCATCGAGACGCGGCCCGAAACGGTTGGAAGATGGCGCACGGCGGAAGGAATTTGCGACTTCGATTTCTTTCCCCCTTCGGCGCTCTATGAAAAATGACGCCTGGCTGCGAGAGCGGTCAAACAGCCAAGCGCTAATATTCACAAATACGATGACACAAATTCATCACAAGCATTCATGCTTGAAAAAGAAAATTAATGGGGATAGGCGTAGCGCCAGCTTTTGGAGTAAGGTGGCTTGCCGCCTTCTTTTTGGCGTTTCAATGGCCTTGGCGCAAAAAAGAAGGCGGCAAGCGGGAGTTCGCAGCGGAGCGAGAATCTCCGCACTTATACTCCAAAAGCTGGCGCCGCTTCCGACCGCATTACCTTCGCCCTTAAGCAAAAATAAAGAGAGCGGGCCTGTAAGCCGAATTCTGTGCCTTCGGTTTCCCGAAGGCGGCGGCCATTCCTCTAGGCCGTCCGTCGCCGGACGGCGTCTAGCAACCTACCCGGAAGTCATCGGAGACGCCGCGCGCGAAGCGATCCCGGGGGCTTTTCAAAGTCCCGGAACCGTTTCGCGCGCGGCGCCTCGCGCGCGCGGCGGGCCACCGCATCCTTCCCTATTTGGTCTTGCGCCGGGCGGGGTTTGCCAAGCCGCCGTGTCGCCACGGCGCTGGTGCGCTCTTACCGCGCCATTTCACCCTTGCCTGATCCCCGGCGCGCTCGCGCGCGCCAGGGCCATCGGCGGTATGTTTTCTGTTGCGCTTTCCGTCGGATCGCTCCGCCTTCCCGTTAGGAAGCGCCCTGCCCTGCGGCGTTCGGACTTTCCTCCCCGGTTTCCCCCAAGCCGCGCGCCGGACTCCCGAAGGAATCCGTCAGCGCGCCTCGAAAAAATCCGCGGCGACCGCCCGGCCCGCTCTCAGAATGAGATTCTAAAGATGGGCGCTTGAGAAACGCAATGAGGAATACGCGCGCATCCCCAATCCCCTAATCGCAGATTTTTCGTCAGTCATATTCCGCTTGACTCTCTTCGTTCGAGCGCGCCTAACTTTCACAAGTGGTTCAATCATTCGGCAAACTTTTTAAGGATGGCGCGCATTCATGATTTTTCATGTCTCGCTTCAAACCGCCGAGGATGGCTGGATCGTAGCGGAATGTCCGGCGCTACCGGGATGCGTCTCGCAGGGACGCGATGAGAAAGAAGCGCTGGAGAATATCAAGGAAGCCATCACCGCCTGGCTCTGGGCCGAGGACCAGAAGGCGGCCGCAGGCTTGCCGGAAACGCCGGATCGCCCAACCTTGTGCGTGGCGGTTTAGGCGCATGGGCCGTCTGGCGAACATCTCAGGCAAAGACGCCGTCAAAGCCTTCGCGAAAGCAGGCTGGTCCGCCATGGGCCAGGTGGGAAGTCATCTGGTCATGATCAAGCCGGGCGTGCGCGTAAATCTTTGCGTGCCCCAGCACAAGGAACTATCCATCGGGACCTTGCGCGCGCTGATTCGCGACGCGGGAATAAGTGTGGACGAATTCCTTGCTCTGCTTTGATTCCTATATTTATCAATAAGCGCGGCCACGATCTAGGCTTTGTCGAGCGGGCGCCTTGCCGATAACCTTGGCATGGCGCCCGCTCGCGAAAGCCTCAATCGTGGCCGGATTGAAGGTTTATAATTTTCCCGCAAAAACTCTACCTGCCGTGGCGCATGAGCCAGATCATATCCGCCACATCAATCACGCCGTCTTGATTCGCATCCAGACCCGCCGGATCGCCGCCCTTGAGCAGATAATCCGAAATCAGCGCCGCCGAAGGCCTCCAGATCGTATAGACTTCGCCGAGCGTGTACGGGATATTCGTCAGCGTTTGGCTTGTCAGGTTCGTCATCGTAGCCCCAGCCCGGATATCCAGCCGCATCTGCCCCACTCCCACGCCCGTGTCCATCAGCGCGGTATAGGTTTGTGAGGCGCCCGCGGGCGCCAGACTCAGGATAGCGGGCGCGGAGGTTAATGGGCCGATGGCCGCCAGGGTGAAATCGGAAACTTTAACATTCGTCATTATCTGACTGAAAGTGATCAGATAACGAACCGAAGATGCCGTCGTGGGATCAGTGTCCATGCGCGCAATGGATACAACCTGCGGCGCGGTGGGCGTCGGTGTCGGGACAGTCGTCGGTGTCGGCCCAGCCGTCGGGGACGAGGTTGCAGTCGGTATCGGGCTCGGGGTTGCCGTGACCGTGGGCGTCGGACTCGCTGTCGGCGTCGGAGTCGGCCGCGGCGTGGGCGTCGGCCCGACGATGGCTCTGCCCGTGACGCGGATGTTGTCTATGCGCCACATCCCCGTGATTGCGTCGGTTGCGCCATTGCCACGCACTTGAATGCGGGTTAGCGCATTGTTATTGATGATTGTGCTCGTGGCGAAATCGAATAAATGCATTGGAGTGGTCGTCGCAAAGAGCGTATTCGTAAATGCCAGCATCGTCGCACTGGTATAAGTCGCGCCACCATCGGCGCTGAGATAAACCAAAAAGAACACCGGCCCCGTGTTGGCGCGCCGTTCGTCGAATTCCAAGGCGATATCCTGATAACCGGTTGTATCCACGGCTATCGTCCAGGAGCGTGTAGGATCCTGCGCCAGTGCCCAATTGGCGTTGCTATGCGCCAGACCGGAAGTGGGATTGCCGCTGGTAAAGGCTGTGTTCGTCAGCGTGGCGCCGACAATAAAGGTCGCCGATGTAACCACGCCGCCGTCCACAATATCATCGCCGTCATCGAAATTCCAAAGGGCCAAAGCAGTTACCGGCGGCGTTGGTGTTGGCGTTGTCGAAGGCGTCGGCGATGCGCTGGGCGTCGGACCAACGGTTGGCGTCGGACGCAACGTCGGCGTCGGACCCATGGTTGGAGTCGGACCCATGGTTGGAGTCGGACCTGCAGTTGGCGTCGGACCGGCGGTTGGCGTCGGGCTCACCACAGGGGTTGGGCTCGGCGACGGCGTCGGAACCGGCATGAAGCGCCCGCGCACATTGATATTGTCTATGCGCCATGTTCCGCCGGCCGTGGACGCGCCCCATGCAAGCAGATGGACGCGGGCGAGTGGGTTATTATTGAGCTCCGTGAAGGAAGCCAGATTATAAGTATGCATCGGCGTCGCCGTGAAGCCGGCGCTGGTGGAAGCGGGCAAAGCAACCGGAACAAGCGTCCTGTCTGAATCGGTGCTGATATAGACCTGGAAGAGCATCGGGCCTGTGGCGTTGCGGCGTTCGTCGAATTCAAACGCGATATCCCGATAGCCCGCCGTGTTCACGGCGATGGTCCAGGAGCGCGAGGTTTCCGCCGCCGGCGAGTTCCAGTTGGCATTGCTATGCGCAAAGCCGCTGGCAGGATTGCCGATCTGATACGCCGACAAACTCAAGGCAGGGCCATTCGAGAACGTCGCCGAGGCCGACGTCAAGACGCCCGCATCCAGGATATCGTTGGCGTCATCGAAATTCCAGTTGGCCAGAAGCGTCAGCGGCGGCGTGGGCGTTGGCGAAGCGGAAGGCGTCGGGCTGACAACCGGCGTCGGACTCGCCGTGGACGTTGGAGTCATAACAGGCGTTGGGCTAACAGTCGGCGTCGGGCTCGCTGAAGGCGTCGGAATCGGCGACGGCGTCGGCGACGGAATCGGCAGGGCGCGCCCAACCACACGGATATTATCTATGCGCCAGGTTCCCGTTACCGGATCGGAGGCGCCAAAGCCGCGCAATTGAATACGAGTCTGCGCATTGTTATTGAGCGCCGTGCCCGTGGTGAAATCGAATAAATGCATCGGTGTCGGCGCAAAGACAGTATTCGTTGCCACCGGCACAGTCACGGTAGTATAAGATGCGCCGCCATCGGCGCTGATATAAACGCCAAACGCCAGTGGCCCTGTGCCGTTGCGCCGCTCGTCGAATTCCAAGGCAATATCCTGATAGCCGGTCGTATCCACGGCGATCGTCCATGAGCGGTTGGGATCCGGCAGCGTTGTGACCCACGAGGCATTGGAATGCGCCAAACCCGAAGGAGGATTGCCGCTGGTAAAGGCGGTGTTCGTCAGCGTGCTGCCGATAATGAAGGACGCGGACGCGGCGACGCCGCCATCCACGATGTCATTGGCGTCATCGAAATTCCAGATTGCCAAAGCGGTAAGCGGCGTCGGCGTGAGCGAAGGCGTTGGACTTGCAGGGGGCGTCGGACTCACGCCAGGCGTGGGGGTCGGGCCAGGCGTTGGGGTTGGGCCGGGCGTCGGGGAAGGAGACGGCGTAGCCCCCGGCACATAGGTTGTAAAGTTCCAAACCGTGCCCGCGCGCAGTCCCAGATCGCTGAGCTCATCCACGCGCCAATAGTAAGTCTGGCTCGTCACCGGCGCGGCGGCCGGGAACGATGCGTTCGATACCGCGCCTTGATATTCGGGCGCGGTGGTCGTCGCGGTTTGCACGGCGAGCAGATCGGTCCCCAGGTAAACATCATGGGAGATTGCGGTGGGCGCCGGAGACCACGTCAGGAGCGGATTGACTGCCACGCCGGTGGCGCCATTGGGCGGATTGGGATTCAACGCCGGACCGCCCGTGCGCCAGAGCGTCATCATCTCGGCGGGCGTCAGCGCGCGGTTATAGACGCGCATGTCATCCATATCGCCGTTGAAGTGCCGGGCCGCGACGGTGGTGTCGAATCCCAGGCTCAAGGGGGCGTCGAATTCCTCGATTGGATAAGTTCCCGCGATCGTCTGCGAGACGAGGGCGGAAGCGTCACCGAGGTAAATAATGACACGCGTAGGCTCGACCGTCGCCGCTACGAACGTCCATTGGGCATTGGGGATAACCAAGGTGGGAGCGTTGATGCCCGCTCCGTTCCACATGAGGTTCAATGTGTGGGTAGTGACGTTGACTGGAATACGCAGAGATATCGCTGTGGCGCCTGCGCGACAGGTGAAGATACCCGTGTTGGCGGTTTGCGTTCCATTGCGCTTGATCCAGGCCGAGAACGTCACCTGGTTGCTGTAGAGCCGCAGGGCCGGAACCGAAGTGGCGGTGTTGGTGGCGTTCCCGCGCAGAGCGCCATTGAAATTGCCGGCGTTCGGAACCCAAACCGCGGCGCCAAGCACCTGGCCGTCCTTGCCGCTTCCGGAGGAATCCGCGGCGACCGTGCCCGCGGTCTCATCGAGCTTCCAATAAGCGATCGGGCCCGTATTATTTTCGGCCGTGAAGCTCCAGATCGTTCCCGTGGTCATGCCATTGCCGTTGCGTTCGTCAATCCGCCAATTATAAGTCGCGCCGCTGATCAGAATACCGGGATCATAAGTGGAGGCGGTTTGATTGCCCCTGAAGGTGACCGTTCCCGTGGTCCCGAAATAAACATCATGTGAAGTTGCGCTCACGCCCGGAGTCCATGAAAGCATTCCCGTCGTGGAGACGTCTATCGCGCTGTCGGCCGGGATGGGGTTGGTGGCAGGACCGGGCTGCGCAGCCGCAGTTGTGAAGCTCCAGACTGTTCCTGTCGTCGTGCCGGCGGCGTTGACCTCGTCAATGCGCCAATAATATGTCGTCATATACGCGAGCGCGCCGGGATCAAACGTCGCCGCCGCCTGGTTCCCCATAAAGGCCGGCGGATTCGTCGTTCCGAAATAAACATCGTGCGACGCCGCGCGCGCGTCCGCCGTCCACGAAAGCGTTGGCGAACCGGCCACGTCCACCGCGCCATCGGCGGGATGGGGCGACGTGGCGGGCCCTGGAAGATCGAACGCCGTCGTGAAGGACCAGACCGTTCCCACGGTCACGCTGCTGGCGTTGACCTCGTCAATGCGCCAGTAATAAACTGTTACAATCGCCATGACGCCGGGCGTGTAGGAATTCAACGTCTGAGCGCCGACGAACGGCGGCGGATTTGTTGTTCCGAAATAAACATTGTGCGACGTGGCGTATGTGCCCGTTGTCCATGAAAGCGTGGCCGTGGTCGAGACGCTCGGCGCCCCGTCGGGCGGATTGGGATTGCCCGCCGGTCCGGGCGCCGGCAAAAAGGTTGTGAAGTTCCAGACCGTTCCCTTGCGCAGTCCGAGATCGCTCTGCTCATCCACGCGCCAATAATAGGTAATGCCTTCACTCAGCACGCCCGGCGCCACGGAAGCGCTCGTGAAGGCGCCCAGATATTCGGGCGCCGTCGTCGTGGCGGCTATAACAGCAAACTGATCGGTTCCAAAATAAACCTCATGCGACGTGGCCGTCGGCGCCCCCGTCCATGTGAGCATCGGGGTCGTCGTCACGCCCGTCTCGAAGCTGAAGGGGCTCGGGTTGTAGGCCGGACCGCCCGTGCGCCGGAGGATGGCTATCTCGGCGAGCGTCAGCGCGCGGTTATAGATGCGCATGTCGTCCAGATCGCCATTGAAGTGGCGGTTCGCAGCCGCGGTGTCGAATCCCAGACTCAAGGGAGCATCGAATTCCTCGATGGCGAAAACGCCTGCGATTGTCTGCCAATTTATCGAGTTAGTACCGCCGACGTAAATAATAATGCGCGTAGGCTCAACCGTCGCCGCCACGAACGTCCATTGGGCGTTGGGGATGGACAAGGTAGGAGCGTTGTAGGCGACGCCGTTCCAAACAAGGGCTAATGAGTGGGTAGTGCCGTTGACCGGGATACGCAAAGACATGGCGGTGGCGCCCCCGCGACAGGTGATGAGACCCGTGAGATTAACTTGGTTCCCATTGCGCCTGATCCAGGAGGAAAGCGTCACCTGATTACTGTAGAGCCGCAACGCGGGAACCGAAGTGGCCGTGTTGGTGGCGTTGCCACGCAGGGCGCCGCTGATATTGCCGGCGTCCGGAACCCAGATCGCGGTACCCGTCACGACGCCGTCCTTGCCGCTGCCCGAGGAATCCGCAGCGATCGTGCCGGTGGTCTCATCGAACTTCCAATAGGCGATCGGACCGGCATTAACTTCCGTTGTGAAGGTCCACGTGGTTCCCACGGCGACGCCGGCGACATTGCGCTCGTCAATGCGCCAATAATAGGTCTGGCCGCTAATCATGATGCCGGGGTCATACGTCGCAGCGGCTTGATTGCCCCGGAAAGTGAGCGGGATCGTTGTTCCGAAGTAAACATCATGCGACGTGGCGTTGGCGCCCGGAGTCCAGGACAGCATTCCGGTCGTCGGAGCGTCAATCGCGCCATTGGCCGGGATGGGGTTGGTGGCCGGATCGGGCGGCGCGGGAGCGGTGACAAAGCTCCAGACCGTTCCCGTCGTCACGCCGCCGGCGTTGACCTCGTCAATGCGCCAATAGTACGTCGTCAAGTATGCGAGCGCGCCGGGATCGTACGTCGTGGCCAACTGGTTTCCGATAAAGGGAGGCGGATTCGTCGTTCCGAAATAGACGTTATGCGAAGCGGCCAGTGCGCCCGCCGCCCACGAAAGCGTCGGCGAACCAGGCACATCTATGGCGCCGTCGGCTGGGCTGGGCGCCGTCGCCGGGTAAGGAAGATCGAGCGACGTTGTGAAGGACCAGACCGTTCCGGTGGTCGTGCCGCCGGAATCAACCTCGTCAATGCGCCAATAGTAAACCGTCCCGATCGCCAGCAGACCGGGATCGTAGGTATTCAACGTCTGATTGACGACGAACGGCGGCGGATTCGCGGTACCAAAGCAAACATTATGCGAGGCCGCGCGCGTGCCGGAAGTCCATGACAGCGTGGACGTGGTCGGGACGCTCGGCGCGCCATCGGCCGGATCGGGATTACCGGCCGGATCGGGCGGCGGCAACAAGGTTGTAAAGCTCCAGACTGTTCCCTGCCGCAGGCCGAAATCGCTCAGCTCGTCAACGCGCCAATAATAAGTAGTGTTCTCGATAAGCGTTCCCGGCAGCGCAGAGGCCCCTGCATAGGCGCCCAGGTATTCGGGCGCCGTCGTTGTGGCAGCGAGCACGGCAAGCGGGTCGGTTCCGATGTAAACGTCATGCGACGTGGCCGTCGGGGCCGCAGTCCATGTGAGCGTCGGGGCCGTCGTCACGCCGGTAGCGCCGGAGACGGGACTTGGGTTATAGGCCGGGCCGCCCGTGCGCCAAAGGGTGTCCATCTCGGCGGGCGTCAGCGCGCGATTATAAATGCGCATGTCATCCAAATCGCCGTTGAAGCGCCGGTTCGCGGCAAACGTGTCCCATCCCAGGCTCAAGGGGGCGTCAAATGGCTCAATCGGGAGTGCGCCTGCAACAGTCACCGAAGTGATCGTGGCGGGACCACCGAGATAAAAAATGGCGCGCGTGGGCTCAACCGTCACCGCCACGAATGTCCATTGGGTGTTGGGGATAAGCAAGGTGGGAGCGAGGTAATTGACCGAGTTCCAATAAAGCCCCAGGCTATGATTAGCGCCGGCGACCGGAATGCGCAGAGACATGACGGTGCTGCCGGCGCGGCAAGTGAAGATGCCCGCGAGGCTGGTTTGCGCGCCATTGCGCCTGATCCAAGACGAAAACGTCACATGGTTGCTATAGAGCCGCAACGCAGGAACCGAAATGGCTGTGTTAGTGGCGTTTCCGCGCCAGGCGCCATTGAAATTGCCAGCGTTCGGAACCCAGACCGCTGCGCCTGCCACTGTGCCGTCCTTGCCGCTGCCCGATGAATCCGCGGCGATAGTGCCGGTGGTCTCATCCAGCTTCCAATAGGCAATAGGACCCACGGTATCTGCCACCGTGAAACTCCAGGTGGTTCCCGCGGTCACGCCGACGGCATTGCTTTCATCTATCCGCCAAAAATAAGTCGTGCCGCTGGTCAGGATGCCGGGATCGTAAGTGGCGGCGGCTTGATTGCCTTGGAAAGTAAGCGGAATTGCCGTTCCGAAATAGACGGAATGTGTCGTGGCGCCGGCGCCGGGAGTCCATGTGAGCATCCCCGTGCTGGAGACGTCAATGGCGCCGTCGGCCGGAACCGGATTGAAGGCCGGATCGGGCGGCGCGGCCGCACTGGTGAAGCTCCACACCGTGCCCGTCGTCAGGCCAGCGGCATTGACTTCGTCAATGCGCCAATAGAAAGTCGTCAGGAACGGCAGCGCGCCGGGGTCGTACGTCACGCCGGGCTGGTTTCCAATGAAGGCCGGCGGCTTCGTCGTTCCGAAATAGACGTCGTGCGACGCCGCGCGCAAGCCCGCCGTCCATGAAAGCGTCGGCGAGCCCGTCACATCCACGGCGCCATCAGCAGGATTGGGATTCGTGGCCGGCGCCGGCAAATCGAACGCCGTCGTGAAAGACCAGACCGTTCCCGTGGTCACGCCGCCGGTGTTCTGCTCGTCAATGCGCCAATAATAAAGCGTCCCAATCACCATGACGGCAGGCGTGTAGGTATTCTGAGTCTGACTGCCCACGAACGGTGGCGGATTCGTTGTGCCGAAGTAAATATTATGCGACGCGGCGCGGGTGCCGCTGGTCCATGACAGCGTCGCCGTAGTCGGAACGCTGATCGCTCCGTCCGCCGGATCGGGATTGCCGGCCAGGTCAGGCGGCGAAGACAACGTTGTGAAGTTCCAGACGGATCCTTTGCGCAGCCCCAAATCGCTTGTCTCGTCCACGCGCCAATAATACGTAGTATTTTCCTCCAGGACGCCGGCCGCCGCAAGCGGGCTGGAAACGGCGCCAAGGTATTCGGGCGCCGTCGTCGTGGCGGCGAGAACGGCCACCGAATCGGTTCCGATGTACACGTCATGCGACGTGGCCGTCGGCGCCGCCGTCCATGCGAGCGACGGGGCCGTCGTTATGCCAACTCCGTTGTTGACAGGATTCGGATTGTAAGCCGGGCCGCCCGTGCGCCAGAGGGTGTCCATCTCGGCGGGCGTCAGCGCGCGGTTATAGACGCGCATATCGTCCATGTCGCCGTTGAAGTGGCGGGTCGCGCCGGTGGGGTCGAATCAGACATGGCGGTATTGGCAGCGCGGCAGGCGAAGATACCCGTGTTGGTGGCCTGGGTTCCATTGCGCCTGATCCATGCCGAGAACGTCACCTGGTTGCTGTATAGCCGCAGGGCCGGAACCGCAATGGCCGTATTCGTGGCGTTTCCTAGCCATGCGCCGTTGAAATTGCCGGCGTTCGGAACCCAGACCGCCGCGCCCGCCACGGCGCCGTCCTTGCCGCTGCCGGAGGAATCCGCCGCAATCGTGCCCGTCGTCTCATCGAGCTTCCAGTAGGCGATGGGACCTGAGCTAACTTCTGCCGTGAAGGTCCACGTGGTTCCTGCGGTCACGCCGGAAGTATTGCTCTCATCAACACGCCAATAATAAGTCTGGCCGCTGATCAGAATTCCAGGATCGTATGTCACGCCGGTTTGAGCAGACCTCAAGGTAAGAGGAATCGTCGTCCCTAAATATACAGAATGTGTCGTGGCGCCAGGATCGGCGGTCCACGAAAGCATTCCTGTAGTGGAAACGTCTATGGCGCCGTCATTGGGGACTGGACTACTGGCCGGACCAGGCAGCTGGGCGCTGGCAAGGTTGGTCCAAAGAATCCCCGCCGCAAAGCAAACCGCGGTTATGAAGCTGCGTCCCAATTTTCTGTCAGCCATGGATCATTCTCCTCGTAAAGCGATTCGATAATTCTTGTCCTTCACCCCGGCCTGCTGAGCGAAAAAGACACGCTTCCCCTTCCCCTTAATCGGAGATGCGCGTTATCTAGCAATATTCAAGGGAAAATATATCCTGCTTATTACTGTAGCGTCAAGCGATAATTTTTATGTTTGCGGGAAATTCGCCATCTGATCCTGATTAAACGCTCGAAATTATAGCCACCCAATCAGCCAACCACAAATTAACTTATCTTAATCTTTCACCCGAAATCCTGCGGGGGATCCAAAGCCGGTGTAAGACTCAAAACCGGACATGGCTCATTATGCTCTCACTTATAAGGCATAGACCTATGATAAGTCATTGATTTATAGGCAAGATTAGTGCCATTCTCAAAGCAAAATCCTGGCAAATGGTTGCTTCTTGAATTTGCGCCAGCAGTCTTGGCCAACTGCCAATATTGGCCTTTGATATAATACGGCGATTGCAGATTTCCCTGCGCAATTCATTCACAGGAAAACGCGCTCAACTGTGCAAAACTTGCGCAATTCAGTCCTTGCATTTTGCGATTGCATTGCGGCCTTTTTTTCGTATATTTTAATTTATTCAAGCGCGAATAATAAAAAAACGCGCGCGTGATCAACGCCTGATAAATGCGCAAACGGCGTTTTTATTCACACAAATCGAGAGGAGATTACCATGAGTGATGAACAAAGCGTCTCGCGACGCTCGATCCTGAAAGGCGCGGCTGCCGGCGCGGGCGTTATTCTGGCCCAAGGCGTCTTGAGCGGCGCGCGGGCGGCGGAAGCAGGCAAAAAGGAGGATGCGACGGTGAAAACCTATAAGAACGAAGATTTCTACGCCAACGGAGTATTCCAGAAGGACAAGGCGCTTCAGGCCTATTTCGATATGATGGACCGCTTCAAATATCCCATTGTGCCCCGGCTGAAAGATCCCAAAGACGGCATGTGGGTCCTGGACTTTGCGTGCGGCGATTTCGTCCACGCCGGCATGGGGGGCATTTTCTGGTGGAACGATCTGGAGAACGGCTATTTCGGGCATGAAATTTTTCTGCTGCCGGGACAGATGATCGTCGAACACGGACACGTCAAGACGGCCAAAGCCAAGCCGAAGATGGAAGCCTGGCACGTACGGCACGGCATGATCTATACCTTCGGCGAAGGCGAAGCGACCGAGCCATGCCCCGTCACGCTGCCCGAGAGCCAGAAGAAATTCATCACCTGCAAGAAAGCCAAGAAGGTCATGCCGGGCGAGATTGATTCGCTCAACCGCGCCGAGGCCAAGCATTTCATG
Organism: Candidatus Sumerlaeota bacterium; assembly: GCA_026398575.1. The sequence continues at coordinate 7,500 of JAPLSP010000145.1, read as the reverse complement.
TATGCCGGCCCCGAAGGCGCCATCGTCACCGAATACGCCACTTATCACGACGGCGACGGCCTGCGGTTCACGAATACGGGCGTCAAGCTGTAAAAGCGCGGAGGCAGGATGTTGGCGAGGACAATGCGATGCCGATGGCTCGCATTGGAAACATCGAAGCAAATAACAGCACCATCATATCCAAGGAGAACCAAACATGGAATTCATGCATGTCGGCGTTCCAACTCAGATCAAACGCCCCGGCGAAGTCTATATGGAAGGCATGAAGCTGTATGTTGTTGATCCGGCGACCAATCCATATAATGTTGAATGGCTGCGTTTTGAGCCGGGCAGTCCGCTGCCCATGGAACTGCAAACCCTGAATCATGTGGCTTACAAGGTGGACGACCTTGCCGCCGCGATCAAAGGCAAAAATGTCCTCGTCCCGCCCGTGGCCGTGGCGCCCGAATTGACCATCGCATTCATTCTCGAAGACAAGCTGCCGATCGAATTCATGCAAATCGGCCCCATGCCTGCGAGCGGATGCGGCGGCGGATGCAGCTGCGGCGGATGATCATATAAAGGCTTCGCATCGCGCCAAGTCATGCTCTTCTTAGTCCGTGTCAGTCCGTGTTGGTCCGTGTTGGTCCGTGTCAGTCCGTGTCAGTCCAATATCCCCTCGCGCAAACCCACCGGCAGCGGCGCAGGGCGGTCGCAGCGGCTTTTGATCTCGATAGTCTTGCCCTGCTCCGAGGCTTCGTGGAAGGCGCGCATGACATCGAGAACGTGATAGGCCAGCTCGCCGCTGGCGCGATGCGGGCGGCCTGAGGCAAGCGCATAGGCCATATCCGCCACGCCGATGCCGCGGCTGTTTTCCGCATAGCCGAAGGCGTGCGGCGCCGGCTGCCACTCTTTTGTCCACGCGCGGAAAATCTGAACCGCGCCGCCGAAGCCGTTCGGGTCCGGCACGCTCAGGCTTCCTTCGGTTCCATGGATTTCGATGCGGGGCAGTTGCGCGGCCCAGACGTCGAAACTGGTGATCATCGTGCCCACGGCGCCGCCCTCGAATTCCACAACGCCAGTCACGTGCGTCGGGACGTCCACCTTGACGCGCGTCCCGTTTTTCGGCTGGCTTGTGATGACGCGTTCCTTGAAGGTCTTGGTCGCCATGCCCGCGACGCGCTTGATCGGGCCGATCAGATTGACAAGCGCGGTCAGGTAATACGGCCCCATGTCGAACATCGGCCCGCCGCCGGCCTTGTAATAAAATTCCGGATCGGGGTGCCAGCGCTCGTGTCCGCGGCAGGTGAAGAACGCATTGGCGGCCACGGGCGTGCCGATCCAGCCGTCATCAATCAGCTTGCGGCAGGTCTGAATGCCGGCGCCAAGGAAGGTATCGGGCGCGCACCCGAGGCGCAGTTTTTTCGCCTTGGCGGTCTTGAGCAGCTTTTGCCCCTGCTTGCGCGACAACGTCAGCGGCTTTTCGCCGTGCGTGTTCTTGCCCGCTTCGAGCGCGGCCATCGCGACCTCGTAGTGCGAATTGGGAATCGTAAGATTGACAACAATCTCGATCTCGGGATCGGCAAGCAGCTCCTTGACCGAAAGCGCGCGGCAGCCGTGTTCTTTGGCTTTGGCCTCGGCGCGCTCCTTCATCAGGTCCGCGCACGCGGCGATTTCGAGGATTTCGAATTTTTTGCCGTTCTGAAAATAGATGCCGCTGATATTGCCACAACCGATGATGCCGATTTTGGTTTTCTTCATCATTGAGGAGACTCCTTTGGATATATTATCGCCAATAACAAGGCTTGACATTTTTTGTTATACCACTCATCCTCCCGAAAATGCTTTGGAGATATCGCTATGAATATTTCTTTGACGCCTCAGCTCGAAAAAATGGTGCGGAAAAAAGTGTCCGCGGGATTATATACATCTTCCAGCGAAGTGGTGCGTGAAGCGCTACGCTTATTGGATGCGCAGGATCAGATTTGCCAGGCGAAGCTGAAAGCGCTAAAAACGGAAATCGCCATCGGCCTTCATCAGGCGGACAAGGGTGAATTGCTGGATGGCCGGGAGTTTTTCGCCCGCATGCGACGCCGCCATTCCGGCTCATGACAAGGTGAAGCATGAAAAGCCTCCTATTAACTCCGGCGGCCATCAGAGACGTGGAAAATATCCATGACTATATCGCTGCAGACAAGCCTCAAGCCGCTATAAGATTCATCAGGACGCTGGAAGAAAAATGCGAGCTCCTGGCGGAATCACCGGGGTTGGGAAAACGCCGGGATGAACTCGCCAGGGGTTTGCGCTCTCACGCCGTTGGGAATTATGTAATCTTCTACCGCCCTTCCAAATCCGGGATTGAGGTTATTCGAATCCTGCATGGCGGAAGAGATATTCCCTCCATTTTTGAGCGTGAAGAATCCACACATCCCGAAGAAACCAAATAAGAAAACTATCCCTGCTCCGCAATCCGTAATCCGTAATCCGCAATCCCAAATCCGCAATCGTCAATCGTAATTCGTCAATCGCAAATCGCCTCACCGGCTGGCCCATAGCATTCCGCGCCGAACGATTTCAAGCGCCTCGGGGACCTTGAAGTCCTCCGGACTGTGGCCCCATGACGCGTAGAAGACGCGCCCCTCGCCCCAATGCCGCGTCCAAACCGCCGGCATCACGGTTCCGTCGCCCGTCGGCGCCTCGGGACATGAAAACGTCGTCTCAGCCAGCACCATGTTCGATGGATCAGTGAGGAGATAATATTGCTCGGTGTTGAAGAGACTGAAATTCTTGAGGCCCTTTGTGATCGGATGCAGCTTATTAATGATCTCGATCGTGTATTCGGGGACGGCGTTGCCCGGATGCGCGACCCATTGCCCGCCGGTCATCCACTGATACTCCGTGCAGCCGCGGAAAGCGTCGCACATGCCGCCGTGGAAGCCGGCGATCCCAACCCCTTTGCTGACCGCGTCGGTCAGGCCTTTGGTTTGGTCGCGGTCCATCGTACCCATCGTCCACATCGGGATGACCAGACTCAGCGCGTTCATTTTCTCGGCGTCTTTGAATGAATCCAGCGTATTGGAAACCTCCACCTCATATCCCTGTTCCGCAAGCCACGGCGCGAAGAGATCCGCGCATGCTTTGGGGTAATGTCCCTCCCACCCTCCCCAAACGATCATTGCTTTGTTGGCTTTCTTGGCTTCCTTGGCAATCATGTTTGCTCTCCTTTATATATTAACAGCGGCTCAAAGCTCTATCCTGGATCATCGCCGTGCAAGGGAAAAAAATGTGCTTCTGCAAATTTGCAGCTTGTTTTAGGGTTGACATTGTTGATTGACGCAACTTAATTTCCTCCGGCGGCCTGTAGTTTGGAGGAGCAATCTCTTTCACTCCGATGCAGACGCTATATATTATTTCGCTCTCGGAGCCTTAGAATGCAGAAGCCCGCTGCCAAGTCCTCAAAAAAATCCGTCGAGTATTTTCCCGGAATTTCAAAAATCAAGTACGAAGGCCCGAAGTCGAAAAATCCGCTTTCGTTCAAGCATTATAATCCGAAGGAAAAAGTTCTCGGCAAGACGATGGCCGAGCATTTGAGATTCGCGGTGTGCTATTGGCACACGTTTAAGGGCCTCGGCGGCGATCCGTTTGGCGGGCCGACGATCATTCGCTCCTATAACGCTTCGAGCGATCCGATGAAGGTGGCCGAGATGACGCTGCAGGCCGCGTTCGAGTTTTTCACCAAACTCGGCGTCGAGTTCTGGTGCTTCCATGACCGCGATATCGCGCCCGAGGGCGCCAGCTGGACCGAAACAAACAAGCGCCTCGACCACATTGTCAAACTGGCGAAAAAGCTGCAGAAAGACACCGGCGTCAAGCTGCTCTGGGGAACGGCCAACCTCTTCTCGCACCGCCGCTATATGTCCGGCGCCTCGACGAATCCGAATCCCGCCGTTTTCGCTTGGGCCGCGACGCAGGTCAAGAAGGCGCTGGAAGTCACGAAGGAACTCGGCGGCGGCGGCTATGTTTTTTGGGGCGGGCGCGAAGGATATGAAACTCTGCTCAACACCGACATGGGCCGCGAACTCGATCACCTCGCCGCGTTCCTTCATGCGGCGGTGGACTATAAGAAGAAGATCGGATTCAAGGGGCAGTTCTACATCGAGCCGAAACCCAAGGAACCGACAAAGCACCAATACGACTTCGATGCGGCCTCGTGCCACGCCTTCCTGCAAAAATATGGCCTTATCAACGACCTGAAGCTGAACCTTGAATCGAACCACGCCACTCTCGCCACGCATACCTTCCAGCACGACCTTCAATACGCCGTGGACAACGGCATCTTCGGCTCGGTGGACGCCAACCAGGGCGACCTGTTCCTTGGGTGGGACACCGACCAGTTCCCGACGAGCATCTATGAGACGACGCTGGCGATGTACACGATCCTGCGCGGCGGCGGCTTCACGAAGGGCGGCCTGAACTTCGACGCGAAGGTGCGGCGCCAGTCGGTGGACCCGGTGGATATTTTCCACGCGCACATCGGCGGCATGGACGCCTTTGCGCGCGGATTGAAGGCCGCGGCCAAACTCATAAAATCCGGCGCTCTCTCGAAATTCGTCGCCAAGCGCTACGCCGGATGGGACAGCGGCCTCGGCGCGCGCATCGAATCGGGCAAAGCGACATTCGCCGAGCTCGAAGCCTACACGCTGAAAAACGGCGAACCCAAAGTCGTCAGCGGCCGGCAGGAAATGCTCGAAAATATCCTGAACGACCACATCAGCTAACCACGCTGAGTCATATGCTCAGTGACGCATCCTTGCCTGGGGACAAATGTAATGCAGTAGGAATCAGCGCCAGCATTTGGAGTGC
>JAPLSP010000145.1:0-2645 GCA_026398575.1 Candidatus Sumerlaeota bacterium | reverse complement strand
CTTTTGCTTCGATATTCTACTGGATCGGCGTAGCAAAAGCGGCAGCAAGCAACCGCACTCCAAATGCTGGCGCCTCGCCTATCCGCATTAATCTTCTCTTCCTCATGAAATCAACCGCTTCGCGTACCAGCGTCGCCAGGGTTTGACACTTTTCCAGAACCATTCGTTATAGGCCATGTCGTCCGGACGCGGCAGTCTCAGGCAATCGAATCCCGGATCGGTGTTCGTGATGAGATAGAGGGCATGGGCGGCCGTCGCGCGGATGATCGGGCGCTCGTCCCGCAGCCATTTGATCAACGCCGGAATCGCATAGTGCCCCAACGGCATGAGATGCTGGCGGGCGAGGGCGTTCATCTTGTCGGCGTTCGCGGCGATACTCGTTACCGCGTCCGCCGCCGTCGTTGAGGAAGTCCCCAAGTCCTGCCCGAGCGCCAGCGCGCACGATTCCATCGCGGCGTCAACCTTCTTGCGGATTTGCGTTTCGCGCTTCAAATGAACGGAGACGCGCAGCATCGAGACGGCGAGCGCCGCGAAGATGATGGCGGTGCCGGCGTAGATGAGATGGCGTTGGGCGATGCGGGTCATTGGCAGTTCGGATATCTGTGGCGCCCTTCGGCGCGCCTACTCTCCCAACTTGCCATGCAAATATTTTTGGGCTTGTGTCACGAAGCCCTCTGCATGAATGACGGTTTCTTGAGCTATCTCGTTGGTAAGCTTGATCAATGCCAGTACTTCCTCCCCGATCATGCTGCAATCCCTTCATTTCGGATATTGCGAGCCAGCGAGCTTGCGGATATTGGCCCGCTGCCAAACTCCGTTGCTCCGATGCACAAGGCCATTAACACCAAATCGTTCTCGAATCCCACCTCCCATGCCGCTTCCTCGATTTGCTTCTCCAGACAAGGATTTGCCTCTTGGAGAATTACGCAGATATCGAAATCCGAATCTGGCGCTGCATTTCCTCGGGCGCGTGAGCCAAAGGCGATAATTCGGGAATCAGGAGCGATTTGCCGCGCTTTGGTGGCAAACTCCTGAAAAATCCTTCTGTCACTGCTTTTCATCATTTTGCGGAGCCCTTGGTCAGATGCATTCAATAGTGATACAGATTGTCTGGTAGCGCGCAGGGCAATTTCAAGCGATAAGAACGGCAGGTGCAATCCAGAATTCCGATGCCCTCCGCCACCACCGAGCCTTGTGCCGGTGGAGCGATGATTTTGCGCTAGAGGGGTATGCCCATTTTGTCCTCCGCCACCGCCGGGCCTTGTGCCGGTGGAGCGATGATTATCTGGGCGGCCCGCGATTGGGGTCGTCAATCATCGCTCCACTGGCACAAGGCCCAGTGGTGGCGATGAGAATTTTGCGGTTGCTGCTAGCTCAAATTCACCGCTCCACCGGCACAAGGCCCGGTGGTGGCGCGATCACTATCGGTGGAATGCTGGCCGAAATTCCGGATGGCGCCCAAGAACGGCAGAGGGATGGGCGGCGGATTTTTCGCGCCGTCAAGGCTCAATCGAAGATACCTACTAGAAATGTGTGATCTGAAGGCTTCTCGCCGGCGCGGGGCTCGCGGTCAACGAAGCAGTCTATGCAGCGCGCAGCAAGCGGACGCGTCGCCATCAGGAAATCCAGCCGCCAGCCCTTGTTGTTGTCGAAGGAATTGCCCATGTAGTCCCAGAAGGTGTATTGCCCCGGTTCCGGATGATGAATGCGGAAGCAATCCGCCAGGCCCCACTTGCAGACATCGTAAAACGTCCTGGTTATTTCCGGGTTGAAGCAGACGTGGCCCAGCAGACCCTTGGGATCATGAACGTCCATGGCTTCGGGCGCGACGTTGAGATCGCCGCACCAGAGCAGTTCCTCGTCGGGCGAGAAGTGGCGTTTGAAATATTTTTTCAGCCGCGCGAACCATTCCAGCTTGTAAGCGAACTTCGGCGAGACGATCTCGAACCCTTGCGGAACGTACGTGTTGACGACCCACACGCCGCCAATCTTCGCGCGGATCAGGCGGGCGTCGTCCTGCGCGCCCAGTTCCTTATCCGAAGCGCCCTTGTCATCCAACCCCCACGCCACCTCCTGCGGCTCTTCCTTGCTCAGAATCGCGACGCCGTTATAGGACTTCATTCCCTTGAAGATCACATGATACCCGGCGTCCTTGAAATCCTGGGCCGGAAAATCCTTGTCCTGGCATTTCGTCTCCTGGAGGCAGAGGACGTCCGGATCATTGAACGCCAGCCATTCCATGATAGCCTCAAAGCGCTGGCGGATCGAGTTGCAGTTGAAGGTGGCGATTTTCATGGTTGCTCCATCCTACAGTTCCACATATCCACAACAGCCAAGACTTTTTTAGCGGGCGTGAAGATAAATTCACGACGCAATATGACAAGAAAAATGCACAGCCCTACCATTATCGGCCTTCATTACTTCATCTCATTGTTTTAATTATGAACCTTGATCTCATACTTTTTTCGCAATTGGGGTTTGATTTTTCCCCGCCGATTAGTCAAAATCCAGTGCTATTTTTGCAGCATGAAAACTTCGCCTTAAAAACTTATAGAGATCATCCTAATCAATGGAACTAGATGCTGCTTTTAGATAAGACAAGCATCTACTAAATTGAAAGGAGTCACATGATGCGCGTTCACTTG
>JAPLSP010000631.1 GCA_026398575.1 Candidatus Sumerlaeota bacterium | reverse complement strand
TTATCAGGATGACAATGCCACATCTGCAGTTCAGGATATTTTTGCGACAAAGAAGCATCTGCATTTCCACTGCGACGACTTGTTTGCTGCATATTTTTGTTAAATGTATACCCCCCCCCTGAATCATACGTCAAGAGGTATTTTTACATTTTCGCGAAAAAATTAAAATACAGCGATTATGCAACTTCTCCGACATCACAGGATATTGAACCTTTTTATTTATCCTTGATCGGTAATTTCAGAGATTGTTTTTTCATGCGTGATTCAAGGATAAGCGGTTGACAGGAAAGCCGAATCAAGAGTAGCGGTTTAGAGCATCGAAACGCGAGGGGAAAACAAAGGAGCCGACTATGGGCCGAATCGTAAGCAGTAATCGAATGCGGATATTTCTGTCTGGCATTCTTGCTCTATGGATCGTTGGCTTGGGCGCCACAGCGGAGCGCAGGGCGTATTCGGCGCCGATTCCATCATGCTTCAATGTGGTTGAATACGGCGCCGCGGGAGACGGCAATAATACCTGCACTAAATCCATCCAAGCCGCGATCGAAGCCTGCGCGGCTGCCGGCGGCGGCGTTGTGCATTTTCCCGCCGGGCGCTATCTGACGGGGCCGGTCTTCCTCAAGAGCAACATCACGCTTCATATCGGCGAAGGCGCAACGCTGTTGGGGAGTCAGCGATTCGAGGACTTTCCGCTTTTCAAGCCCGGCTGGCAGATCAAAAACGAAAAAGAAATTTTGGCGGCGCTGATCACCGGCAGCGACTTGGAGAATATCGCCATCACAGGGCGTGGCGCGATTGACGCCCAGGGCAAGCCTTGGTGGGACGCGCAGCGCAGGATCCAAAGGGCTGCAAAAGGTCAAGCGGCGAAGTCCGAGGCGGCGAAAGATGATGCAGTGAAGAATGAGACAGCGAGGCAAGAGGCATCGCAGGCCGAGACGGCGCAATTGGAGGAGAAGCTTCTCCCGCATGGCCGCCCCCATACGATCAACCTTTATCGCTGCCGCAACGTACGCATCGCGGAAGTGACGATCCTGAATTCGGCGAGTTGGAACGTGCACCTGATCGGATGCGAAGACGTGGTCGCGGACGGCGTTACGATCCGCAGCCCCTGGGACAGCCCGAATACCGACGGCATCAATCCCGAATCATGTCGCAACGTGCGCATCGCCAATTGCTTCATTGACACCGGCGACGACTGCATCACGCTCAAGTCGGGCAAGGACGAGGAGGGGCGCCTCAAAGGCAAGCCCACTGAAAACGTCGCGATCACCAACTGCGTGATGCATCGGGGGCATGGCGCCGTGGTGATCGGCAGCGAGCAGTCCGGAGGCGTCCGCAACGTCGTGGCCAGCAACATTGTCTGCCTGGGCACGGACACCGGCGTGCGCATCAAGAGCACACGCGGACGCGGCGGCGTGGTGGAGAACATCCGCTTCGACAACTGGATCATCGAGGGCGTCCCCACGCCGATCAGCATCACGAACTACTACACCAAGACCGCGCCCGAACCGGTTTCGGAACGCACGCCGATCTTCCGCGAAATCGCGATCAGCCATTTCACCATCACGAGCTCGCCGTGCGTGGCCAAAATCCTCGGCCTGCCGGAAATGCCGATCCAATCACTTCGCATCAGCGACCTCATGGCGTCAACTCAAAAAGGCTTCACCTGCGATAGCGTGGACGGCTTGGAATTGCGCAACCTTCGCATCACAACGAAGGAAGGTCCGGCGTTTCAGATCGCTAATTGCAGGCAAATCGAACTCGACAGCCTGCAATGCCCGCAACCGCTCGAAGGTCAACCGGTGATTCGCCTTGAGAACGCCGAAGACGCTTTCATCCATGGATGCCGCGCGTGGAATGGAACGGGCGCCTTTCTCGAAATCCTGGGAGAGAAGACCAAAGGAATCACGCTGATCGGCAATCATCTCTCCGCGGCCAGGAAAACGTTTGTTGTGCAAAAAGGCGCCCGCGAAGATGCGGTCGTTGAGAAATAGATTTGGAGAGACATTTTCTTCAGATTAGTTATTTGTCCGGGTAATCACACAAACGCGGAAGCCCAAATAGTTGCTGTCGCGATCAGTGGGTTTGCTCTTGTTGCGAGCCGCAGACCGGCAGCTCAGCGGATCGCTGTAACACGAACCGCCGCGCAACACCCGGGCCGTTCCATTGAGTGGCCCTTCCGGATTATCTCTCTTCGTTTGACGATAGCAATCCTCCCCATACCAGTCGAAGCACCATTCAGAAACATTTCCATGCATGTCATAAAGACCCCAGGCGTTTGGACGGAAACCCTTGACCGGCGCCGTTTCCGTATAGCCGTCATCATAGTTGAAAGCCGGACTTGAAACTGTATGCGCCCTTAATCCTTTTTGATCATATCCATTACAGTAGTTAAGCCCATCATCCGAATTATCGCCCCAGGAATAAAGCGTCTGGGTTCCCGCGCGGCAGGCATATTCCCATTGCGCTTCCGTCGGCAACGTATAGGTTTTCCGCGCCGCCGCCGTAAGTATTTGACAGAATTCCAGTGCGTCATTCCAACTGACCGATTCCACAGGCCGGTCCAAGCCGTAGCAGTTCGAGGGATACTTTCCCATGATTTTTTCGTATAGCGCCTGAGTCACCTCTGTTTCGCCCAGCCAGTAGCCATCGAGCGTGACCTCGTGAACTGGTTTCTGGTCCGGACCGCCGTCATTGCCTCCCATCTGAAACATTCCGCCCTTGATCCAGATCATCTTCATTGTCATCCCACCGCCGAAATTCTCCTCATAGGATTGCCCTGCGGTCGCCGAAGTAGGAACCAGCCCCAGCGCGGCAACCGACGATGACGTGACGGGCGGAATAAACCGGACGGGATTAGCTCTCCTGCCACCCGCAGCGGAATTTGCTGCCGGCGTGGCGCTCTGATCTTTTGAGGTTCTA
>JAPLSP010000181.1 GCA_026398575.1 Candidatus Sumerlaeota bacterium | reverse complement strand
GCAGCAAGCAACCGCACTCCAAATGCTGGCGCCGCTTCCGACTGCATTGCTTTCGTCCCTTAAGCGACAATACGTGATCGTAATTCAGAGTCAGAGCACTTAGGTCCCTGGGGTCCTTGGCCTTCCTGACCCCTGAGCCCTGACCCCCGACCCCTGCCCTTTGATTCACCCAATTTTCGCGATCATTCTCAGGCATTGATAGGAGGTGTCGCGGATTTTGGAGAGCTTGGCCATGTCATTGATTTCGGGATGAATGTATGGGTTGCGATAGTGTTGGAGGCCGATCAGCAGTTCGCAGAATGTGATGACTTCTTCCTCTTCCTCCAAACCCTTGAGGCCCAGCGGATTTTGCATCAAGACGCGCTCGCCGTGATTGTCAATGAATTCGTATTCGCGGCCGAAGCAAAGAATCATGATCCCCAGCGCCTTCAGGCCGTCGGGCTTGTAGCGCGGGCCGTGCTGCTCGACGCGCTGGAGCACCTGCACGACGTTATCGAAAGTGATTTCGAGTTTATGTCCTTTTTGCGCGCGGAAAAGGGCTTGATGGAAAAACAGATTCAGCGCTTTCTTTTTTGAATCCAGCATCTGCGCAACCAATTGCGGCGTGGTTTGCGACGACAGGAAACGCGTCTGGCGCTTGCGCAGGCGCGATTTGGCCTCGTTTTCGACGCCGAAGCAGTAAGAAAAACCGATGTTGCGGCTGAAGTCTATGTTCGTGCCTAGGATCGTTTGTTGCTGATAGAGGAACTCGGCGTTGCGCAGCGATTCCTTCGAGTCGCCTTCCAGCCGGTCGAAACTGGGCAGTTCGGAATTGATGATTTCCTCGATGTTGCGCAGGACCGCCTGCGCCTGGTCCTCGCCCATGACGCGCCGCACGGTCTCATGCGTGGCGCGCTTGATTTCCTCCTGCGTCAGGCCCTGCAGCGCATCGAAGGCTTCGCTCCGCACCGTCTCATTATATTCCGGTCCGGCGCTGATCTTCTGGAGCCGTTCGTAGTCTTGGGGAGCGAGCGTCTTGGCGTCGCGCGCGCGAATTTCCTGAACCTGTTCCATGGCCAGCGCGTTGCGGCGATAGGCCTCGTAGGCGTTGTTGATCAGGTGATACATCCGCTCGATTTCCTCTTCGATGCGGCTCTTATGAATGACGGCAATGGCCCCGAGGCGGGTGGCTTCCGCGCCTTCTTCGAAAGTGCCAACCGCTGAAATCAGAATGACGGGCAGCAGAGGATCAATCGCCTTGACGCGGCGGATCAGATCCAGCCCTTCATCATGGCCGCGCATCTGCAAGTCGGTGATCAGGACGTGGGGGCGTTCGGTCTTGAGGACCGCGAGCGCTTCGTCGGCGTTTTCCGCTTCGCAAACCTGGTAGTTGCGCATGGCCAGATTACGGCGGAAGGCGTTGCGGTAGCCTTTGTTGTCGTCCACGATCATTACGCGGATCATCGCAGCGGCGGAGGTGGCAGCGTCGGTGTGGGTGTGAGGCATAGCGTATCCTTTGCGGGCGATCGGGCGATCGGGCGATTACGGAAAGGCCCGCTTGTCTGCCAGCGGGCATATTTATACGGGATTGAAAGGCGGCGGCGCAAGGGGGATGAGGCTGGATGAAAGGGGCGAAGGACGGCAAGGACCACACGGACGGCAAGGACCACACGGACCACACGGACCACAAGGACAACAAGGATAGCAAAGAGGACAAGGGCTACAGGGGTCCTTGGTGTCCTTGAGGTCGTTGCTGTCCTTGGTCAGCTGAAAAGGCTGAGCAGACAACTATTGGCCGATGATGAAATAAAGACACGCCGGCAGGATGCCGGCGCTCCCAGTGGCGCTCCCAGTGGCGCTCCCAGTGGCTATTGCCCAATGACAAAAATCTTGAGCTCGGACTTGGCTGACTGAGTCTCGGGGAGGGACAGGTTGGCGATGCGGGTTTGCTCGATGATTTGCGCCAGGCAGGCGACCACGTCCTGGCGCTCCTGCGCGTCGGGTTGATGATCGAATTGATAGAGAATGATGACGCGCTGGCCGTCGGCGGACGTGACGATCATCTTTTCAATGAGGAGGAATGGGACTTTTTGCTCGGCTTCTTTGTCCGCCGTGCCGCTCGATACGATCATCGCCATCCCTTCCTCGAGCCAGGCTTTCAGAAAGCGCAAGCCCAGTTCCTCGCGCCCGAGATTGAAGATTTCCTGGAGAGACGTGCGGCCCGCGCTTGAATTCAGCGCCGCGACCGCATAACGGGCGAAAGCGCCCAGAACCATATTGCGCTGGCGCCGCAGCGACAGCGTTCGCAGCGACACGGGCCGTAAATATCCTGCCAGCTGCGCAAAAGGCGGTGATGCGTGTGATGCTGGTCTCCGGCGAAGATGGGTTGGCCGCGGATGAGGCGCCGCGCCATGGAAACCAGCGTTTCATAGATCGGAAAGCCCAGGGCCAGGATCGGCGCCAGCACGGCGGTGGCCGTTTGCGTCTTGGCCGTTCCCAGCAGCGTCACCGTTCCCAGAACATAGCCGAGAAACATGCTGCCGGTATCGCCCAGGAATATCCGTGCCGGATTGAAGTTGTATGCGAGAAACGCAAGCGAGCTGCCCGCCAGGGCCGCGCAGACCAGGATCACCAGCGGCGAATCGGTGAGAATCCCCAAAACGATCAGGCCGCCCGAAATAATGAACGCCACTCCGGAGGCCAGGCCGTCTATGCCGTCAATCAGATTGAAGGCGTTGATCAAGCCGGCGATCCAAAGAATCGTGAAAATGAAACCGGCGACCGGCGGCAGCGTGACGCGTCCGATTCCTGGAATATCCACTTCGCGCAACGTAACCCCCGCGGCGCAAACCAGCAATCCGATCAGCATCTGCCCCGCCAGCTTATACCGGGCTCTCATGCCGTATTTGTCATCATAGATACCGAGCGCCACGACGGCGGCGCCGCCAAACGCGATGAGGAATAATTCGCGCCTGATTTGCCGCAGACTCATCAGCGGGCTTAAGGCGTCAGGATACGTTGCCAAGACCCATTTCCAGCCGTGGATGATGGTTACGCCCGCCAGCGCTGCGCCCAAGGTCAAGACAATGATGGGCAGGGCGATGCCCAGCCCTCCCAGCAGCGGCATGGCGCCCTCATAAATCTTGCGATAGCCGCCCGTGTCCACGGCGCCGATGCGGCGGGCGAATTTCATAACCAATGGAGTCAGCGCGGCTGTCAGGGCGAGACAGAAGAAAAAAACCACAGTGACCGCAGGAATTTCAATCCAAGCGTACATTGCCGTCCCGACTGGCTGGTAATCATGCAATTTTGAAATGCCTACCACTGCTCGGCATTTCAAAATTGAAGGACCACTAGGTATTCGTGTTCGCCGCGATGGATATTCGCGTTTTTTGGGCCGGAGAAGTCAAGCGAAATATCGGATTTTACATTAACCTAACTTGGTAACTAAACAACTTACTCGGAAGTATCTTTATCCTCTTACGTTGTTGGAATTAGAATTCGTCTCTCACTCGGAACCCTCAAATTCCAAATCTCAAATTTCAGATCTCAAATTTCAGATTTCAAATTTCAGATCTCAGATTTCAAATTTCAGATCTCTTTGGTTATGATTTTGTCTTCATATATTCATCTTGGATCCAGGCGTAGGTTTTCTCGAGGCCCACCCGCAAGGCCGTATCCGGCTCCCAGCCAAAGCATGCGCGGATTTTTGTGTTGTCGCTGTTTCGTCCGCGGACGCCCTTCGGCGCGTTCAGGTTATATTTCCGCGTCAGCTGGACGCCTCCGATTTCTTCGGCCATATCCACCAGATGATTAATCGTCACCAGTTCATGGCTGCCAAGATTGAGCGGCTCGATCACATCACTGCGCATGAGCAAACCGATCCCCTTGATGCAATCGGATATGTACTGGAAGCTGCGGGTTTGTTCGCCATCGCCCCAGATTTCGATTTCGTGGCGTCCCAGGGCCTTGGCCTCGATTACTTTGCGGCAAATCGCCGCCGGGGCTTTTTCACGCCCGCCGTCCCAGGAGCCGTGCGGACCATAGACGTTATGAAACCGCGCCATGCGGCATTGCAGCCCAAAGTCTTCCATGAAATGGAGGCACATTCTTTCGGAGAACAGCTTCTCCCAGCCATAGCCATCCTCCGGCATGGCGGGATAGGCGTCTTCCTCTTTGAGGGCCGTGACGGAGGTTTCTTTTTGCTTATCCGCGTTATAAACGCACGCCGACGAGGAATAGAAATAGCGCGAAACCCCGAGTTCCTTCGCCGCAACGAGCATGTGCGTGTTGATCAGCACCGACAACATGCACAACGCCTTGTTGTTCTCGATGAAACCCATTCCGCCCATATCGGCGGCCAGATTATAAACCTGGCTGGCGCCGCGGCAGGCTTTCATGCAGTTTTCGCGGAGCTGGAGATCCATCTGAAGGTTTTCGACGTCATCAAAGCGCTGCCACCATTCCTTCAGCGGCTTGATATCAATCGCGCGGACTTTGACGCCCGGCTGGCGGCGAAGCTCCGCCACCAAGTGACCTCCGATAAATCCGCCGCCGCCCGCCACAACTATGATTGCTTCGCCCATGTTCCTGCCCTCCCCAAAAAAATACTTCGCATATCTATTTTGCAGGATGATTTTCACCGTTCATGACAAAGCTTTATGAACATCCAACTACCTAGTCGTATTTCTCGATACCCATGAGCTCCAGCAACACATGCCAAACGAAACGCGGCCCGTCAAGAAAGTTGCGGCGCCATAATTTCCTGGGTTCCTTCAACAACCGCCAAAGCCATTCAAGACCCAAGCGTCCGAGCCAGTGCGGGCACCGCTGAACCTTTCCGCCCAGAAAGCCAAACGCGGCGCCCACACCGATCGCCACGGGGACATGCAGCCGGTCGCGATGCTCCCATATCCAGCGCTCCTGCTTCGGCAATCCCAAGCCCACCCAGAGCACGTCGGGTTTCGACGCATTGATGGTTTGGACGATTTGCTCGTCTTCCTCGGGTGTCAACGCGCGGAACGGGGGCGAGAAAACTCCCGCCACGCGATGTCCGGGATATCGGATTTCGATGGCCTGGCGCATCAAGGCAAGCGTCTCATCCGTATCGCCATAAAAAAAACTGGAAAAGCGCTCCTTGTCCGCTCTTTCCAAAAACGCTTTCACCAAATCCATTCCCGGCGTCCGCACCGCGTTCTTGAATCCTTTCAGACGCGCCACCCACACCGGAGCGATCCCATCGGGAATCCAGAGATCGGCGGAATTGAGTATCTGTTTGAACCGCGCGTCCTCGCGCGCCAGCCAGATGCCATGGAAACCGGTGACGATCACATGCCGCGGCATCCTCGAAGGGTTGCGAATCCAAGCTTCGATGGCGGCGATCACCTCGCGCATGCCCATCAGATGCACTCGGGAACCCAGTACCTTTACGCACGGGAACGAAAGGGCGCTCTTATCGGCGCTTGGCAAAACTGCTTTATCCGCCATTGTGTTTCTTCATATCTTGGAAAAACCGGAGAATGGCCGCACAAAAAAGGTGTTAAATTATATTGCGTGATTTGGCATCAATCAAGCGCATTGTCTCGCCGATTCGTTCCACCGCCTCATGGCCGATGTCCCGGCGCTTTCTTTTGGAGCGCCATCGCATAAGCGTTTGTCAGCAATTCATAATAGCGGCGCGGAGAATATTGCTCAAGCGCCTTGGCCCTTCCGGCCATTCCCATTGCCCGGCATTGATCGGGATGATCCCATAGACGGCGGATGCGGTCCGCCAGTTCGTGCGAGGCGCCGGGTGTGAAAAGCAATCCCGTCCGGCCGTCATCCACAATTTCAGGAAGGCCGCCGATGCGCGAAGAAACGATGGGCTTGCCACGCAGCATCGCCTCCACAAAAACCGTCGGGAAACCCTCGAAGCAAACGCTGGGCAGGACGAGCATCCGGCAGGCGTTATAGAAGCGGCCCAATTGCGCGGCGTCAAGACGCCCGAGAAACCGGAAATTCGGGGGGGCTTGATCGGGCAGATGCGGCATCCGGTTGTAGTCGCCGGCGGCCTGGAAAGGGATATCGGGACATTGGCGCGCCGCTTCGAGCAGCGATGGGATATCCTTTTCGGGGCTCAAGCGCCCGACGAAAGCCACATAGTCCCCCACGGCCGCGGCAGGCTCGACGCGCTCGGCGTCCTGCGCCATATTGGGGATGACCACGATCCGGTCGGCGGGAAATCCATCGGCGATATACCGGCGCCGCGCGAAATCCGTCAGCGCGCAATAGACGGAAACATTATCCAGGAAGAATCGCAGTTTGCGCGCGACAAAGGTTCGCAGCGCATAACCCAGGCTTTTGAAGAGGCTGTTCTCGCAATTGCGCAGGACGCATCGAAACTCGCGCCCGCCGCAGCATTCCTCGCATACGCGCCCGCGGTTCAGATGCAGGCCGTTGGGGCAGATCAGGCGGAAATTATGGATCGTCATGACCACCGGGACGCCCGCCCGTCGGCATTCGGGCAGGATGGACGGCGAAATCAACGGGAAGAGGTTGTGAACATGAACCAGGTCCGGACGTTTTTCCTCGAGCAGGCGGCGCATGGCGCGGCGCGAGGCGGGATTATAGACGCCGCTGAAGAACGCCCGGATCTTGCCCCAACGCATGGTCTCCAGCTCGACGCTGCTTCGAGTGAATGGGATGACTTCATGGCCCTGATCCAGCAGCAAGCGTTCCAGGCCGTTTACAACCGCTTCTTCGCCGCTGAAAATGCCATAGGCGTTGTGAACCAGACATATCTTCAACAGCGATGGGGCAGGCATGGACATGGGGGTGTATCTGACTTCCTAAGCCGCCGCTCTCTTGATGATGGCGACGGTTTCCAGTGTTGGCAGCAAAAATGTTTTCGAATCCGGAAAGATGCCGCGGTATTCGGCGTTCGAAAGCCATCTGTAGTTTTTCCTTACAATGTCCGGATCATGGATCACCGCGCTCCGCATGCCGCAGAGATTGAAAGACTTGACCAGCCACAGTTTCATCCCATAAGGCAGGATCGGGAAGAGTGGAATGACGAAGTGCGGCTCTAGCCATGCGTATTTGTATGGCACGACGATGATATACTGCCTGGCGACTCTCATCACCTCCGACGCGATCCGGCGAAAAACCACGTTATCGGTAATATGCTCCAGCATTCCGATGGAAACCGCCAGATCGAAGCTCTGGTCTCCAAATTGGCTCAAATCCTGGGCGTCCTGCTGGACATAAACGAAGTTGGGATGCCGGGTGGCGATCCTGGACTTGTCATTAAGATCAATGCCGGTGATCTGGTAATCCTCCGGAAGATAATCCTCAAAAGACCTGCCGTCTATGCCGCAGCCAATATCCAGAATTTTCATCCCGCTCTTGACGTTGACTTTCGACAGCAAAAATTCCACTCGCTTTTTTCTGCGATAGGCCAGGATTTTTTTATCCAAGGCGGCAGTCTCGTCGCATCCATACTTACGCTTCCTTGTCCAGAGCCGGCAATTTTCCGAAAATGACTGGCGCAAAGCATCCTCACTTTTCCAGCCTTTCGGTTTCAATCGCTTTTTCGCGCACAAGACGGCTATGGGGCGCCCCCTGCGCTGTAGCTTGGCAAGCCCAAAGCCTGCATTAGCCGGGAAAGGAAAAACGTGATCTACCAAGATTGGCGGCGAATGGTAGGCCGGCCCGCTCCGTCGGGCGGCGCCACGCGCTCATTAACCAGCCGGGTAGTATTAGCGCGCGTGGCCGTCCGACGGAGCTGACCGGCCTACCATTCGCCGCCAATTCAAGGAAGAACGCTAGACCCTGCTTGAGGCTTACTGCAAAGCTATAACGCGGGATGTACCACAGCTATTGGCGCGCATTCCGGAACGCCATTGCCAAAATCAGAGTACGTCCCGTTTAGGCTTGACCCATCCGCCAAGCCTCCACTATCAAAGAAGGCGTGGACAAGCCTGCGAGGGATTGCCAAAATTCAATATCAACAATTGCGCTCGCGCCCATTGGGTTATTCTCATGATTCCCTGCTCTATCGCCCCTTCATCCCGCATTGGCCGCCGGATCGGCGCCCGCCTCCAAGCGCTGGGCCTTTTGCTCGCCGCGCTTGCGGCCATGCATTGCGGCAAAACGGAATTCGTCATCGAAGATGGAACGCCCGCGGCCGCCGGCGGCAAACGCGCGGCGGCAGCAGCCACCTCCATGAGCGTTCTCCAGCAAATTCAAGCGGCCCCAGACGTTTTCGACCTCCATGAAATCGGTCTGGCCCAGGAGAAACGAAAAGAAAAAGATCCGGCGGTGTTGAGCGCGCTGAAAGCCCGGCAGGCCGAATTGATCGGAAAGATCAAGCCCATGCGCCTCATCAGCCCCAGCCTCGACCTGGTCGCCTTCCGGTACAAGATGATCAAGCCGGAATACTACCGGCTGTATTGGCTGATGCACTGCAAAAAGGCTTTGGGCAAAGATTATATATTTCGTGTATCGGGATACGTGGATCCCATTCATATTGCCTATTTGCCCAAAGAATGGATCAGCCGCAAATGCACGGTTTGGGATTTTGATCCGAAGCCTCCGGCTTCCCAATGGAAAACAGGAGACTACATCTTTTTGACCGACGAGGTGTTCGCCGCTGCCATTCCTTATAATATCAAGCTCATCATGCAGGCCAATGATGGAAGCCGCCTGAACGGCGACACGGCGGTGGATCTCGGTTGGTATGCCGATTTAGGAAGCTGAGTACTCATGTTCGCAAATATTTCTCAAGAAAGCGAAGATTCATGCGAATGGGAGCGGCGCCAGCATTGCTTTAGTCCCTTGGGCAAAAACACCTGACTGAATTTGTGACTCAGATCACTCAAGGCCGGGGTTCGCCTGCGGTTGCGGCGGCGACTGCTTCATGCGGGCGGTTGTCGCGCAGGCGGCGCCGATGGTGAAAAAGAGCAGGTCGCCATAAAAAGAGGCATACATCAAAATATTATCCGTGAGCGCGATCAGAAATGCGATAATGATCCCAATGGATGAAACCGAATAGAGCCACCGCAACTCATCCGGCCCTTCCCGCGCGCGACGGTGGCAAAGCGCCCAAAGACCCATGAGCGGCACGGCCAGAAGCAAGCTGCCTGCGATGCCATAATCGTAGAACATGCGAATGTATTCATTATGTGGATGCGCCAGGCGCACTGCCTTCATGCCATACCAGTAAGACGCCCCTGCTCCCGCGCCCAACCATGGGTCTTTGGCATCATTTAGAAAATGCTTCCAGGTGTTCAGACGTCCGGTCGTTTGCAGCCGCGAATAATCGAGATGGGCCACATCGCTGATGGTTTGGGTGAGCGTGCCCGATCCGCTGTAAAAGAGAGCTTTTTGCACGGGAGGAAGATAGAAAAAGATATAGAACGCCAGAAAAGCCGCCAGCGCCCACAAGGCCTTGTTTGCAGTAAAAATGCGTCCTTTGTTCAGGAGAATGATGAACGGCAGGAAAATGAGCGTCGCCAGTTCGATCCGCGAAACGGTCATCACGCAAACCGCCACGCACAAGCCATAAGCTGCGAGAGATTTGAGGCCGGTTTTGCGCCAGCTCACCAGCGCGCCGACGGCAATCAGGACATAGGTCATCACCGCTCCCACGGTCGCAAATTCCGCAAATTCCCTGGTCGCAAAGAGCGCGTACCTGATCGTGAAGACCGCGTGGAAGGCCAGCAGCAATAGATAGCCTCTTTGGATGAAACGCAGATCGCGATAGGCCAGCGCGGAAGCGACGGTTCCCACCAGCATTGGCGTCAGCATCATCAACACCTGCTGTACGCTGATGCGATCCGAAATATTCATGCGCGCGAACGCGTAGATAAAGAACGGCGCAAAAGACCAGACGGGGAAGGCGATTGTCCGGCAGGGACAGAACAAAAGACAGCCGCCGGCGCCCAGCAACGCGATGATCCATCCCAACGCCTGAACGTTGTACTCGCCGACCGAGACTCCGAGCGCCAGCGGCGGCAAGCACATGGTGGCGATGATCAGCCAAAAGAAAAACTCGCCCGTCCGCCAGGAGGCGGGAAAGGGGGAGCGCGCCGCTGAAGGCGAACCGGTTGCGGGTTGTGGCGCCAGGCTGCAATTCATAGGACGGCTTTTCGCTCCTCCCGAAGATGGCGCTGCTTTGCGGCATGGCGCGCGGCGCTGACAAAGCCGGCTACGTCGTCTTTGAAGGGATAAGGCATCAGGCTTTTGCGATCCAGCCCGGCGGCGGTTTCCGCGCTGGGCGAGGAGTCGAGAATTCCAGACATCGCCGACTGCATGGCGCCCACGTCCAGCGGATCGAAGATATGGCCGTTGACGCCTTCGCGGACCAGCCCGCGCGCCCCAACCCGGGACGAGCAAAGAACCGGCAGTCCGGCCAGCAACGCTTCATTGACGACCGCGCCGTAAGGTTCGTATTCGCTGGGCAGAATGAAGGCGCCCGCCATGAGATACCATACATGCAGCCGGGCGCCATCGCAATGTCCGGCAAAAATCACCGCGCCTTCCAAGCCCAATTCCGCCGCCTGTTGCTCGAGGCGGCGTTTCTCCGGACCGTCGCCCACGAGCGCCAGGACCGCTTCGGGGCGCTGGCGATGAGTTTGAGCAAAGGCTTCCAGCAGGCGCCCGGTGTTTTTCTCCGGCGCCAGCCGTCCGACAAAGAGCATCACTTTTTTTCCGCGCAGATGGAATCCGTCCAGAGATTCCGAGATCAAAGAGCGCGCCGCGGCCAGTTTGGCCGAGAAGCTGTCTTCGGATTGATGATTGCCGCAAACGAATAGTTTTTCTTTTTCAACCAAGCCGGCGCGCGCAAACGCTTCGGCTGATCCTTGCGAATACACAACGACGCTGTCAACCATTCGTCCGCACAGGGCGCGCAAGGCCCGGCGGATGAATCCCCGGCGCGCCAGCATATCGGGATTTTCTTCAGTCCAGAGCATCTGGCCGAAATCCATTGGCGCTCGAAGCCGGCGATATAATGCGAAATAAAGCGTCGAGTAAGAGAACTCCGAGGCGCAAACCACGTCCGGGCGCCATTCGCGGATCAAGCGCCCCATGCCAATTCTAAAATCCCTCTTCATGAACCGGAAGCCTTTGTTCCAGTTTTCATGAAGGCAGTTCAATTGCACACGCAAATCCTTCTGATCCAGCTGCCGGTGATAAACGACGTCGCCTCTCATGAAAACCACCCTCAATTCCATTTCCAGCGCCAGATGGTTAAGGAGATCAATGCGATAGGGCGCCAGAGCGGGATGGAAAATCAAAACCCGGAGCTGGGCAGAAAGGGCGCTCGGACGCGTCGGACTGGTCGGACGCGTCGGACCGGTCGGACAGAGGAAATTTTGATCATCCTCCGCCATAATGAACCCACTTCTTGCTCAGCCACAGCTGGAAAAGGGTGATGGCCAGCACGAGGATGAACAGGAACCAGGCCATCGCGCTGGCCACGCCCATGTTGAGGAAGCGGAACGCCTCGTTGAACAGCTTATAGGCGAAGAATAATGTGGAGTCAGCCGGACCGCCGTCCGTCATGATGAACGCGGCCTCGAAAATCTGGAAGACGCCGATCAGACCCATGACCATGTTGAACAGGATATAGGGGCTGAGCATCGGGAGCGTCACGTGGATGAAGCGCTGAACGCGGTTGGCGCCGTCAATGGCCGCGGCTTCATAGAGGGTTTCAGGGATGTCTTTCAAGCCCGCCAGCCAGATGATCATGCCACCGCCCACGCTCCAGAGCCCCATGAGGATCAGCGCAGGCTTTGACCAGGCCGGATTTTGCAGCCAGTTGGGAGGGTGGTCGAATCCGATCGCCCGCAGGACCTGATTGAGGATGCCGGTCGAGGGCGAAAGGATGGACAGCCACAGGATGAACGTAGCCACGGCCGGAACAATGGCCGGCAGGTAGTAGATCGTGCGATAGACATGCAATCCGCGCACTTTGGCATCGAGCAGCAGCGCCAGCGCCAACCCCGCCGCGATCCCCAGCGGCACGCCGAGGACCATGAACAGCGTATTGCCCAGACTCTTCCAGAGCAGCGGGTCGTTCCATGTTTTTTGCTGGGTCACCGGGTCGAGATGGCTTCCCAGCAAGTCGGCATAGTTTTTCAATCCGATGAAGCGCGCTGGGTTGAGCACGTCATAGTGGGAGAAGCTGATGATGATCGAAAAGACAATCGGCCCGGCGCCGAAAATCAGGAATCCCGTCAGCCACGGCGAGGCGCAGACGAAGCCTTCGAACCACGCCTGGCGCCGCCCGCCGAACAACCGCCGCCGCCGCTCCTGAACGATCACCAATCCGGCGGCGATGGCCAGGATGGCGGCGATATAGAAGCCGATCACAACGCCCCAGGGAACCAGCGGCCCGGCAGGCGGATGCAAGGCGCGTTCGAGGTGAATCTGAACCTGGAGCTTGCCGTAGTTGAGCGATTCATAAGGATGGGCGACATGATTCAGGGCCTTCTCGGTCGAGCGCACGTGCTCGGTCCAAAGCCGCTGCCCCACGGGCGTCACGGGGCGGTACCGGCTGTAAGGGAGGAGCGAGGCGAATTTGTCGAAGGCCGTGACGATGGTCGGCGGAATATTGGAGTCGGGACTCAGGAAGCGCTCCCGATACCAGGCCAGCACCTTCGTGTCCGGATGGAGCCTCGGGAAAAACGTCTGCCCTTTGGCGCGCGCCAGCGAGGCGTCATATTCGGCCTGCATCTTCAACCCCTCGAATGAAACCAGCCATTGCAGCAGCTTCCACGCGCCTTCCAGCCGCACTTTGTCGCTTTGAGCCTTGCCCGCGGCGGGCAGCGCAAACGCCCATCCGCCCATCCAACTCACCGGCTTGCAGCCGGCCTTGAGCCGCGCCTCGGGCAGCGGCGGATTCGACACCTCAAAATCCATGTCAGGCTTGAAGGTCAGCGTGCTTTGCAGAATCCAGTCGCCGTCTATCTTCATCGCCACCTTGCCGGTGAGGAAGGGATCGAGGATCGTGCTGACGCCGCCGCTTTCGGCCGCGACGCGGAAGACATTGGCCGCTTCGTAGCCGCCCAGGCAGTCATAAGCGTCCGTGGACCATTGCAGAGCGCGGACGATCTCGATGCTGTCGAGATTGCATTCGACGCCGTCGCTCTTCATGAACTCGCCGCCGAAAAGCCAGCCGTACATATATAGCCAGCTGTTGCCGAACATCGGCAGATACCCTACGGATGTCAGCAATCCCGTACTTTCATCATATCGCGACAGGCGGGGGATGTAGCCGTCCTGGTCGAAGACTTTGATTTCGCAGGCGCCCTGAAACTGGGCGGGAACCTGCCGCGTCGAGGGCGGCAGTTCGCGCCCAAAGTCCAGACGGAACGACGTGGGGCCGGTGATCTCGATGATGCGGGCGCGGAAGACTTTGCCGCCGGCCACCAGCGCCGCGACGTCTCCCGGGCGCGCGCCGCACGCATTCAAATCCGGCTTGGCGTCCGGTGGGGCGTCTTCATTGACGGCGGGGCGCCGGACCAGGCTCGTTAGCTGCGCCGTGCCGTTGGCGGTAACGGTTCCGCCGGCCTGCAGGCGCTTGCGGCAAATTTCTTCCAAGGTCTTGGGCGGGCGCGCCCTGCCGGCGCGCGTCTGGCCGGATTCCACTTCCGGATCGCCGGCCTTATAGACGAATCCCGCGCGGATCAGAGGCGCTTCGGCATAAAACAGCGCGCGTGTGTCGCAGCTGTTGGGGATCGCATAGACCTTGCCTTTATAGACCCCTTCATTCCACGCCGGAGCGACGTAGTTTTCCTTGCGAATGCCGTCGGAAATCTTTTTTTCTTCCTCGAGATACCCATCCAGCGGCTGGAAGGCGCCGCGGCTGGCCCACTCGACGATGGCGAACCGGTCGAAAAAGATGACGTCCGGCGCCTCGCCGCCCGCCACGCCCAGCAAAAAACGCGTGGGATCGGCCGTGGCGTCGCGCACGGCGGCCGAAGCCGCAATCACGCGATAGCGCGGATTGCGGCGCATGAATTCCTCGATCATCGCCAGGTAGGAATCCTGAACGGCGCCGGGGAACCAGATCGTGAGTTCGACCTTGCCTGCTTGCTGGGCGCTTTGCCGCGGATGGGGATACAGCATCCAGGCGATCGCAAAACCCGCTGCGACGGCCGCCCATATCAGATAGGAAGTGAATTCGTAGTTTGTGAACAAACGCTTCATAAAGAAAAACCCGCTTCGCTGATATTCTTGCGCAGACGTTGGGATCGGTCAATGGAAACCTCCGAAATTCTCAAATTCGCATGTAGGAAGAGAAGACTCATGCGGATAGGAACGGCGCTGCTTCTGAGCGCATTGCATTCGTACCTAAAGCAAAAATACGTCGCTGAATTTGTCATTCAGAG
>JAPLSP010000488.1 GCA_026398575.1 Candidatus Sumerlaeota bacterium | reverse complement strand
CGGCAGAGATGCCGGCGCTCCCAGTGGCGCTCCCAGTATGCGCTTGAATTGCGCGGGCAAAATTGACAACCTCTCCAAGGAAATGAAGGAGGCGCGCCATGTTTCGATGCGGCCAGGAAGAAATCGCCGAAGTCACCAAAGTCCTTCAGTCCAGGCAGTGGTTCCGGATTGGGAATCCCTCCGACGGCCACCTGGGTGAGGTGGACAAGTTTGAGGCGGAATGGGCGCAGATGATCGGCAGCCGGTATGCTCTGCTGATGTGCGGCGGCGGGACGGCGGCGCTTGTGTGCGGCCTGGCGGCGATGGGCGTCGGTCCCGGCGACGAGGTGCTCGTTCCGGCTTATACCTGGATGGCCACCGCCACCTCCGTTCTCACCGCCGGCGCCATTCCCGTTCTGACTGAAGTGGACGAGACGCTGGCGATGGACCCCGATGACGTTGAGCGCAAGCTAAGCCCGCGCGTGAAGGCGATCATCCCGGTTCACATGATGGGACGCCCCGCCAATCTCGAACGCCTCACCGCCATCGCCGCCCGACACAAGATTCAGGTCCTCGAAGACTCCTGCCAGATGGACGGCGGCAGCTATAAAGGCCGCCGCACCGGCAGCTGGGGCGCGGCGGGGGCTTTCAGCTTCAACTGGTACAAGATCATCTCCGGCGGCGGCGAAGGCGGATGCCTTGTGACCAACGACCGCGAGATTTACGAACGCGCCTTCGTCTTCCACGATTCCGGCGCCAATTTCCGCCCGATGGCCGCCGAAATCAAGGTTCCCATCTTCGTCGCGCAGCAGTATCGCGCCGACGAGGTGATGGCCGCTATTCTCAGAATGCAACTGCGCCGCCTCGACGGCATTCTTGGCGATTGTCGCCGCATCCGCAATCGCGTGGCGCAGGAACTCACCGGCGCGCCTGGCATTCGATTCAGCCCCAACAACGATCCCGAAGGCGACTGCGGCCTCGTGCTTCCCTTCCGGTTCGATACGCCGGAGCAAACCGCCCGATTCGCCGAAAAAACTCTTGCGGGCGGCGGACGCGGTTACATCGGAATCAACCACGGCAAGCACGTCTATACAGAATGGGAACCGCTGCGGGCCAAGCGCATCATGCACCACCCGCGGATGAATCCCTTCAACTTCGAGGAGAACCAGGGACTTCGAGCCGACTACGGCCCCGAAACGTGTCCGCGCACGCTGGCCCATCTGCGCCGCGTTTTCTTCCTGACAATCAATCCGGACTGGACGGAAGCTGAGATTGCGCGCGTCATCAAAGCGTGTCGTCACGCGGCCGCTGAAATTGCTTAACCCGCATTGCTCACCAGTGTTTGCCAATTCGCGCAAGAACTCTGGCCCCAGCACCGTTCTATTGTGCCCTGAAAGGGCCAAAAGAAATCAGCCCAGGGCAACGCCCTGGGAATAGCCCAATAATTTATGTAAAGCCCTGAAGGGGCGAAAGAAAACATTTCCACATTCTGACAATTGCTCTTCCGCCCATACAGGGCTTGAAAGAATAAGCTCTGGCGGTTCCCAGGGCGTTGCCCTGGGCTGGTTTCTTTTGGCCCTTTCAGGGCACGACACAGTGGCCTTGGTGAGAAATGCGGATTAATGTCCTGCGACGCTGATCTTCTTCATCCGCCGGCGATAGAGGGCTTGCTGGAAGAAGATGGCGCCGACGAAGAAGAAGGCGCAGAGGACGAAGTTGGCGCGGGTGAAGCCGGTCAGCGCGATGGCCCATCCGCCGAAGAGTGGCCCGAGGGTCAGTCCGGCGCCAATCAGCGCTTCATGGTTGCCGCCGTGCGCGCCGCGATTTTCGCATTGCTCCAAACCGTAATACAAACTCGAGTAGTAGATCAGCCCCAGCGGAAGTCCGAGCAGCACGGACACCGTCACGAGCAGGATGTATGAGTTGACGGAGACGAAAACAACGAGCAGCGCGATCACGAGAACCTCGGCGCCAATCAATATGCGCAGCGAATAATGCCACGAACGCCAGATCAGCAGGATCACGTTGCTGAGCACCGTCCCCAGCGTCACGGATCCGGCCAGCAGCCCGAAGCGCCAGCCCGTGATGCCCACGGGAAGCGCGTACTCGGCCAGCAGCGAGCGATAGCAGCTGATCAGCAGATACGCCGTCAGGTTGCCGATGAAAGCGAGCTGGATGAAGAGCGCCCCAAGTCCCGCCGGCGCCGACGATTCGTGATCCTCAGCGCTTGCGACGCCCCAGGGCGCGATGCGCATGGTTTCCGGGCGGGACATGATCGCCAGAAGCGCGAGGATGATCACGATGGACGCGACGATCGGCGCGTTGGGATTCCAGGAATAGAGCGCGCCGGCGATGATGGCCGCCACGCCCATGGCGCTCAGCCATGAGATGTTGAAGTATCCCGTCGCGCGCTTGATCTGGCCGGGCGTCTGGCCGTCGCTCAGGGCCGCCTCGACCACCGGCCAGATGATGCCGCCCGACGCGCCGACAAGGAGCAGCGGAACGAAGATCAGATATTTATGCTGCATCGCCAGCAGCAGCGCGCAGGCCAGCGCCAGCAGCGACATGCCGATGGCCATCACGAATCCCCGCCCCCATTTTTCTGAAGCGCGCCCCGACACAAAACATAGAGGGATATAGATCAGCATAGAGGCAAAGCCGTAGGCGCCCAGCAGCGACGCCGAAGCGCCGAGCTGGTCTTTGCCGATTTGTTGAATCGTCACGGCAAGAAAGGAATAGACCATATCGAGCAGGGCCGAGGCGAAGAGCAGATATTGAGGACGGCGGAAAGTCATGATGATTGTGGTTTTCGGTTTTCGGTTTTTAGTTTTCGGATTATGGATTATGGAGTTGAAATCTCAGATTTCAGATTTCAAATCTCAGATTTCAAATCTCAAATCTCAAATCTCAAATCTCAAATCTCAAATTTCAGATTTCAAATCTCAAATTTCAGATTTCAAATCTTCGTCTGCGGACGCGGACGGCCTCCCGCAAAGGGCGCTTTTTTGCGGTTTATTTTTCCGGGCGTCAATAGGCAAATCCAGAAAGCGAAAAACTAGCTTTCCCACGCCCGCTCAAATAGCTCGCGCAATTCGCTTTGACGGATGTTCCATGCGATCACGACGAAGGCGGTGCCGAGTTTGCCAGAGGGAGGCGCTTTCTCGATCAGGCTTGCCCCGGCCTTTTCGATGAAGACAGGCCCGGCGCCAAAGTCCACGCGTCCTTT
The DNA here is from genome assembly GCA_026398575.1 of Candidatus Sumerlaeota bacterium. The sequence continues at coordinate 6,683 of JAPLSP010000488.1, read as the reverse complement.
GAGGCGAAGAACCTTGTCGCCCAGCGTTTCCAGCGCCTGCTCGAAAAGGCCCCGGTCCACGGGATGGTCCGTTTCGAAGGATTCGGAAAAGAGCGGATCGGGCGGCTCGGCAAGCAAATCGCCGGAGCGCGGCGTATGGCGCAGGCTGAGCAGGAAATCGGCGGGGATGGCGCCGAACTGAACGCGAATGCGGGGCGCCTGCGGATTCATGGCCGCCAGCATCGATTCCAATGTGTCCAACTCAGCGGGCGATGACAGGTCCGTTTTGTTGATGACAATGCCATCGGCCCATTGCGCCTGACCGCGCGCGGCTTTCAGCATGGGCGCGACCGTTACGAAGTGGCGGGCGTCCACGAGGCAGACGTTGGCTTGAATCTCGAACCGGTCCTGCAGGCAGGCCTCGCTGGCAAACGCGATCAGATCGCGCGTCTCGGCGATGCCCGTCGCCTCGACCAAAACCAGGTCCGGCCGCACGCGCGCGGCGATTTCATCAAGCGTCTTGATGAAGTCCGTCTTGACGCAGATACAGAAAATGCTGCCTTTGTTGAGCTCGAATTTGTCGAACGCGCCGGGCCGGATAAGTTCGCCATCCACGCCCAGCGCGCCGAATTCATTGAGAATGAGCGCCAGCCTCCTGCGCCGAATCTCCGGCAAAGACAACAGATGATTCAGCGTCGTCGTCTTGCCCGCGCCCAAATAGCCGGTCAAAAGAAGAATTGGAATCTTGGACATTGGTGGATTTACGATTTACGATTGATGATTGACGATTATTAACAACGATCCTACAAGGACCGGACATCTATCGCGGACTGGCGCAACAAAGCGCTACTATAGCCGCACGACTACCATTTTAGCCGGGCTTCAGCCGGCTCTTCTTTGCACCCTGCTTCAGCAGGGGTGTTGCAGGGCTGCATCATACTCATAGCGCGCTTCAGCGCGGCTTCTCGGCCCGCTTCAGCAACAGCAAAGGCTCGAAAAACTGGCGCTGAAGCATGTCGAGAAGCCGCGCTGAAGCGCGCTCATGAAATGGTTCCCTCTCCTGATCCGCGCCCCTGACCCCCGACCCCTGACCCCCGCCCTACGCTCGCAGGTCTTTGATCCATTCTTTGATTACGGCGATATCAGGAACCGCTCCAGTGGATTTGATTTGATGAGTTGTCAACACAATCGCCGGCGTCATCGCAGACAGAACTCCATAAGCCTGAATTTCGTTTTCATTCGTCGCCATCGTCACATGCACTTCCGCGCCCAATTCGATCACGGCTTTTTCGACGGCGTCGCGGAGTTGCAGGCATTTATCGCCGCCATCGCCCAAGACGGTGAGCGTGGCCTGTCGCCGCCGGATTTTCATGCGCAGTTTTTCATAGATGCGTTTGCGGATGGCCGCCGCCAGTTCCTCTTTCGCGGGGATGCGCGAGACGAACGTGATTTTCCCGTCAATGCAGATCGTCGGAATGTTTTTGACCATCAGCGAGGTCATGAAGACCAGCGATTCCCTTTGTTTGATCTTGTGTTCGCGCCATTTGACGATGCCTTCGAACTCCGGCGCGATGGCCTTGACCGATTCGACCATGTATTGGCACGGCGCGCAGGCCTCGGAATCCAGCGTGATGATGTCCACGATCACGCGATCCGTCTGGCCGTATTCGCGCATGTCCAGGAGTTCCTGCTCCTCCTCGCCGGCGGACATGGCCTGGACCGCTTCGCGCTCGTAGGCGTCGCGCGCGACGGCCGCCACGGCTTCGATGTTCTCCGGCGGCGTGGCGTAAGGCAGGTCGCAGCCCGGCGCCAGGATGAAGCCTCTGGGTCCGGCGGTTTCGAGGCAGGCGATCGCGTTGCGCTTGGCGTCGAGCGGCTTTCCCAGGAGCAGCACGGAGGTGAGCTGCAGATTGCCGCCGAAGCTGATGCCGCGTTCGAGGCAGATATCGCGCACGTATTCGAGCCCGATATTTTCGTCCACCGAAACGTTATGCGGCATGCACTCGCACATCGCCTTGATATTCTGCTGCGCGTGTCCGCAAACGAAGAAGGAACCCAGCGCGCCCCGCCCGCGAATGCGCGCAAACACCGGCGCCATATACGGCGTGACGAACTCGCGGAACTGGTCCGGGCCGATCTGGCTGGTCATGGGGTCCACCACCGCCGCCACGTCCACGCCCGCGTCAATATAATAATCCGCCATCGCTTCGGCCACCGATTGCGAAAAGGCCATCAAGTCCTTGACGCTGTCCGGATCCTCGAACATCCGCATGAAGATTTCCGTTCCCATCAGATGCAGCGACAGCGTGAACGGTCCCGTGATCAATCCATAAAGCGCCACGCCGGGATTGGCCTTGCGCAAACGCCGCGCCGCTGACATGCACATTCCGATCCTTCCCTGCGCGGCGCTGGGAACGCGCAAGGACGACAGCTTCCCGCTGTTCGCGCCCGCCAGCGGATGACTGACGACCGCGGGAGGATTGTCTTTGGCCCATTTGAGTTCGCAGCCGAACGTCTCGGCCTCGATCTGAAGATCGAAGCACACCGGAACGCCGTCGGGAGCATAGCGGTCAATTCCCGCCTGGACGCCCCGGACGATGTGGTCTTCCGATTTGAGATAATCGTCGGCCGATACGCCGATCAGCCGCCCGCCGTGGCATCCAATGAAGGGAACCCACGGCGCGCGGTCCACCTCTTCACACAGCATCGCTTTCCTGACGCGATCTCTTCCCGTCAGCATGATGATTGCTCCCTCGAAAAATGAAGAACGGAATTATGCGGCCGCGCTGCGATCAGCTGCGAATGACGCGGGTTGAGCAGATATAGTCGTGCAGCGCGCGCTTCTCATCGTCGAAACCGGCGATAATGTAGCCGATATAACAGGTCAGCTGGCTGAGCATCTCCGCAAAAAATCTACCCAATGCGCGGCCATAGCTTACCGCGCCGCCGTTGGGGCTCACGACCTTCAACCCCAGCGCCATCTTGCCCGGCGTCGCGCCATACTTGCCCACGAAAAGGGTGCTATATGCCGCCGTGATCAGCAATGTAATGAATGCGCTGATCATCATTGCGCTGAATATTGGCGCCAAATCTTGAATATCATTAACCTGATCGAGCGACCGGGAAATATCATGAACGAAAAAAAACTGAATCAAGCTCGCGGCCATCCATTCAATGATCCAGTCAATCAGCTTTGCCACGAAGCGCACCCAGAATCCGCCGTATTCCATGGCGCCGGTGGCCGAGACAGAGCCGCTCGCTTTTTGCAGGAACGCTTCGCGGCACAAAGGGCAAACGCGCCGCCATCCATACTGCGCCAAGTCGCTGGCGAAATACGCCCGGCCGCATTCGGTGCAATAAAGCTGGCCAACAACAGGGGCGCCGGCGGGCGCGGATGCCATCCCGGCTGCGGGCGCGGCAGCGGGCGCAGCAGCAGGCGCTCCAGCCGGCGCAGCGGAAACGTCCGCAGGCATGGAAACATCAGCCGTCTGGCCGGCGGCGCCCGGTTCGCCCGCCGTGGCGCCAGTGGATAAATCGCCCGCCGGCAAAGCGGATAGGAAATCCGGCGTTGAGGCGCCGATTGCCGCTGGCGTCGCCGCCGGAGCGATGCTCCCATAGGGCGCCCAATCGGCCATGCCGGAGCGCCAAACCAACGTATCAGCCTGGATTGCGCCGGAGCGAACCAGTTCCTGAAACTGCTCTTCGCTGAGCGGACCGCGCGGTTGTTGCTCTCCCCGCTGAGCGTAATACCATTCCATAGCATAGTCCTTGTGCAAAAATTGGCCCGTATCTTCAAGAGATGTAAAAGCCTTCGGGCGCGCGCCGCAAGGAAGAACTTTGCGCCCTCCTGTTTTTTTGCTTTGCGGTCCGATCCAATCCAGCTGGATACTTCCGGCGTGCCGGGGCAAGGGCGACAGTATGGGAAAAAATCATTCCAAATCCGGAAAGCGTTGGTTTGCTCGCTTACTCCTGGCGTGTTGCTATTGCGCCGTGCCATTGTGTCCGCTCGCGTTGGCGGGCAATGAAACAAAGCCTCCAGCGGGTAAGGACGCCAAGCCTCCAGCGGCCAAGGAGACTCCGCGCGCCGCGCAGAAGGGAACGACAAATACGCTGAAGCTGGCGGATCAGGAGGCCATGTCTCGAAACGCATCGAGATTTGAAATGGTTGGGCTGATGGATAATGGGACCACGCGAACAGCGGCCAATGACGAAATCCTGAGCAATACGGCAATCACGACGGCGGCGCGCGCGGCGCTGGAAGCAGCGGATTTCGAAAACGTCTATCGTTCATGGGATGACAAGCGGACCACGGAAGCGCAAGCGATGGAAGAACGCAAACCCGTCCGCGTCCATCCGGACCTGCTGAACTGGGATGCGAAACGCGCGGTGCTGGTCGCGATGGGCGAGCATCGCCTCCAGTTACAAACCGCCGTTCCGCGATTTCTGATCCTGGATTATACCGTCGAGCTGTCGCGCGCTTCCGCCGGAGAGGAATTGCAGCAGAACAAGACGACGATGAAAGAAAAAGCGCTTCTGATCCTTCAATCGGTCTCGTATGAGCGGCTGCGCACGATTGAAGGCAAATTGACGATCAAGCGCCAGCTCTTGCGCGAGATCAATAAAATCCTCAAAACCGGCGCGGCCCGGGAAGTGTATTTTGCGACGTTCAATATCGTTGAGCCGTTCTGATCCCAAGCGATCCCAAGCGGTCATTCTTAATCGGTGAGAGTGAAAAAAAGCATCATGGCTACTTATGAGTATAAATGCGATTGCATGAAAAAAGAAGTGGAAGTCGCGCAACCGATGAGCGAACCGGCCTTTACCTCGTGCTTGCAGGTTTATGAGCGTTTGGGGCGCAAGGCGCCGGCGCGCTGCGTCGAGCGCGGCGGAGACTCGGCGCGCCGGCTGATTGCCGGATCGGCGGGCGTCATCATTTCGAAAGGGCCGCGCCAATCGTGCAGTCTGGGCGAAAAAGCCTCCCAATGCGGCTCGTGCTGCAGCGCGTCTCACGGCGCGCAAGCGGCATGTCCCTTTGGCTGAAAAACGGAAGGCAAAAATGAATTCAGGCATCCGCAAGCCGGATAATCACGGAAACCCCGATGGGGGTGCAATCCAGAATTCCGATTCCCTCCGCCACCACCGGGCCTCGTGCCGGTGGAGCGATGGTTTTGCTCCAGCAGTGGGCGCTTTTTTCTCGTCGCCACCACTGGGCCTTGTGCCAGTGGGGCGATGATTGTCTGGCATAATCGGGTGCCCCCAGCACGAAATCATCGCTCCACCGGCACAAGGCCCGGCGGTGGCGAAGGATAAAATGGGCGCCCTTTTCTAGAGCAAAACCATCGCTCCACCGGCACAAGGCTCGGTGGTGGCGTGCTGGCCTTCAGTGGTAAATTTGACTGAAATTCTGGCTTGCGCCCCCGATTAATGGGTAGGTGGATTGTCGGCTCTCTCTGAAGCGGGCCAGAGGGTGGCGTCAAGGCTTTGCCGGCGCTCGGCTTTGATGCGACGGATGGCCTCGGCGTCCACAGGCGGCGCCGTCAGGTTTCGGCGGAGTTCGCTCCATGAAGGAGTCGCAACCCAGGCGCGTTCGCCGCGCGGCAGAATATCATCCAGGCTTTCCGCATCCACGAGGCTGCGAGCGTTGGGGCTGGGCGCTCCGCCCATCAGAACCAATATCAGCAGCGTCAAGACGCCTGCCAAAAGGCTCAGATACGCGCGAGCAGAAAGCGGCTCAGCGCCCGGTTCTGCGCCCGCTGTCATGCGGCGGCGCAGCGCCGCCTCCAAAAGTGCGCGGCGCTCCGGCGATTCCGGCGGCTGCGGTTTCGAGGCCGCTAATTGAGTTTCGAGCCAGTTCATTTATTCACTCTCCGTAGCCATTATCATGCGTCGAACGACAACATGTTGTCGTTCATGGTAATCCGTTTAATTCTTTAATCCGTGGTGGCGCCTTGTACCACGGATTAAAGGATTAAACGGATTTTGCGCCGTAAAACATTACCTTTCTCCTATCCTCGCATCTGCTTCCGGAGCATCGCCAGACCGCGCGAAACCCGGCTTCGGACCGCGCCTTCCTTGATCTTGAGCGCGCGCGCGATTTCGTCGTAAGGCAGTTCCTCGTCATAGCGCAGCATCAGCGCCAGCCGATAGGCGTCCGGCAGCGCGTCCAGCTCGCGCCGCAATTGCGCGCGGTCCTCGCGGCGCCTCATCGAGCGGTCGGGAGGCGCGGCGACGCGGCGCGGCTGCCTGGCCCATTGCGCCAGATGCTTCAACCGCCGCCACAGGTTGCGCTGATGTGAAAGATGAACGTTGACCGCGATGCGATAAAGCCAGGGACGAAAGGCCAGCGCGCGCTCCTGTCGCTGAAGGAATTCGAGCGCGGCCAGAAACGCGCGCGCCGTCAAGTCGTCGGCCACCTCCACGTCCATCGTCCGGCGATACAGAAAGCCCCGAATGCGGTCATAGTATCGCCGATACAGTTCCACAAACGCCTCCGGATCCCGATAGACGCGCCGCGCCAGTTCATTCTCCTGATCGTCCGCCTTGGCAAATCCATCCGCTGCTTTGGCAAATTCATCTTCAGCCTCGGAAGCGCTGCTTGCCAGCTCCCAGGACGAAGTTGCCAAAATAAATGAATAGGAGACAGCTTGCATTCTTATCCAAAACCTCATTCAGGGAGAGTAGGTTTATGCGGATATGAGAAGCGG
>JAPLSP010000356.1 GCA_026398575.1 Candidatus Sumerlaeota bacterium | reverse complement strand
GGGTGGTTCCGCGATGGATAGCCGCCCGGCCCCCCCGCCCAGCCCCGCTGGTCCCCCACCCCGCAAGCATCGCATCCGGCGTTTCTTCCTGCGCCTGTTTGCATATATGCTATTGATCCTGCTGGGAGCGGTGGCGCTGCTGTGGTTTGTGCCGGTTCATTCGCGATGGCTGGACCGCCAGGTAAAAGAAGCGTTGGAAGGAGCGCTGGGCGTCAAGGCGCAATTCGACCCCGGATCGTATTATTTCTGCCAGGGGGTATTCAAATTCGATAACCTTGTGCTTACGCCTTTGGGCGACGAAGCTTCCAGCGCGACTTATGCGGCGAAAAGCGATGCGGGCGCCGGGGGAACGCCGATAAAACGCGAAGCGGGCGAAGAGGGCCGTGTGACTGCCTTGGGTTCGGAGTGCGCCGTTGCGTCCGAGGACGGACGCGCTCCCAGGCTAAGCTGCCGGCGGGCGGAGGTTCAGTTTGCTATTTGGGAACTTTTTTCGCGCTCGCGCCGGAGCATTGAATCGCTCCATCTATTCGAACCTGCCACAATGGATTTTGCGATCAGCGGCGGAACGATCTCCATTCCGCAGCCGATCAGTTCGCTGGCCGCTTCCATTCAGCGCAAAGGCGCGGCGCCCAACGCTCCGGCGTTCCGGCTCAAGCGGCTGTTGATCGAAAACGCCAGCGCCAACCTGACGCTTCCCGGCGGCGCAGGGCAAAGCCCGGGCGTGGTTCGCCTGGAAGCGATTCAGGCCGACATCCACTATCGTTTTCATTCCGAAGAGGAAATCGGCGATGAGGATATCCTGGATGTGAGCCTTTATGGCTCCGACATCAATCATCGTCCGGACCGGTGGCGCGCCAGCCTGCGATATGCGGTTGAAAGCGAACGCCTGACGTTCGATGTTTTCCTCAGCGAAGCCACCGCGCCTTTGACTTGGGAAGACGGCGCAAAGCGCACATTGTTTCTCACGCGTCCGCGCTTTGCCGGAATGTTCCAACGGCAAACGCGCCGGCAGGGCGAATGGTCCGGCGCCGTCGAGATGAAAGCCATCGAAGCGCAGGTTCTCGATTCGGGCGGCGTCAAATTCACAGGCGATACGGACGTAAGCGTTGCGGCGGATTGGGAATGGCGCAGCGACAAGCAATTGCTGGAAGTGCGCCGCCTCTCCGTTACGGGCGACCAGACGGATATGCGGGCGCAGGGCGATTGCCGCGTGGGCGAAGGCGGCGCCTGGAAGGCGAGCTTGAGCGTTTACCGCATTCCCGGCGCGGTGTTCCGCCGGATCGCCGGGCAGTTGCGCGTGCCGGGAGGCGTCAAGATTTCCGAGCGCGCGCGGCTGCGGGCCGAATTCGATCTCGAGGGGAAGCTCGATCCGTTTGCGGCGCGCATTTTGATGGCGTCAGGGCAGCTCAACGATCTCAAGGGCGGCTATTCGAATCTGTTTCTGGAAATGAGGGACGGCACGCTGGACGCGCAATATACGCCGGAGCAGTTGACGCTGCGCGAGGTTTCCGGCGCGGTGGACGGCGGGCGCTTTTCGATGTCGGGGACTATGAAGGGCGACGCGCTGGGGTCCGGACCGCTCACGGGGGAGTTCTTTTTCCGCGCCAACGTGGATTTGAGGCAATTTCTCGCCGCCAAAGGTTTGGGCGATATTCTTAACGCCCAAAACATCGGCCTGACGGGCCAGATGTCCATCCTGGGCCGGCTGACCCAGGAAATTCATCGCGCCTCTTCGGGCCATTGGGACTTCTCGCGTCCCCAAGTCCAGGCCGACGCGACGCTGACGTCCGCCGCCTTCCGCCATCCCAGCCTTCCGTATCCCATCGAGCAGATCAACGGAACCTTTAGCAGCAAGGGCGATTCGCTGCTGACCAACGATCTCATCGGCCGCTTGGGAACGATGAAGGCGAATTTGAGCGGCGGGATACGGGGCGATAGCTATTTCTGGGTTCGCCCGCGGATGGATTTGAAGATCGGTTCGCAGTTGGGCGTGAGTGAATTGCTGGCGATATTGCCGGAACGCGAGCGCGCGGAGGCCGCGCGCTGGAAGCCGCGCGGCAAAACGAGCGGCGAAGGCTCGATCACAGGACCGATGCTGTCGCCCAAGGACTGGCAGGCCGGCGTCACGATCCGTTTGCAGGACGTTGGCTTCCAGCCGGACTGGGAGGATTTCGCGGCGCCTTTCAGCGATATCTCCGGCGTGTTGGCCTATGACGGCGCCGCGCGCAGGTTCCGCGTCGAAAACCTTCGCGGGCTTGCCGGCGGGATTCCGTTCGAGTGCCAGGGAAGCATCTTTCAGAAACAAGTGGCGCTCAATCTGACGGGCCGGGCAAACCTGAAGCGAGTGCAACGCCTGGCGCCGCGCTATCTTCACTCGTGCGACGTGGATGGCGACGTGGCGTTTGAAGCATGCCTTCGAACCCGTTCGCCGTTCACCGGCTGGAAACCGGACTGGAAACGGCCAGAGATCAGTATGGCGGCGCTGAATCTGGACGGCATGCTTGCGCAATTGCAAACCGCGCAGGAAATCGGAACGGCGCCAGCCGGCGATGAGGCCGAGGCGACGGCGTCAACAAGCCCCGCGCTCTGGATTCGCATGCGCAGCGACGGCGCGCGTTTTACGTATGAATCCATGCCCGCGGACGTGACAAACCTTCGCGGCGAGCTCTACTATGTGGACGGCGTTTTCTATGCGCGCAACGTTCTTGGGGATTTCGGCCGCATCAAAGACGTGGCGATTCACCGGTTTGCCGCGATCTTTCCGGAAAAACGCCAACTGCGGATGTGGTTCGAGATGGAGCATAAGAACGCCGATGTAACCGAGTGGCTCCAATCCTGGCGCCGGCGTCCGCGCGGCTCGGCGCTGGAATTGCCTGAAGCCCTGCGTCCGCCACACGTTTCCGGCTCAGCGGATTCGGACGAATGGACGATAGATATTGGCGGCGCGTTCCAGGTTGGCAAAGCGCATTGGCGCATCTATGAAGCCGATGACTTGACCGCGCAAGTTTCGTATCGCCACGCGCCCGGGCAGACGACGGTAATCCGGGCGGATGCAAGGGCGTTGGCCTATTCCGGCCAAACGACGGCAGTGGTGGAAATCTCCAAAGATGACGCCGACGAGTACCGATGGCAGGCGCGCGGAGTCGGCAAGAGCATTCAATTGCAGCCGCTGCTGGCGAACTTCCGTGTCGGCAGCGGCAAAGGCCTGGCGGGAGAGATTTCGGGTTTCATGGAATTCAAGGGAACCGGCGCGGATTGGGCGAGCATGGAAGGCGCCGGGCACTTGTATTCCGATCAGCTGCAATTTCAGGAGAACCGGCTTTTGACCCAACTGGGCCAGGCGTTGAACTCGGGGGGGCGCTTCAAGAAAGTAACCTTTGACCAGGCCGCAGCGGGCTTTGAATGCCGGAACCGGCGAATTGCGGTTCCGGAGTTTGCGCTGGCGGGAGAAGCGATGGAACTGACCGCGGCAGGATCGGTGGATTTCGATCGCAAGATAGACGCCATTGTCACGGTCAACCTGCTCAAGGGCGTCGGCGGTTTCCTCGATGATGTTCCCGTGATAGGATGGGTGGCGCAAGGAGTCAAACGCGTCGCGCGGCCCGTGAGCGACGCGGTGGGAAAGGCCTTCCGAGCTCGCGTGGAAGGAACGCTCGACAGTCCCAGCGTCTCGATTGAGCCGTTTGCGGATACCGTGACAGGCATTGAGCGCGCGACGCCGGATCGGACGATGCTCAAAGATTTCACCAAGCCCGCCAGCGATACGCTCTCGATCCGGATTCCCAACTTGCGGCGGCCCGAGTGAGGCAGAAAGGCGAGAAGTTGCACTAACATCTGCGAAACCGCCGACATGAATTTATCGCAAATATTCATGCCGATAGAAAGGATTCATGCGGATAGGAGCGGCGCCAGCATTTGGAGTGCGGTTGCT
>JAPLSP010000329.1 GCA_026398575.1 Candidatus Sumerlaeota bacterium | reverse complement strand
CAATACGCAACCGACGCGATGTCATCCTGCATCGGCAGATACCTTCCTCCCGTTCGCCAGCCCAGCGCTTGAATCGTGACGCGCAACTCTTTCTCAAACCGGATCGGATCGCAGATGTGCCAGCGATATAGACCAAACCGCGTCTGCGAGTTATAAAGCCCGTCCGGACGAACCACGTGCGGCATCCCAGTGTAAGGCGTCGTGAATTCCTGATAGCGCTTCTCAGCCTGATTCTCGAAGTTGTACGACCCGCCGAAGTAGTCCTCCGTGCCCGTGCCGCAAATCGTCGGGAAGTCAGTGTCGCCGTCGAGATAAAATTTGATCTCGCCTTCTCCCCACCACCCATTGTTGTTCACGCCCCATGCCAGATACGCGCCCACGAACTGCCCCTGCTCCTTGACGCCGTCGAGGATGCGGTAAACATCTTTATAGGGTAGGGGATTGACGCGCCGGAACTGCGCGTGAAAATACGCGGCGTCTTCAGGAACGTCGGTCAGCGTGTAGTTGACTTGATAAAAGAGCGTTGCCTCTTCCGTGCCGATATTTTCCATCGTGATGCGGCAATGCTTGCGGAACGGCATCTCCCAATAGCAGTTCAAGCCCGATCCCGGATTCACGCAAACGGCGAGTGAAGAAATTTGAACATAAGAGCCATGCCCGCCCCAGCCATGCGCAAAGAAATCGCCCACCGGGCATTCGACCGAAGGCGTTTCCTGCCCATCCCAATACACGCGCAAAATCAGAAATCGCCAGGCGCCGCTCGGGGTCATCCAGATTTGCTGAATCGCGCCAGGGCCTTCGATGTCCGCCACTTCGAAGGTCTGGCCCGCTGCGATCTTGACGCATGGATTGATCTTCCATCCCTGCCCCAGGTCGCGCGCGCAGTTTGCCCCCGTGCCGGCGATGGCCATCGCGCCTTTGCCTTTTTCGCCGGTGGTATTCTCAGCGCTGATCGAACGCGTCTTCGCGCCGGACAAGCGGCAAAGATTTCCCAAATGCATTCCCAATCCATTAAACTGAGCCATGCGTCGTATCCTTTTATGTGAGAGATAAGTCTATGGCAATTTCTGTATTAGCGTTCATTAGCGTCCATTAGCGGTTAACCAGAGCGGATGCATTTCTTCTTTTCGTCACGCAGCGCCTTTTCGATCATCTCCAAGATTGCGCGTCTGCTTTCCACAGGAACACCGGGCTCATTCCAGAGCTCGGCGGCCAGGGATTCAAGCGATTTTCCGGTCTCCTGCCGCAGCATCGCAAACGCCTGCGCGGCGCCGAGCGCATAGCAGCGCGGCGCGACCCCGGCGTTCAGCGCCAGCCGCATGACGCCGATCAAGCGGTCGTTCCATCCCAGTTTGCGCCGCGGATCGCGCACGACGCGTTCGACCGCGTCGCGCAGCCAGGGATTGGCCATGCGTTCGAGCAAATCCAACGCATACGCGCGATATCCCTCGGCGCTGAACAGCGGGTCTTTGCCGGCATGGCGAAAGGCAAGCGCAGGCCATGACTCTTCGAGAAAAGCCGTCCGCGCCAGGTTCATCAATTCCGCGTCCTGCGCGGCTTCGCTGATATAGCGATGGCTTCCTCGAAGGGAAGCAAATCGTCTTTTTCCTCGAACGCTCGAATGCGGCGCTCGAAGCCAGGCAGAGAAACGCGGGTGATCAGAATCCGGTTGAATGCCTCAACGAGGAATGCTTTATCCGCGCCCGGGATCATTGGCGACAGTTGACACTGAGCGATCTCTTCAGGATCGCCAACCATGCGGCTCATCTTGCCGATGACGGTATTGAGGAATTGCGCTCTGGTTTCCAGATGCGCGCGCGTTGCGGCGTTCGGCGGCGATGTTTGCGCCATGCGCGCGCAAACTTTTTCCATCAGGATTTCAGCCGCATGATTGTGGTTTTCGGCGGCATAGACGATGCCGCGCGGCAGGCGCGGGTCGTGCATCTTTCGCGACAGCCCCTCGGCCAGAATCGCCGCCACGCCGTTGGCGCCCTTGTCATAAAAATCCACGCTCGGCAGCGCCGTCGCGATTTCAGAGGCTTCGGCCACGGCTTGAGCCAACGCTGGATGATCGGCGCCGTCGAGAGGGTTAAAAATTTCTATCCGCGAGATCTGGTGGACTTCGATCCCGTTGCGCGCCGCGACATTGACCGCATAATTTCCATTCGCGCCGCGGATACTCGCCACCAGTTCGGCGTTGATTTCCGCAACGACCAAACGATCGAAGGCGCCGGACCGGAACGCCTCGTCCAGGAAGAGCCCGGCCTGAATCGGGCCGAAGCCAAAGCCGACAAAGCTGGACATTGGCTATTCGTCCAGTTCGCAGATGCCCGTCTTGCCCGTGTTGAGAAATTCCCAACGGATTTTCGCGGTCATTTCTTTTTTGTGCTCGTCCTTGATGCGGATCAGGTCTTTACCGCGCGGGCGGATATCCGTCACCCGCCCAAATCCGCGAGGCGGTTTGGCGGCGCCCATGATGTAGTTGACGACGAGCGGTTTGCTCTTCGACAGCGTCACATCGGTCTGGATTCCCTTGGCCTTGAGCGGATTGGGACTGGCTGAGGCCGCGATGCCGTCGTGGAAATAGCCGGTGATCTCCTCGATGCCGAGCGTGTTGAAGCTGCGCCCGCTCCACGGCGCGCCATAGCGTCCGCCGTTGTCGAGCCAGAGGATCGTCGAGGCGAGAACCTTCGAATCCTTCAGTCCGAACCACAGGTTGCGCTCCTTCGGGAACGTCACGGCGGACCAGCCGGGGGCGGCTTTCTGCTCGGAGCAGACCATGACCAAATCCTCGAATCCACGGCGCGCCGGATAGCGCGTCAGATCGGCCACCCCGCCGTCCAGGCGCAACACCTTGCGCAGGTCTTTGAACTCGCTGGCGGCGCGCAGGCTTTGGTATTCTTTTTGTAGCGGATCGGCGAAGACGCCGGGATAAACCTGGCCATACGTCCACGGCCCCAGCCCCACCAGGCCGCTGCCTTCTTCCTCCGGGAACGCGATGCAGGCGTGATGCCCGAAACATATACGCCCGGTCATGCCCGAAACTTCATGGCTGCAATAGATCGCGTCGTGTCCTTCGAGCAGGATGATTTTTTTGCGGATCAGGCCGGCGCGCACGGTCGTCTTCATGGAAAGATAAAGCGCCGTTCCCTGCGGGCAGCGCCGGACGCCTTCAAAGGTCCAACGCTTGCAGGACGTCTCGCCGTGCACGGAATATTTTTCGCCGCGATAGGGCGACGCGTTCGAGCCAAACGGCAGGCAGAAGAAATCGCCGCGCAACGGCGTCAGGACTTCCGCGCCCTTGATGTTGACCTTCTCATTCCACCACGGGAAAACGCGATAAGGCTCATACGGCGCGCCTGTATTTCTGAAAAAGACAGCCGGCGCCACCTGGCCGCCCATCTCCGTGATCGCGGCGCAAGTTTCGCGCGTCGAGATGACAAAACTATTCTGGCCGAGCACTTTCTTCAAGGATTTCGGGGACATGCGGAAGCTCCTTAAAAAATTTGACGGTTTGAGTATAAAGCAAACTGAAGAACCTAGTCCAGCAGGAATTATAGCGTGTTCTCTTTTTGGCCAAAGGAGCGCCAGCGATGTATCTATTTGCCTCCGTAACCGAAGCGGACATCATCGCGTAGTTCGATAAATGGTCCAGTTAGCTGTTGCCTAAGCTCTTGCGTCGCCATTTCCTCTATGGGGATGTCGGCAATTGCATTTGCTTGATGATATTGCCGTCGCCAGTGTTTATGATTGATAAAGTCTGGCTTGTTCGGCAGAGGTATTGGATACCTGTTCCTGGTCTGTAGCTCTCTTTTTCCAGTTTTGGGAGACAAAAAAGCAGTTTTTCATCTGACGAA
>JAPLSP010000150.1 GCA_026398575.1 Candidatus Sumerlaeota bacterium | reverse complement strand
CCTTGCTCTTTCGTGTAGCGGGAAGGAAACGCCGCCGGCCGCAAGCGCGCCGGCGCCGGATAATTCCGTTCTGCAGCAGACCATCGGCGGCGAGACGATGGGATCGAAGTACACGGTCAAGTACATCACTCCGCTGCATGGGGACGCCGGCAAAGCGGAATATGAGAAGCTTGCCGATGCGATCCAGGATTGTCTGGATCGGATCGAAGGCTTGACCTCGCTTTATCGGCCGGACACCGAGCTGTCGCGCTTCAACGCCTCGACGCAGACCACGCTGTTCAAGTTCTCGAAAGAAGCTTTCGAAATTTTCCAGATGAGCCAGATATTCAGCGAGAAAACCGGCGGCGCCTACGACGTTACGGTCGCCCCGCTCGTGGCCGCGTATGGGTTCGGTCCGAAAGGAAGAAAAGGCGCTCCACCGCCCAACGATCGGGAGCTGGCGGCGTTGCGCCAGCGCGTGGGCTATCATCTGATGGTCCTGGATGCAGCGCATCAGACCGTCACGAAGAAGCGTTCGGACATCGAGTGCGACCTCAACGCCATCTCGGACGGCTATGGGGCGGATAAGGTGGCCGAAGTTCTTGAGGCGCATAGCATTCATCGCTACATGGCGGAGGTTTGCGGCGAGGTGCGCGCGGCGGGCGTCAACCTCAAGGGAAAGCCCTGGCAGATCGGCGTCGAAATGCCGCTCGAAAACGGCGGCGCGTTTGATCGCGTCATCAGCCTGAACAACACATCCGTTTCCACCTCCGGCGACTACCGAAATTTTTACATCAAGGACGGCAAGCGCATCTCGCATACAATAGACGCGCGCACCGGTCATGCCATCGAGCATAATCTGGCCTCTGCCAGCGTCATCCATCCCGTTTGCGCCGTTGCCGATGGCTGGTCCACGGCATTCATGGCGCTCGGCCCTGATGAGGGATTCGCCCTGGCGGAAAAAGAACATCTTGCGGCGCTGTTCATCATCCGCAAGCCGGATGGAAAATTTTATGATAAAGAGACGCCCGAGTTCACCGCCCTGGCGCCGAAAAAATAGCAAAGGAAACGCCATGCGCCCCATTTCTGCAAGAGGAAGGTTTTGATACCCGATGACGCCCGCGAATCCCGCAACGCCCGCGCGTCCGGCGCCGGCCTCCGGCAAATCAGCCCGCTTCGGCGCGAGTCTGCGCGACAACATCAAGCGCGTGATCATGGGCAAAGACGAGGCCATCGAGGCGGCCTTGTGCGTCCTGCTTTCGCGCGGGCACCTGCTGATCGAAGACGTGCCGGGCGTCGGCAAGACGTATCTGGCCCGCTCGCTGGCCCGCTCGCTCAACGCCGATTTCAAGCGCGTCCAGTTCACGCCCGACCTGCTGCCTTCGGACCTGACGGGGGTCTCCATCTATAATCGCCAGAACGACGCCTTCGAGTTCCGCCCCGGGCCGGTATTCGCCAACATTCTGCTGGCCGATGAGCTCAACCGCGCCACGCCGCGCACGCAATCGGCGCTGCTCGAATGCATGGGCGAGGGGCAGGTCAGCGCCGACGGCGTGACTTATGCGCTGCCCGATCCGTTTTTTGTCATGGCGACGCAAAACCCCATCGAGCAGCAGGGCGTCTATCACCTGCCCGAAGCGCAGCTGGATCGCTTCATGGCCAAGATCAGCCTGGGCTATCCGCATCCTGCGATCGAGGCGCAAATCCTCGAGAAGCAAAGACTGCAACACCCCATCGAGACCCTCCAACCCGTGGCGGCGCTGGAGCAATTGCTGGCGGCGCAGCATGAGATCAAGGAAATCCACGTCGCGCCGGCGCTGAACGAATACATCATCCGGTTGGTGGACGCCACGCGCGTCCACGGCGATCTGTTGCTCGGCGCCAGTCCACGCGCCAGCCTTGCGCTCTATCGCCTGTCGCAGGCGCGGGCGTGGCTCGATGGGCGCGACTTCGTCCTGCCGGACACGATCAAGCAGATGGCACCCGCCACGATGCGCCACCGCATGGTTCTGAAACCTCAATCGCGCCTGGCCGGTCGCACGGCGGACAAGATCATCGAAGAACTGCTGCGGCAGATCCCTCCGCCGGTCGAACGGACGGAATGAGAGAACAAATGTAAAATGCAAAATGAGAAATGAGAAATTGAAAATGAGACCGCTCGCGGCAGGCAGATGATGCAGGGCTTCGTGATAATGTTGCCGGGATGAGTTGTCGTTTTGCATTTCTCATTTTTCATTTTACACTTTACATTATGGTTTTAATTGCAGATTGCTTCCATTGGATTCTATATATAGCCATTTCGTTTTATGTTGAGCCGCGCGTGTCAATGGAGAACGCTAGAAGCACCGAGGCTAGACTGAAATAGCAATCGCGCTGCGAGGGAGGATTTTGCGCCGTTTGGCGTAGGCGGTGTGGCAGCGATATTCGCAGAGGCCGCATCCGACGCATCTTTCCGGAATGACGAAGGGGGCCTGGATGCGGCTCATGGCTTCGATCTCCTCGTCCGAATGGGCGCCTTCGGGCAGGACGGGCAGCGGCAGGCGGATTTCGCGCATCTCGATGGCGTGGTAGCCGGCCGCTTCGCATTCCTCAAAGCACAGCCGGCAATCGCTCTCGCCGCAATGGGGAAGGCAGATTTTCCGGTCAATCACTGCCATGCCCATGCGTGCCTTGCGCTTCTGTTCAAGCGTCAGCAGACGAATCGCGCCGGTCGGGCAAACGTGAGTGCAGAAGTTACAGTCTTGATGACAGCCGGCGCGCGTAAAGACCGGTACCGGCGTCCAGAGCGCATCCCAGCCGCTTTCGAATCCTGCCGGATAAAGCACTGGTCCGGGACAAACCTTGAAGCATTCGCCGCAGCGCACGCATGCCTTCAGAAAATCAGCTTCCGGCAGGCTGCCCGGCGGGCGGAGCAAACGCCGCGCGGGTGAACATGCGGACAATCCGGCGCGCGCGACCACCGCGGCGGTGAGTCCTGCCGCAGGAACGAGCAACAGCGCGCGTCGCGAAAGCGCTCGCTCTGAAGGCGCCATTTCCGCCGCGGCGCGATCGCGCGCGATATCCTGGCGCGAATTCCACCGAGGCTCGAATGTGACAGCGCCTTGCGGGCAAACACCGCCGCAGGTTTGGCAAGAGGCGCAATCGAGCGGTCTTGCATGAAACTGATCGCCGACCGCATCGTAAGGACAATTCTCCCGGCAATGGCCACAGCCGCCGCATGCAGCCATGACTTTGCGTTCGGTCAGACGCAATGTGGCGCAGAGCGACATGACGGCGCCGGTCGGACAGCAGTGGCGGCACCAGAAGCGAGGCGTGATAAACCCGAGAAGGAAGATCAGCGCAAACAACGCCAGCGAGAGATATTGCGCCCCATCGAGCGGCGCGACTTCCTGCCAGCCGCGCGCCAGCCCCAGCTGCAGCCATCCGCCGCTGAACATCAATCCCCGCGTGAGCGCCGGAATCGCCGCGACGTAGCCCGATACCTGCGCGCCGCCCAGCGCGCCGCCCAGCACGGCAAATAGAATCACATATCTGAGAAGGCGCCATGGCGAACGCGCAGCAAAGCGATAGCGGAGCGAGCAACGGCCAATCAAAGAATCAAAGCCATCAATCAGCGTGCCCAAGGGGCAGAGATAACCGCAGAATCCCCGTGGAAAAAAAAGTGAGGCCGCAAAAATAGCCAACGTTCCCCAGAGAGCGATATTCCACGCCCGTGCGGCAACAGCGGCTGCAAGCCCCGCCAAAGGATCGAGCCATAAAAAGAACTCCACCGGCAGCCACTCGCGCCTGGAAATCAGATCGCTGGAAAACACATGGCCGTAAACGAATGCTGTATGAAAGAAGAGAAGCAGGAACGCCGCCAGGGCAAGCACTTGAATCAGACGCCGCAAAGGCGCCGCGCGCCACGTGACGCCGAACCGCCGCAACGCGCCCCATGCGCCGCGCCTTTTTCGCTCCGCGCCCGGGGCGTTGGCGCGCGCGAAATGGTTCAGAGACCAACGGTTGCCTCGCGGCTCATTCACTTCAATCCCGCCTGTTGCAGCGCCTTGTAGGTCGCGTTCACGATCGCCTGGCAGGTTACGGTGGCGCCGGTGATGCCGTCCACCTTCAGGTCCTGCCGCTCGATAATCCGCTGCGGGATGATCTTTGTGGCGTTCTGGTCTATCTTTTCCTTATGCGTCACTTCGATATCGGCGATGCGACGATCCCGCACCGTTACCTTTACCGTCACGTCATCCACGTATCCCAACTCCGTTCCCGTATAGACGCCATCGCGCAGTTTGCTCAGGTCCAGCGCCTTGCGCTGCATCAAATCGAGTTTGGCTTGGACCTTTGCAGCATGGCGCTTGAGCAGGTGGCGACCGTAAGGTTGCTGGGATTTTGGGAAAAGGTCTATGGCCTCTAAATAAGAAGCCCTGGCTTTTTCCATATCTCCCATCTCGGCATAGATATCGCCGCGGATGTCACTGATGGTAGCCTTGTTGCCGATATCAAGGGGCGCTTTGGGAAGATGCCGCACTGCCTCGTCCAGCGTCTTGAGCGCTTTGTCGTATTCCCCAAAATGCGCATAACACGACGCCAGGGAGTTGAATGCGTTCGTATAGCCATAGGCCGGGACCGGCTGCGCAAATTTTTCCTTCAGAAACTTTTCGGATTCCTGGATCGCCCAAGCGTACTCACCGCTCATGAAGAGATACATGGGCAGCTCGTGGCCGTCGTTAATGTCCTTTTTCTGAGCATAGAGCCAGGTGAGTTTGACGGCCTGCCGCGCCTTGTCGCCCCCTTGGGCCAGGCGGTTGCGGATTTCCAGGCGCGCGTCTTTCCATGGCTTATTGGTGTCGTATGCAACGTCCAACGACACAAACCAGTCGGGAGGGATTTTCAGCGATGCCTGCGCCTCAGCGAGCGATGGCTTTTTCGCCGGCGATTGCGAATGGGCCGCCATGACGATAAAGCCTGCGAATACCAGTACCGCTAGACATAGAACATGGACCTTTGGCATTAATATATCCCTCCCTGGGATGATAGGTGAATGCGCGTAATCTTATTCTAATGCTTATCCTGCGAAATGGCGTTGAAGAGCGCGCCCAGCAGCTCTCCGCGCGTGGTCTTGCCGGGTTGATAAGAAGCGGGCTTTGCCACGCTGGATTCTTTGATCCAGCGCACAGCGTCTTTTTCGCTCACAGGCTCATTCAGCGACGCCTTCCAATCGGGCAGCCATCCGCGCAAGCCGAACCATTGCACCGCCGTGAAGTGAGGATCGCCGGGTTTGAGATCGCTGAAGTAGATCAGTATGGCGCCTTGGTTGAGAAGCGCGCGCTGCATGCGCTCGATAGGAACCTTGCGGGGAACAACGCCAAGTTCGACGCTCAGACTCGCAGCCACGCCCGCCGCCTGCCCAAGCGCCATCCAGCACGGCTCCATGCGCAGCGTGCTGAAGCCGACGTGCGTCGCCGAGGCGGGAACCGGCGTCAACAAGCCTTCCACTTTGAGCGGCATGATGACGCCATAAGGGACGGTGTATGGCTTGCTCCCTTCGCTGAAGAATCCGTCGAGATGAACGCGGTTGGGTTCGCGCTTGCGCACGGCGTGAGAATCGAGCGAATAGTGGCTGGCGGTGATGCTGCTCTGATGGATGGGCGGGCGCTCTTTTCCTGCTGTGGGACGCGCGTCATTGGCGGTAAAGAGATATTCGCCGGTGATGCGCCGTCCTTCGCGCACATAGACCTGCCGTGGGAAATGCCCGTTGTCGCCATATTCGTCCGCGGCGAGGCCCCACTCGCTGCATCGTTCGCGGAAAGCGGCAGGCAGCTCGGGATCGTTTTGGCAGAACCAGAGCAGCCCCAGCGTATAGTCGCGCTGCCTTTGCGCGAATCGGTCGCGCCATTCCCACGTCGCTGTCGGCCATGGCCAGTTTTCTTCGGGCAAATCCGTTGAGACAAACGCCGCGTGCTGATTGTTGGCGTCGGTCTTGTTATTGGGCAGGTGGACGATATTGACGGCGCGTCCGATGCCGTCCCATTCCACTTCGCCGCGCTTCGTTGTGGCCGGTCCGGTCGAACGATTGAGGCGAAGGTCTTCGATGATCGAGGCGTAGTCGTTGCGATTGTAAGTCGCGGGCTTTGGAATCGGGACGCGATTGTCAGGGCGCTTAGTCAGCGCCAGGCGGTAGTTGTAAGATTGTATGGCCTGGTCGGCTTCGCCCGTTGAGCCGGGGCCGTAGGGTCCGCCCCATTGCTTATAGAGTTTGCCAGCCATCGGTTCTTTGAATTCATCTTTGCCTTCGCGCCCCAGGCGGAAGGGCGCTCCGGCGGCGGCGGCCAGGTCGCCTTCGTAGGTCGCGTCAATAAACACGCGGGCCGAAAGCCACTCGCGCTTGCCGCTGTCGCGATCGAGGATTTGTATCTGCGTGAGGCGTCCATTTTCGAGTTTCACATTTTCCGGCGCCGCGTCGAATTGGCAGCGCAGGCGCGTCTGAATCATCGGTTGCTCGCGAATCATCGCATTCAGGATTTTTTCCGCCACGGAAGGCTCGAAGTGATAGCCGTCGCTGCAATCCTTCACCGGCTCGGAGTTTTCGCCATAGGTTTTTACGTAGTAGTCGCGAATGCGCCCGACGAATTCGAGGAAAAGCCCACCCGTCGCCCCGCGCGTGCCGATGTCGGTCGCGCCGAGGCCGTTGGCCGGCAGTCCGCCGATATGGCTGGTGCGTTCGAGTATGATTGCCGTGCGCCCCAGACGCGCTGCCGCAATCGCGGCCATGATTCCTCCCGGCGTGCCGCCGACAATGACGACGTCGGCTGCGGACGCATCGGATCGGGATTCGGCCTTCGGGAGCGCGCCCGATGTTTCGACGCCAAAGGCCGGCTGAAGCGCAGCCATGAAAGGGCCTAGCGCCAGGTAATAGAACCGGAAAGAGGTTAATGAGATCATGCGCAATTCTAGCTGTGCCCCCCGGCCCCGCGCAAGCGCCG
>JAPLSP010000617.1 GCA_026398575.1 Candidatus Sumerlaeota bacterium | reverse complement strand
TTTCAGCCGCCGCTGCGCACAGGACTGGAATAGCGAGGGCAAAGTTCCGGCCGTCATAGCTAAATCCCAATGCCCAGATAAAAAAATAGGGAACCAAGATCAGCGCCACATGCTTCTGCCAGTAAGAAGCGCGCAGGCCCGTGAGCGCGAGCATGAAAATCAGAAAGACCGGAAATCGAGGCGGCAGATCGGGGCCAAAACTTTTCATGGCGGCCAACAGACGCCCTGCGATCCCTCGCCCATGATGTATGGCGCCCAGGAGGAAAGGGACCTCATTGCTGGACGGATGAAGCAAGACCATTTTATGAGCATAGATGTACCAGGGCGCCACAACGGCTGCGATAAACAATGCGCATATCAACGGCCTTATCCATGCGGAGCGGCGGATTTGCGCATCCGCCGCGCTTCGGACCTCCCAAAACGCAAAGATGGGAAAAACCGCAGCGGTCCAGATTCCAGCCTGCTTTGTCAATGCTCCCGCGGCGGCCAATACGGATCCTGCCAAAAGGTATTTGAATAGGCGGGCATTGCCTGCGCCTGGCTTGGCTGAAAGCAGCCAATAGAACGGCATGAATCCCATAAAGGCAACGGGCATATCCGCCATTCCGTCAAAAAAAAGCCAGCCTAGAAAATACACAAACGTCATACCGGCAACCGCCGGGCCAAGCAGCCAGAGAGGGCGATTGGCCCTCACCGCCAAATCCGCCATACCAAACAACAGCGCAAATGGAAAAAAGATCATGAGTATTTTGGCGAAGAAGGTGATTCCCACGTTGTGGATGAACACATAACTCACCGACCAAACACTGGGCATCAGTTGGGGATAGTGATAGGTGTGCGTCGGGACCTGGCCTTGCGCCCAAGAGACCGCCCAAGGATTGTAGCTGACGAGGGTGTCGTAGGCGGCAAACACCGAACCGGGAACCGAACTCGCTTGAATAAGGTACACTCCCAAAACCTGGCAGAAGATAAGAAAAGCCGCCAAGTTCGCCTTCCATTGGGTCGAATGATGCGGGGAGACGGCAAGAGCCAATCGCTTCCAATTGCAGGCGTCCAGCGAACAACAGGACTGCACGAAAGCGCCTCTATCCCTGATATCCATCGCCAGCGCCCAGAGGATTTCTATCGCGAAGATGATATACAACGCCGCAGGGGTGTAGGCGCCCGCGAGAACCAGCACGACAACCATAGCGTGATTTAGAAACAGGCTGAATGCGAAGGATAAAACCAAAAGCTGTATGAGCCCGTTGGCCAGCCGCAGAGAACGGGCAAATACATATCCAGGCAGAAATGCCATCTGTATGATTGAGAAAAGCCCTAAGATCAGCATGATCGCCTCACGAAAGAATGATAAAGAGCATTTATATCAGGTCCTCTGGCGCCGTTACCCGGATTCAGGAGAATATCACTTTATCACAAATCGCCATGATGCGCTGCGATGCTTTGCCGTCTCCATAAGGCGACACGGCGCGCGCCATGGCCTGATAAGCCGCTGGGTTGCGCAGAAGCTCCGTAACCTTTGCGACAATGCGGCCCGCATCGGTTCCAACCAGGCAGGCGGTTCCGGCTTCGACCGCTTCGGGCCGCTCGGTGGTTTCGCGCATCACGAGGACCGGCTTGCCGAGCGCCGGCGCTTCCTCCTGAATGCCGCCCGAATCCGTCAGCGCCAGATGGCAGCGGTCCATAAGAGCAACGAACTCCAGATACGGCAATGGCTCCAGAAGATAAACGTTGCGACGGCGTCCGAGGATACGAAACACCGGTTCGCGAACGTTGGGATTGAGATGCACGGGATAGACGAACGCGTCATCCGGGAAGCGCCGCGCCAGCCGCGCAATGGCTTGGCAGATCGCTTCAAACCCCTCCCCAAAGCTCTCGCGGCGGTGTCCTGTGATGAGGATGAGGCGCGGGCCGCCCGCCTGCTTTTCATTCTTCCCATTCTTCCCCTTCTTCCCACAGGCTTTGAGCGCAGCCCATACTTTCGCTGGAAAACCGGGGATCGCCAAGGCGGCTCTGCGACGGACGGCTTTGACGGCGAACTTCAAGGCATCAATTCCCGGATTGCCGGTGAGGAACACGCGATCCTCCGGCACGCCTTCGCGCAGCAGATTGTCCCTTGCCCAAGCCGTCGGCGCGAAGTGATAATCGCTCAGGCGCGTGACGAGCGTGCGGTTGATTTCCTCGGGAAAAGGCGCAAGCTTGTTCCAGGTGCGCAGGCCGGCCTCGACGTGCCCGACAGGAATGCCGCGGTAAAACGCCGCCAGCGCAGCGGCAAAGACCGTCGTGGTGTCCCCCTGCACGAGCACTAGTTTGGGGCGATACTCGGCGAGGTAGCGATCCACGGCTTGCAGGGCGCGGGCGGCGAAATCGGCCAGCGTCTGGTTTGGGCGCATCAAATCCAGGTCCACGTCAGGCTTCACGCCGAAGACGCGCAGCGTCTGATCGAGCATCTGGCGGTGCTGCGCCGTGACGCAGACATGCGGCTCGATGCGCGGATGCCTGCGGAGCAAGCGGATGAGCGGGCACAGCTTGACGGCCTCAGGCCGCGAGCCGAAAATCAGGGAAATTCGTTGCTTCATGACATGATCCGAAACTTGGCGCGACCGAACTCGAGAACCAGACGCGCGCGCCACGATTTGAGTCACTCTATGTGAATCCTTTATCCTGAAGCGAGTCAAAAGCGTGCGAATACTGCAAATCAACCGGGAAGATTGCGTCGGCGGCGCGGGACGGGTCGCGTGGAACCTGTTCCAGGGCTATCGCGCGCGCGGGCACGCCTCGTGGATGGCCGTGCATCAGAAAACCGACAACGATCCCGATATTTATCAGATTCCATTCATAGAAACGCGACATCCATGGACGGATTTCTGCCAGCAATACTCGCGGCGCTTCCTGCGATGGGATCGCTTTCATCCGGGATGGGGCGCGAAGAAAATTCATGAGCTCTTCAGCTGGCTTTCGGTTTTTCCCGATCCGCAAGCCAGGAAAAGAAATCCGGCGTGGGAATATTTCGATTTTCCGGAAACGCGCCGCATCTTGGATCTGCCGCCAGAAAAATCCGATCTGCTCCACTGCCACAATCTGCATGGAGACTACTTCGATCTCACTCTGCTTCCCTGGCTGAGCCATCAGGTTCCGCTCGCGCTGACGCTGCATGACGCCTGGCTTTTGTCCGGACACTGCGCGCATTCCTTCGATTGTGAGCGATGGAAAATCGGCTGCGGACAATGTCCGGACCTGACGATCTATCCGGCGCTGAAGCGGGACGGAACCGATTACAACTGGCGGCGCAAACGCGATATTTATCGGCAGAGCCGTCTTTATGTGGCCGCGCCCAGCCGCTGGCTGATGGACAAAGTCGAGGGGTCCATGCTGATGGAGGGCGCCGTTCAAACGCGCGTGATTCCCAACGGCGTGGACCTGGACGTTTTCCAGCCCGGCGACAAGGCCGCGGCGCGCCGGTCGCTGGGTATCCCGCCGCAAGCGCGCGTGCTGCTTTTCGCCGCCAATTCGATCAGCGACAATCAATGGAAGGACTGGCCCACGCTGCGCCAGGCGGTGGCGCTGGCGTCCGAAGCGCTGCCAAGCGAGCAGGTGATTTTTCTGGGCGTTGGAGAAGAAGGGCCGGTCAATCGCATTGGGCGGGCCGAAGCGCGGTTCGTTCCCTTCCTCGCCGAGCCGGGCGCGGTGGCGCGCTATTACCAGGCGGCCGATCTTTACCTGCATGCGGCCAAAGCCGACACATTTCCCAACACCATTATTGAATCGCTGGCATGTGGAACGCCGGTGGTCGCCACGCGCGTGGGCGGCATCCCGGAGCAAGTCATCAGCGCCCGCGTTGACGAAGGCGCAACGATCGGATCCGCCGATGCGCTTGATCCGCGCAAGGCAACGGGAGCGATCACGCCGCCCAAAGACCCGGACTCCATGGCGAAAGCCCTATGCCGCCTTTTGGGAAATAGCGCCGCCCTGGCCCTGATGAGCGCCAACGCCAGCCGCGACGCGCGCGAGCGCTTCGGCTTGGAGCGGCAGATTCAGGCCTACCTGGACTGGTATGCAAACATCATCGAAGATTGCCGCTCGCAATCTACAGGGAGCGCAATCCAAAATTCCGGATAAGCTCTCCACTGATGGCCAGCACGCCACCACCGAGCCTTTGCGCCGGGGAGGCGATGGTTTTTTTGCCCTGCTGGTCTCTCAATTATGACTTTGCAGGTTAAATCCATTGAAAAGACCAACCTGGGCAAGGACCAACCCCGGAGGGGTTGAATTTGAGTAGCCCCCGGTGGCAACCGGTGGGTATGCATTCGTGTAATATCACCAACCCCGGCGGGGTTGAACCTGCGCAGCGAATATGGGCTTGCATCATTGGTTCAACCCCTTCAGGGTTGATCATGATAGCTGATGCGCCATCCCACCGGTTGCCACCGGGGGCTACTCAAATTCATCCCCTCCGGGGATGGTGCGCTCTACTCAAATTCATCCCCTTGTATGATCATCTCAGAGAGATGAGTTAATTAATCAGCTAGGTTGATGTTAAATTTCTCTTTGCTACTTTCTCTTTGTGCATGGCTGTGGATATGTTAATAACTCGCG
>JAPLSP010000087.1 GCA_026398575.1 Candidatus Sumerlaeota bacterium | reverse complement strand
GGGTGCAACTCAGTTTTGTTAATTCCATAGATAGCTGAGATAACGGCTATACAGGCATAAGAGACCGTCCAAGTTATCCGTGGTCCAGAACTGCCCGCAGCGTTTCACACGCAGCTGAAATTGTTTGCAGGTAGATTCGATGCAACCGGAGCCGATCGGAATGCCGCGTTCGCTCTTGGTGGCGTAATCGAAATGGCCGCGATGGCAGTTGAAGTATTCCCATTCGCGCAGGATTGCTTTCTCATCCACATTGCGCTTCTCGGGTTCGATTTTCTCGACGACCTCCGCCAGTTGCTTCAGGCTTTTCAGAACTTTGTTGTCGCCGCCATGATGCAATTGGTGGACAAGCGCTTCAGCCCATTCCTTGGCTTTTTCGCCTTCTCCATAGCGCGCACGGGCCACGGCCCAAATGTGTTGCGCGGCATGATAGGCATCGAGCGTGCCAATGGCCTGAGGGAAGCGGTCTTGTTGGATGTTCCACAGCCAGACGGCGCCATCGGAGATAAAGTAGACTTGGCTGGCGCGTAGCAATCCATAGCGCACGGCTTCGGCATAAATCATCTTGCCGAATTCGAATGCGTCGCCGCGCGTGGCCACGTATGCGCGGCGCAGGATGACGGGACGATCTGTTTTGCCGCCGCATCGCACGCGATCTTGAAGCAGAAAGATCGTCCCGACTTTCGAATTATGCCAGCGTTCTGGCTGTCCGCCCTTGTCGCGAATCACCTCGGACTGCCCCCAGTCGTCTCGTTCGCGCGTCAGAAAGGCGTCGGCCTGAATGATCATGATGAAATCTTCCGGCAGCGTTTTATCCAGCTGACGCGTGATCTCCCAGGCGCCTTCGCTGGTCAGGGCTTTCTCATCCAGGCGTTCGCGTTCTTCCAGCGCTTGCAGCCCGGCGCGCTCCAATTCGCGCGCGATGCGCGAATCGTCAATCTGGAAGCCGTAGAGTTTGATCGAAAGCCGCTCGGCTTGCTCCGGAGGCGCAATCGTCCCCAGCAACTGAAGTTGTTCAGCCATTTCCGGAGAATTTTTGCCGGCGCCAATCTTCCAGTGGTAATCGGCCGGCGCATAATTGCATCGGCAATGGTCGCAGTAGCCATAGGCCCGACTGACGTTCACGGGACCAAAACGCGATAAAATCGAGATCTCACGCCATTGCACCGCTTGCAGCGGCCGGCCGCAGATCGGACAGATGGGCGGCGTTTCATTGGCTTCTTTTTGTAGCATGCGTTCTAATTCGGCTCGCTGCAATTCACGTCCCTGCCGTAGCAAGCGACGCTCAAGCGCGCCCATGCCTTTGTCCTTATCCTGCGGATGCGTTTCGAGCGCGGCCCGCCATTGATCGTTCGCTTGCGCGGCGCGGCGCTTGGTCAGTTCCATGCTGATCCTCCGTTTTTCCTCCAACGATTGGCTTGCTTTTCTTCCCGCCGCGCGCGTCGTTAGCGACGCGCCAGCGGATGATTCTTTGCCATTTTCAGTCTCAACTGCAACCGGATCGAGAACAAGAACAGGATTCATGAGGAGCCTCCGAAATGATTTCGGAGAATTACCTACCAGATAAAAATCCGAAAGGCGCCTCATAAATCACGACTTACGAAGATTTTTTTCATCATGTAAAAACAATGCCTTAATCTGGCAGGAATCTGAATCTGCTACCCCGCTTTCGCTTCATCATTTTTCATTAACAAAACTGAGTTGCACCCTCTTTAGGGGGTTGCTGTATTTCCCGTTTGCGTTATTCATCCTCTGAGGTTACTTTGCTGAAAAGCGATTCATGCAGGAGGGCGCCCGATGTTTTGTCCTAAATGCGGTAAGGAAAATCGGGATGACATGCGCTTTTGTTTTGGTTGCGGATTTGACCTGATGCAAAGCACTCCGTCTCCCTCGCGTCCGTCCGATTCGGAGAGCGTTGGCGTCGGCGCAACCCACATGCCGTCGGCCCAAAGTAGCATCGGCGGCGGCGCCACAGCCACGCCGTCGGATATTTCAGCGCTGTCCTCACTGAGCGCAGAGAACGCGTTGCAGGCCGCGCGCCAGACGCCAGGCGCCGCTGAAGGCGCGCTGGCCGTGGGCGCCCTTGTGATCGGGCGATACAAGATCGAGCGCAAACTTGGAGCGGGCGGCATGGGCAGCGTCTGGCTGGCGCGCGATACGCGCCTTGAGACAAACGTCGCCTTGAAGTTCATCGCCTCCGATCTGCTCTCGAGCGATTCGGCCCGTCGCCGTTTCATCGCCGAGGCAAAGACCTGTCTTTCGCTCACGCACCCGAACATTATTCGTGTGCACTACTTTGACGAATGGCAGCAGCGGATGTTCCTTGTGATGGAATGCCTCGATGGGTATCCGCTGAATACGCTGATCGAAAAATTGAAGAGCGAAAACCGCCCCCTCGCCTGGAAGCAGGTCTCCGCAATCCTCTTGCAAATCCTGCAAGCCGTCGAATACGCCCACCATAACAATATCATACATCGCGACCTAAAACCAGCAAATATCATGATCGCCAAGGGCGCCGACGGAAAACAGCGTGCCGTTGTGATGGATTTCGGTCTTGCGAAAATCCTCGACGCCGATGGCCATACCCGCATCGGCTCCTCTATGGGCACACCTTACTATATGGCGCCTGAGCAGCGCGAAAGCGCCGGTGAGGTGGACGCCCGCGCGGATCTCTATTCCGTCGGCGTCATCGCCTACGAACTACTGACCACGCGCATTCCCATGGGCAGCCATACGCCCGCCAGTCGCCTGCGCTCGGATCTGCCCGAAGGAACTGACGCATGGATTGACCGCGCGCTGGCCTATGATATCAAAGACCGTTTCGAATCGGCGGAGGCGATGAACCAAGCGCTGCGCAGTCTGACCGCCTCTCCCCAGCCTGCCGCGCGACCGCTCGCGCCCTCGATTTCCGCCGCGCCTTCCGCCGCCGCGCCTGCGCCCCAACGCGCCAAATCTGCTTCGTCCACCCAGTCCACCACACCCTCACCCCCGCCCGCCCCCATATCCGCTTCATCCAATCCCCCTGACAATAATCAATCTGGAATGATTGCCAAACGTACAGACGATGGACGCTACACGGTCTTCCGCGATGGCGTCATCGCCGACATCCAGACGAATCTTCAATGGCTTGTCGGCCCGGATCAGGATATCGTCTACAATGCTGCCGAGCGGTGGATCGTCGAAATCAATAAAAACAAAACCGCTGGCGGGGGATGGCGCATGCCTAAGCGGGCGGAGCTAGAAGCGCTTTTTCAGAGGGGTAAAGGCAAAAGAAATATGGACACGGTGTTTGAGACGACAGGTTGGGCAGTCTGGGCTGAGCCTAAAGGTTCGGCGGCGGCGTGGTGCTTCATCTTCAAAGAAGGTGACAAGTCCTGCAGCAGCCGCTGCGACTCGAAGTACACTCGGGTTTTTGCGGTTCGGTCCGAACAACGGTCGGGTTTTTGCGGTTCGGTTTGGAGGATGATGCGGGGCATTTAATGAATTGAATATTTGCGAGCGAAGCGAGTCAGAATTTGTGACTATGATAGCTTATTTCCATGGCGGGCGGAAAGGCACAAACTTCATGGCCGATCAGTGGTCAATGTGAAAGCGGAGGTAGTGGAATTGGCGTGCATCTTGTCCGACTATACATAAGATCAGCCAGCATTTGGGCAGCATTCCCACATGTGCAGTATGCAAGGTGCGCGCGCGTGATCGGTCAGCGAAAAAGAATGATGCGCTCAAGAGATCAACTGCGGAAATTAGAAGTGTAGACCTTAAAGACTGAGCGCCAAGTTGAAAGGAGGATAAAAAACTTCAACAAGAAATCCCAAAACTTCTTAAATACGGACAGAAAAGCGGAATCCTGCATCTTCTGCGGGGCAATCCTATGATTATTAGAAAGCAGGAAGGAGACAGACCATGGGCGCGCCAATTGTTATGATTCAATGGCTGAAAGAGGGTGAGTATCGCGAGACTCGCTCTGTAGTCAAGGAATTCGCAGAAAAGAATCATCCTAACCTTGATCTCCATGACGTGTCATCCGTTGCAGAGTTTCGCCAAGCATTGCTGTCCTTGAGTGCTGACGACGACTGCCAGTTTCTCTTCATTGGCTCACATGGCATCAAAGACACGGACGGCAATTGCATTGGTATTGGGAAGTCGGAAGATGATTGCATTTCTTGGATTGATCTCTGGCACGCATTGGCGAAGGCGAAGACCCCGCCGGTCTTGTGGCTTGGCGCCTGTTCCTCTTCCATGTGTGCAGTTGCTTGGTCTCCGTTTCCGACCTCGAAGGAGGTTGTCAAGTGGCTGGAGGGCTTTCAGGCGGATATCTATCCTATTGAGATAGAAAACATCCTCCGAGGACTAATTACACTGACCGGCCTGGATCCCGTCACGTACGCGGATGAGGAAATCTCTAAACTTCAGAGCCTCGTGCCTGGCACATGTGTTCAAATGCACTACCCCGTGCATTTGAACAATGCAGACTGCTTTCTGGAAACAAGCAAATTCCCTTCCGTGCTCAACAAGACTTTCAAGGAGCACTTAGAGGGAAAATGATTGCGAATATAACCCGCACTATGTTCGTAAACGGCAGCGTAGACGCGGTGGCGGAGCCGGTAGCGATGCTGGCGACGGCATCCGCAGAACGCGAGACGCCCGGCCGGGTTGGTAGCCGGAAGACGTGAGATATGGTCTTTTGAGCAAAGACTCGGCCGGGTGGCAAAATGGAAAAGCAGAACCGAAGCATGCCGGCGCGCCATTTCGGGTTGCCTTGCCCTTCCGGCGGATTTATCCTGTCGTGAATGGTTCTGAAAGGAGAGCGGCGAATGTTCTGTCCTGAATGCGGCGCGAGAAACGCGGAGACGGCGAAATTCTGCCAGGGATGTGGAAAGCGCATGAGTCCGTCGGGCGCGGTTGCCGCCGTGCATGGTTCCTCAGCAGTGGCGGCGGCGCCATCTGTTTCTGATGCCGTTCCGAAAGTCGCAGCAGGCGATATTGGATATATGGAAGGCGGCATCGAGACTCACAATGTCACGAATATCTACGGCATGGCCTCTGCTGCGGCGGCGGAACCCGCCCGGGCTACGAAAATCGGCGAGCATTGTCAGAGTTGCGGCATGCTGCTGAAGGATGAATATTTCATCTGCCGCTTGTGCGGCAAGCCCAACTGCCCCGACTGCCGCGCTCAGTCCCAGCGCGGCGTATGCGTCAGTTGCGAGGAGGCCGCCTTACGCGCGCAACCGTCGCCGCCGCCCAAACCCGCCACATCTCCCCTGTCCTCTCCCGCCACGCCCCAAGACTTCGCGGAGGACTTGGGAGGCGGCGCAATGATGAAAATGATCTGGATCAAGCCTGGCAAGTTCCTGATGGGATCGCCGGGCAGCGAAGCGGGGCGCAGTGATGATGAAGGCCCTCAGCACGAAGTGGAACTCGATGGCTTCTGGATGGGGAAATATCAGGTGACGATGGGACAATTCTGCCTGTTTGTTTCAGAAACAAACTATAAGACGCAAGCTGACAAAAATGGCTTTGCTATGATATGGGACGCGGAGAAAGAAGAATACAAGGATGAGTATGGCGCCAACTGGAAGAATGTCGGCTTTGAACAGGCGAGGAATCATCCGACGGTGAATGTCTGCTGGCACGATGCCATTGCTTTTTGCAAGTGGCTTTCGCGTAAATCCAATCACAAGTATCGCCTGCCTACCGAAGCGGAATGGGAATACGCCTGCCGGGCGGGGACGCGCACGCCATTCTATTTCGGCGAGACTATCTCCACGGATCAAGCGAACTACGATGGCAACTACATTTACAAAGATGGGGAGGAAGGCGTTTTTAGAGAAAGAACAACTCCCGTTGGATCGTTTCCTGCGAATGCTTGGGGGGTGCATGACATGCATGGAAATGTATGGGAGTGGTGCATGGACTGGTATGAGGAGGATTATTACGCGCAGTCGCCCAGAAAGAATCCAACCGGACCGGCTTCAGGCGAATGCCGATCTATTCGCGGCGGTTCTTGGTTCACTCATCCAGACGGCTGCCGGTCGGCATGTCGCACCTTTCGCGAGCCAGATCCCTCGTACAACGACTATGGTTTTCGGGTTGTGTGTGTTTGTCGCGGATGAAAAATGCTCCACGTACAGTCTTCGCATTTTTCTTTCTTGTGAGCGAGCTCGACTTTTTTGCCTCAGCTCTTTTGATGAAATAAAGAAGCCCTTCTTCTCATAAACCCATATCATGTCAATACGATGCTCCCTGCAAAGACTTGTCCGCAGTGGATAAGCAATTCGAATAGCCGCTTTCGGCTTGCCTCATCCGCGCGCGGGTGAATATAGTTTCTTTATGGGGCATGGCATGGAGAGCTTGTTGGAGCGGCATCTGGGATTCTTCGACGCGCGCATTCGCGAAGTGCTGCGGGTTTACGGCGTTCGATACGAGCCGGATGCGACCTATTACAATACGGTCTTCTTCTATGTCTATGAGCGCGCCTTTCAGCCGGACAAACTCTCCTCTTATGATCTCGCCAAAGGCGAATTCCGCCCCTGGCTTTCCCGGGTGATTCGCAACGCTGTTCTGGACTGGATCAAATCTTCCCATCCTGATTGGCCTGTTTCGTGGGGGTTGGAGGCGGGCAGGGAAACCGCGCGCGTCCGGGCCATGCTGTCGCTCGACAACAGCGACGATGACAGCGGCGAGCCAGACGCCCGCTTGGCGGAAAAAATCCCCGATCCCAAGGCATTCAGATATCCCGAAGAGACTGCCGGAAAAGACGGTAATGAAGCGTCCAATGAATCGGCGGTTGGTGGCGATGACGCCCGCATCGAAAATTCGCTTGCGGCGATGCCCGATGAGCAGCGCGCCGCCTTCGAACTCTATTCCGTAAATCTGCGCTCTCCTTCGCAATGGGTTCGCGATTGGCTGATGGCACAGCGTTCGTGGACACGCGAGCAGACTGAAACTGAAATCGCGGCGCTGGCGGACGGCGCTGGCGGCCAGTTGGAATCGGAAAAACTGGAAACAGAACTGGCCATCTGCAACGAGATGGAGCGCGGTTATGCGTGGCAGACGGAACAGGCCGAATCGCGGCTGGCAGAAATAGGATGGCCCCAGGCGACCATTGAGGAGATCGAGCAGGAGGCGATGAGGACGGGCTTTGCGGAATTGGAGCGAAAGAAAAAGCTCAACGCGAAAGATAGGGATACATTGCGTGCGCCGATTGCGCTGGTCGAATGCCAGATTGCTTATAAACGATGGCGCAAATGGGCGGAGAGGCGGAGCGCGGCGCTGGACGCTTATCGAGAGGCTGCGCATATACGGTTTCCGTCGTATCGCGAGATTGGGCGGCTGATTGGGAAAAGCGAATCGGCGATGGCGGGGTTGTTGAGAAGGGCGAAGGATAGCTTTAGGGCGCGCCTAGCGTAGGTGTGGGACGCCGGACCACACGAACAGGCCCAGCGTAATAGTGCTGTCCGGCGTCCAGCACCTACTGACAGAAGGAATTTGCCGGAATTTTCGTAGTTGGGTATCAGAGAAAGAGAAGACAGAGAATTTTTAGAGGGCGTGGCCATGGATAATATAAGACTTGATGACGATCATCTCTGGGCCTTCGTGGATGGCGACCTATCGGAGGCGGAGGAAGAGGCCATTCTCCATCGCGCAAGAGAAGACGCCGGTGTCGCAGGAAAACTCCTGGCGATTCTTCAAGCCCGACGTGAGGTCGCGGCTGAAAAGAGCTGGGATATCCCTCGGATCATGGCGCTGATCAATAGCAGACTAAAATCCGAGGCAAGAACCAGCGCCGCGCAATCTTCCGCCACCGATTTGATTCGGGAGAGCATCCGGATAGGCAAGCACGCAATGACGATCCTGTTCGCCGGCCTTGAGCGGCAGCGATGGGCGCCGACGCCGGCTTTGGCTACAGTCCGGGGAGATAGCGCAAAGGCCATCGCCCCCACCGCCGCCGCCTCCACGCTCGTCCAGTGGTCCGGCCAATTGGAGGAAGGGCTATTGATCCTGACGGTCGAGGCGTCGTCATCGCCGGGGATTGCCGGCTTTCTGGCGGCTGAAATGCGCCAAAAGATGCGAACCAGCGAGAGGGAGATCGAACTCAAAGATGAAAATGAACGGCTCCTGGAGGCGATTTCTCTGGACGCTCTGCCGGCGCGCTTTGAGTTGCCGTTTGGCCGCGCCCAAGTGACCTTGTCTGCCGCGCCTGGAGGCGTTTCAACGAAATTAATGGAATGGGATATTCCTGAAAAGGACCGCGCCCATGATTGACACGTCTTCACGCCTTTCCGCATTGATCCTTGACATCTCGGGCGATTGGGCCTCATCGCGATGGGATGTATATCAGGAGGGACAACCGTCGCTGGCCGTCCGCAAGATCGAGACATCGTCCGCCGATCCGGCGATGATTGCGCAATGGGAAACGGAAATTGTGGAAAGGCTCGGCGCTCTGGCAGCCCGTCCGGCCGATGCTTCGATTCGTGGCGATCATCTGAGTCGTATTGGCCGCGCGTTGTGGGATCATTTGATGCCGGAATCCATCAAGGCCCGGATACGCGGCTTCAATGCCGGCCATCTGGTATTCATCATGGATGAAGCGCTGGCCGGAATTCCTTGGGAATTGTTTCACGATGGATCAGATTTTCTGGGGCAGCGTTTTTCCATCGGGCGGATGATTCGTTCCACGGGCGCAGTGAGCGTCGCGGCAGCGCGGCGTCCGGGTGAAAAGCAAAACATCCTGATGCTGGCGGATCCCACCGGCGATCTGCCCGGCGCCGACCGCGAGATACAAATCATCCGGGGCGCGCTGAGGTCGTTTGCCTCTCAAGTTGGGCTTCGGATCAAGGTTCAACGAATCTTGCGGCAGTTTGTGATGGAGAATTTGCGCGACTATGATGTGGTTCACTATAGCGGACATGCGCGCTTCAAGCCGGATGATCCAGCGGGCACGGGGTGGCTCCTGAGCGATGGCGTTTTTTCCGGCGCCGACCTGCAGAAACTTTCCGGATCGGACAAGGGGATGCCGCTGCTTGTTTTTGCCAATGCCTGTTCATCGGGACGCGCTGGCGTGGATGCGGGCGCGAGGCGCCTGACCTCCTGTAATCTCTCCAGCGCCTTCCTGCTGAGCGGCGTGAGGCATTTCATTGGGACCATTGCCGATGTGCCGGATGACATGGCCGCCGAGGTCGCTTCTCATTTCTATCGCTTCCTGTTCCAGGGCGAGTCCGCCGGAGGCGCCCTGTTGCGCGCGCGCCAGGAGACCGCCCGGAAATTTCCGCAGCATCCTCCCTGCTGGCTGGCATTTGCGCTCTATGGCGATCCCCGCCTGCCGCTCTTCGGTCCGCAATCAGAACCGTCACTGTCGGCGACGGGGTCCGCAAAAACAAAGATCGCCGCGAAAGAACCTTCCAAGCGCTGCGCCATCTGTCAGAATGTGATTATCAGCCAGATTGAGGGCGCATCCCACATCTGCGAAGACACCGGTTTGCCGATCTGCAACAAATGCTGGGCGTCCAAGGGCATCACCTCCTATCCCGCTGCATCCGGTGGCGCCTTGCGGCAGGAACCAAGCGGCAAAGAAGGGCGCAATGTCAGGGAGGAAAAACAATCCCGCTGCGCGCAATGCGGACGCGCAATCCCGCGCTCATCCCGCGATACCCATCCCTGCGCCGAAGAAAGCTGTGATGAACCGTTATGCGGACGCTGCTGGAGATGGCTGGACCGCCGATACTGCAAAACGCACAGCCTGCCTTGGAGCGAAAGGCTGGCTCGCACCCAGGCCCAGCGGCAAAGCGGCGCCATTCTGCTCTTGGTGGATCGCGCCGAAGCGGGCCGCCGCGAGGCCGCCTATTATAACGAAACCCTCGAACGTCTGCGCCGTTGTGGAAGCGTTTCCATCGAAGACAGCAAGTATTCACTCAGCGTCGCCGACATTCGCGAATTGACGCAGGAAAAGGAATTGCAGGCGCTGCTAGAGCGGGTATCCGACCGCGAAGAAATCCAGTCGCTCTGCCCTCGTAACCGATCCATCGAGGCGCCCTTCAAAACGTCCGGACTGTGGGGCAAAGGCGAATCGCTTTATCTGCGCCTGGACATCCTGTCTGATTTGGAAAAACATGTCTTCCCGGGCTACGACACGATGCCTCTCTCGTCTGCCATGGTTACTGCGCGCTGCGATCAACTCTCGCGCAAGGCGTCTTCCTCCAATCAATTCATCCTCCACGCGCTGGCGTCGGTTACAGGCTGGGATGAAGTGGCGCGGAAACTGGCGAGCGGTGAAACGGACGCGGCCTCCCGTTCGGCCTCCCGCTGGGCGATCATGCTGGTGGATTTGGAGAATGACGATGTGGTCCTTTCTCCGGAATACAGCCGGTTCGCCGCCATTGCCGATCTCTTGCGTCCTTCGCCGCGTATTGCCATAGCCGCCCGCGTTGAGGCGCATATCCGCGAGACGCTGGCAGGCGCGGACGATTATATCTCCGAAGCGACGCTGGCCGGGCAGTTCAACACTACTCACGATCAAGTGCGTTCGGTATTCCGATCCCTGGAGCGCTCGGGCGAATATGCGGTGAAAGAAATCAAGGGCGTCGGCCTGATAATCCAAAAAAAATACGATTCCTGATCCGAAGTTGCGAAGGATTTTTCCCCTTTCGTCGTATTTGAGTTGATAGAAGGGCGTGAATGAAACAAACTATCCCGGATTCAGTTTTATAGAGACTGACGCGCCCGGGAATACCTTGAGGAGGAGCCATCATGTTTGGTTTCGGTGCTGAATGCCCCCATTGTTCTGCCAAGATTGGCAAGGATGCCAAGTTCTGTCCCGAATGCGGCAAGCCGGTCGCAGGCGGTAAGTGCCCATCGTGCGGCGGAATCGTTTCGCCCGAAGCGAGATTTTGCCCCGGATGCGGCGGGGCGTTGAATGCCAGTGCTCCCATGCGCGAGAATGTGGCCGAGAACCGGTGGACTCGCACGCCGGACATTTTTGCGGCGCGCATTGAAAGCGAAAACATGGAATCGCTGGCCGGACGCCGCCTGCTGGTAGAGCCTGGCTGTCGCGCCATGATCTTCCAGTCCGGAAAATACATGGGCATCCTGCCGCCGGGAGACTACGAACCCAAGTCGCTCATCCGCCGGGTCTTCCCGACTTTCTCCAGCCTCTTCAAGGCCGACGCCCCTTCGACCGCTGTGCTGCTCGAAGACGGCGACATTGAGGTTCGTCTGAACTTCCCGAACCTCAAGACGCGCGATTATCAGCAGGCGTCGGCGGAACTGGGGCTGCTGTTTCAGATCAATGACCCCGAAGCCTTCTTTACACATCTCATGCGGGGGCGCGCCCAGATGAGCCGGGCCGACCTGACCGCCTGGCTGGGCGATGAAATCCGCTCCATTGTCGGCGGGCTGATGGGTCTGCGTCCGGCCGCTGACCTCACGCCGGATGCCAGCATGCGGCAGGAAGCCGAAGAAGAGCTGCGGCTCGAAATGGGCGCCTCGCTCAAACGCTGGGGGCTGGAACTGATCCGGGTGCGGTTCGTCAACTTCTCATGCCCGGAATACGACAAACTCCACGAACGCGGCGCCGCCCAGGATGTCAAGAAACAGGGAGTTGAGATATCCAAGGGCGATGTCGAAATCCTGGAGGACTACCGCAAGAACATCAACCAGCGGGTCCGGGAGATCGAAAACCGCGAGGCGATTCACAAAGTCCAGACCGAGCAGGATTTCAAGGACTACGTCACGCAGTTAGAGCATGAGACCGGCCTGAAGAACCTGATGCGCCGCGAAGAACTGTCATCCGCAACGCATGACTTTGGCAAGAATGAGCTCGCGCGCCAGCTGGCCTTCGAGCGACTGAAGATCGAACTCCAACTGGAAAATATGCGGATCGAACTCAAACTCAAAGGCGAGATCAAGGAAGAGGAACTCGAACGCGGCCTGCGCCTGGAGCGCATGAAACTCGAAGGCGAGCTTTCAAACATCAAGATTCGCAACATGGAGGAACGCCAGCGCAAGCTGGAAAGCGAACAGGATGACCGCGACCGCCGCCTCAAGGAAGCTCAAACGCAGGCCGACATCGAAAAGATTCAAATCGAAAACCGCAAGGCCAAATCCGAGCTCGGGCTGCTGAACCTGGAGCGCCTGAAGGAAATGAAGCGCCGCGACGAGCGGGAAAAAATGATGCTGCAGCTCGAAGCCGAGGAACGACGAGTGCGGCTGGATATGGAGTCCAAACGCTCGGCCGCCGCCATCGAGAAAGAGATGCTTACCGCGCGCAGCGGCGCTTCACTCGAAGCGCTGATCGCCTCTTCGACGGGCGCCGAT
Source organism: Candidatus Sumerlaeota bacterium (assembly GCA_026398575.1). Next base: position 16,413 of record JAPLSP010000087.1, on the reverse strand, counting down.
GGCCAGCGCCTGGCGGACTTCGCCGCGCAGCGCGAAGATGCGCGGGCCAAGGCCGCGATGAGCGCCGAGCAGCTGCTCGCCTTGGCCTCTTCAAGCAACCCCGAAGCGGCGCGCGCCCTGGCCGAGAAATTCAAGTCCGAAGGAACTTCGCTCAAAGACCAGACCACGCTGCTACGCGAGATGCTGGACCGCCAGAACGCGCAGCGCCGCGAGGAATCCGACCGCTTGGAACGCATGATGGGCACGGCGATGGCGCAGTTGGGGGGCGCCGCAATCGCCGGCGCGGGACGGCACGATGCGGCGCCGGTGATGGGAGTCGGTCCGGGCGGCGCTTTCGTGGCGGCGGGAGTCCCTGGCGCTCTAGCGGGCAAGGTCGTCGTTTGCGCAAAGTGCCGCGCTGAAAACAAACCCGAAGCCAAATTCTGCGAGCGCTGTGGAGAAAAGATGTAACTCATACAAGACGCATCACGTCTGGCAGGTCCGGAGGACCGCCATGTAGTAGCCACGCGCGTGAGCGCTTTAGGTTCGGAGGACCGCCATGTAGTAGCCACGCGCGTGAGCGCTTTAGGTCCGGAGGACCGTCATGTAGTAGCCACGCGCGTGAGCGCGTGGAGAACGAAACCGGAACCCATTGAGGTCCGGAGGACCGGCACATAAAAGTTATCCATTCTGCATAAAGGAGCAGGTATCATGTCATTCCTCAGCGCGTTTTTCGGTCGCAAGAAATCCATCAAGGATCTGTCGCTCAACGACCTTCAGACCGAGAAGGTCCGGCTCGAAGAGAATGAGCGTCGCGTCAACAAGAACATCGAAAAGTTGGAAGGCGACAAAGGCAAGCTCTTCAAACAGGGCGCCTCCGAAGCCTCCAAACGCCAGAAAATCATCATCGCGCGCAAGATCAAGGAACTGGATGAACAGGTCAAGGAACAAGACCGCAAATCATCCATGCTCTCGAAGCAAATCCGCGTCGTCAACCGCCTCGTCTCGATGAAGCGCAAGGAAGGCGAGCTCAAGGCAGCCGGCCTTTGGTCCACCATCTCCAAGATGGATGCCACCGAGCTCGAAAGCATGCTCACCGACGGCAAGGTTTCCTCCGAGCTTGAGACCGCCAAGGTCAAACAAATCCTCGACATCCTCGAAACCGAAACCGAAATGAGCGAAACCTTGGAGGAAGACGCCGACACGATGCGTCTCGTGGAGCTTATGGAGCAGGCGGGCGAATCCGGCCAGATCGAGGAAAAACTGGCCGAAGCGCAGGAAGTCCTGAAAAAGCGAGAGACGGACGAGGAGACCGAGCAGTAGCCCCGAGCGTTCACTGGAAGACATTCTCTCATGCCCGATCCGAAAAAATCACCACCCAAGCCTGCGAATCAGAGTCAAAACCAACCTTTGGCCGATTTGCAAATTTCATCCTTCAGCGATATAGGCCAGGCCAACACGCTGTCTCCGCATAGCATTGGGGAAGAAGATACATTGCAGCCGCAGTCGGGCGCCGACGCGCGATTGGGCCAGGCCCCTGAAGGCGTCTCAAGCACGATAGACGGCGGGCGGCTGCGCATCGTTGAAAAATTGGGTGAGGGGGGAATGGGCGTCGTCTGGAAGGCGCAAGACGAACGCATTGGCCGTCTTGTAGCCGTCAAACGCCCCAAAGGCGCCCTGCTTTCCACGACGAAAGGGCGGGCGCGCTTTTTGCGCGAAGCGCGCGCCGCGGCCGCCCTCTCACACCCTAATATTGTAATGATCCACTACTTCGGTGAGGATGCGCGGGGACCATTCATCGAGATGGAATACATTGAAGGCCAATCCTTGCGCGACTTCGTCAAACAAGCGCGCGCCAGCGGCTATTTGCTGCCGGACGGCAGCAAATGGGATTGGCGGCGTGTGACGGAAATTTTCATCAAAGTGTGCGACGCGCTGGCGATGGCGCACGAGCGAGGCGTGATCCATCGCGACATCAAGCCCGCCAATATCCTGCTGAACCAGCGCCTGATTCCCAAGCTGCTGGACTTCGGTCTTGCCGCCGTCGAGGAATCTGAGGACGGTGATCGCGTCTCAATGACCTCGACGGGCGCGATGATGGGCTCGTTTCTTTATGCGTCGCCCGAGCAGTTGAGCAATGCCAAGAACGCCAATGCGCGCAGCGATATTTACTCCCTTGGCGCCACGCTCTATTACGCGCTGAGCGGACGCGAGCCGCGCTCGCTCGAATGGGATCTGCTGCCCGTACCGCTTGCGCATGTCGTACGCAAGGCAATGTCTGAATCCCCGGCGGCGCGTTACGATTCGGTGCGTGCTCTGGAGGAAGCCTTGAGGGCCGCGCTTGAAGCCGGCGAAATAGCGGAAGGGGTATGCCCGAAATGCCGCAAGGAAAGCCCGCTGACCGCGCGCCATTGCGTCCACTGCGGCGCAAGCCTCGCCTCGATGTTTGAGCCGTGCCCGAAGTGCAAGGTGGAAAACCGCCGCGATCAGGAATTCTGCCAGGGATGCGGCGTCAGCCTGGCGGGGCTGCGCGAACTTGCGCGTCTGCGTTCTGACTTGGAATATGCAGAGCGTATTCATGACTACGAGGAAATGCGCCGCCTGGCCCGCGCGGCGCTGGAGATGGAGCCGGACGACAAACAGTATTTCGCCACGCGCCTCCGCAAGGCAAGCGAGGCGCTGGAGAATATCAGGGAATTGGAATCCCGCCTGAAGAGCGCCTCCCTCACCCCTTCGGAAAAGATAGCGATACTTGCTCAGATGCTCGCCCTCAGTCCGGGAAAGGCCGAATGGCGCCAGGCGCATCACAAGGCCGAGGAGGAACTGGAACGCTGGAAGGCCGAGCAGGAGCGTATTCAGCAGATTCAGAACATCGAGACGCTGCGCCGCCAGATCGAAGCCTTGCCCGAGGAACGCTATGACGAGCGCATCGCCCTGCTCGAACGCTATGCCGCGCTTGCCCCCTCTGAGCCCGCCATACCAGACCAGATTGCCTCGATTCGCCATCAAAAGCTGCAGGCCGAGATTGACCGCCTGCAGCAGGCCGCGCGCGGGCATGTCGAGCGCGAGGAATATGACGAGGCCCTGCGGCTGTTGAATCAGGCGCGCGAGCTTGCGCCGCAATCCGACGCCCTCGAACGCGCCATCCAGCGCGTCGAAGAGACGCGGGCCGAACGCCTCCGGCAGAGGGCCGAGCTCGAGGCGGCCACAGCGCGGATGATGGCGGAAGGCGCTTATGCCGGCGCAGCCCGGGCGATCCGTGAGTCTCCCTTCGCGGCCGAGCCCGAATTCAAGACGCTCCTGCAAGAAGCCGGGCAAAAGGAAAAGAAGCTGGCTGGCTTGATCGAGCGCATCGGTCCGCTGCGCGAGCGCCGGGCCTATGAGGAGCTGGCACAAGTCCTACAAGAACTCAAAGCGCTGAACGCCTCGCTGCCCGAAGCGGCCGCGCTCGCCAATGAAATCCAGTCCGCGCACGAGACCATCGAACGCAGCCGCCAGATGGCGGCGATGGAGTATGCGGCGCGACGGTATGTCAAGGCTGCCGCCTGGTGCGATACCGGGCTGAAAGTCAGTCCGGATGACATAGAACTGCTCGGCTTGCGCGAGCGCTCTTTGGAGGCGCCCCGGCTCATTCGCCGCCGGCGCCTGATCATGGCTGCTGTTGGCGTCGTAGCGGTTCTTTTGGCCGCAATCTTTATTTCCGTCCAAATTGCACGCTGGAACGATTCCCGCGCATGGGATCTGGCCGTCGCAAAGGGGCACATTGCGGATTATGAAAACTATCTTTCCAGGCATTCGGAAGGCGCCCGCGCTGCCGAGGCTCGGACAACCGTTGGGAAATTGCGAAAGGCTGAAGAAGAGGCTTGGAACAAGGCGCAACGCCGCGACACTGCTGATGCTTATGCCGAATACTTGAAGGCGTATCCAGAGGGCGCGAATGAGGCGCAGGCCAGGGAGAAACTGGCCTCGCTCGAATCGCAGAACTGGGAGACGGCCGGCAAATTGGCAACGCTGGATGGCTATCAGGCCTATCTGCGCGCCTATCCCAAAGGACCGCATGTCCTCGACGCGCTGCAGGGGATAGCCAAGATTGAAGAAGGTGAATGGGCAAAGACAAAGCAACTGGATCAGGTCGAAGGTTATCGCGCATTTATCGCTAAGTTTCCGGAAGGTAAATTCGCGCCCGAGGCCAAAACGACACTGGCCGCTACGGAAGAGAAACTCTGGCGCGAGGCACAGGCGGGCAAGCGCGTCGAAGGGTATATGGAGTATCTCAAGCGCTTCCCCGAGGGGGGCAATGTTACAGCCGCGCGTCAGGCGTTGAAGAACATGGAGGAGAGCGCGTGGAGCGAGGCTCAAAAAGCCGATACCGCTGAGTCCTATGCTGCTTACCTCCAGGCTTTGCCGCAGGGCGCTCATGCGGCGGACGCGGCCAAGCGCTCCGATTTTCTCTCCAAGATCAATGCGGCCCGCGCCGCCATCGAGGCTAAAGATTGGTCCGCTGCCGAAAAGGCGCTGAAAGAAGCCGCCGCTTTGGCGCCTGGTGACCTAAAACTTGCCGCTATGCAAGAGGACTTCAAGAAAGCGAATCCCTTTGCTTCCTATAGCGAAGACCTTGGCGGCGGGGTGACGATGAAGATGATCGCCATCAAGAGCGGGACGTTCCAAATGGGAAGCAATGATGGCAGTTCAGACGAAAAGCCGGTTCACGAGGTCACGCTGGACAACTACTGGCTGGGCGAGACGGAAGTGACTCAGGCGCAATACGAGGCGATCATGGGGACAAATCCCTCGAACTTCAAGGGCGCGAACAATCCCGTAGATCAGGTGAGCTGGGAAAACGCGATGGAATTCTGCCGCAAACTTTCGCAGAAGACGGGGAAGAAGTACTCCTTGCCGACCGAGGCGCAGTGGGAATATGCGTGTCGCGCCGGATCGAGCGCAAAATACGGCTTCGGCGATTCAGAGAGCGAACTGGGCGACTATGCGTGGTATTCGAGTAACTCGGGCAGCCAGACGCATCCCGTACGCCAAAAAAAGCCGAACGCTTGGGGTCTTTATGACATGCATGGAAACGTCTGGGAATGGTGCTCGGATTGGTATGCCGATTCATATTCCAGCAGCGCGATAACTAATCCAGTTGGCGCTAATCAAGGCTCGGCCCGCGTGTATCGCGGCGGCGGTTGGGGCCTCAATGCGGACGACTGCCGGTCGGCCAATCGCTTCAGGATCGATCCAACGAGCACGGACAGCATCCTTGGGTTTCGTGTTGTGTGTTTCCCCAGTTAATTTTCCCTTTATGCTTTGTTCTTTTTCCCTTTTCAAAAGCGAGCGCGCGTTAGCGAGCGATAAAGTTGACTGCAAAGGATAAGCCCATGAGCATAGACATGAGCACGGGATTGAAGATGAAGTTGGATGAGGCGCAGAAACGGGCGCAGAAGTTTTATGAGGCCGGCGACGTGGACCGCGCAGCGGAGGAATACCGCCGCTGCGCGCGCATCATGAAGGAACTGGTCAAGTCGGCCATCAGCGCCGAGACGCAGAAAGCCCGCCTCGAAAAGGCGAAACAATATCTCGAACTGGCCAAACAGATCGAAGATGGCCGCGCTGTGGCCGTCACGAACGAAGAGCGCAAAGCCCGCGCCGAGGCGCGTCGGACCGCGCGTCCGGCGAAATCGCAGCCCCCCTCCGATGGCGAAACCGAAACGGAGGAAGACGCGCTGGTGGCGCAAGTGGCCGAATTGATCGTCAAGTCGCCCGTGACGTGGGGCGATATCGCCGGGCTTGACCAGACGAAGCGCGAGATTCAGGCGGCCTATGCGCTGGCGATGGCGGCGCCGCCACGGGGCGTCAAGGTCAAGAGCAACCGCAACATCCTCTTCTACGGCCCTCCGGGGACGGGCAAGACGCTGCTGGCGGCGGCGGCCTCCAACGGGCTCGACGCCACGTTCTTCAATGTCAAAGTCAGCAGCCTGTTGTCCAAATACTTCGGCGAGTCGTCGCGGCTCGTTACCGCGCTTTTCGAAGAAGGCCGCCGCCGCGCGCCATCGCTGGTCTTCTTTGACGAAATCGAATCACTCGTTTCGTCGCGCGACGGCGCCGGTTCGGGCGGACCGGAGAAACGCATTCTCTCGACGTTCCTTTCCGAGCTGGACGGCCTCGCGCAGAAAAAATCCGCCGAATTCCTCCTTACCATCGCCGCAACGAACACGCCGTGGGCGCTGGATGAAGCGATCCTCAGCCGCTTCGGCAAGCTGGTCTATGTACCGCTGCCCGACCCCGAGACGCGCGCCGGCATCTTCGATCTGCTGCTGGATGACTGCGGATATGAATACGAGGTTTCGGGCGCAGATTTGATCGAGCGCAGCAAAGGCTACAGCGGACGCGATATCGAAAAAGTCTGCACCGAGGCCATCGAAATCATGCTGGCGGATGCGAACAGCGCGGTGATCGAGGCGGCGGGTAAGGGGGCTGCGGCGCTGCGCGAAGAACAACTCAAAGTCCGCCCCATTCGCGCGATGGAATTTGTCGCAGCCTTCAAAAAAATCCGTCCCAAGACCTCTGCCGACGCCGTGCGGCGCTATGAGGACTGGGCGACAGGAATAGAGGCATAATGTAAAATGCAAAATGAAAAATGAGAAATGAAAAATGAAAACCGAGTCGCTCATGAATCTGAATTCTTGACAGGATTTTTATCTCCGCATGAAAAATATGCCGTATCGCAGCGTAGTATCCGCGCTATCAGGGTAATCCGTGGTTATGTGTTAATCATTGATATAGGAGGGTACGATGGGACTTTTCAAATCGAAGGAAGAGCGGCGGATCGAGCGGGATATCCAGGTGCGCCAGGGGATTTCGCAAATCCGCAAACAGCTCAAAACGCTGGAGAAAAACGAGAAGGAATACCTTGAAAAAGCGCGCCGCGCCAAACGCATCGGCTCGGCGGATCAGCTAAGCTTCCTCAAACGGGCCATGCGCCAGACCATTTCGCAGCGCATGAGGATGGAGCGGCAGTTGCTCGCCATCGAAACGGCGGCGCAAATGAAAAACCAGGCCGAGAGCTACGGCGCCTTTGCCAAGTCGCTCAACGCCGTCTCCAAATCCATCGGCGAGGTCTTTGGCTCGGTGGATATGGCGAAGACGCAGAAGGACTTCGAGATGGCGATTGCCAAGGCTGAGACGATGGAGCAGCGCATGGACGTCTTCCTCGATATGGCGAACGATTCCCTGATGTCTGGCGAGAGCGCCGGCGACGAGAGCATCATCGCCGACGACGAACTCGACCGCCTGATCGAAGAAGGCGAACCCGGCGCCAAACGCAAAATGGAAGACGAAATCTCCAAAGGCCTGCGCGAGATCGAAAAAGAACTGGGTGAGTGATGATGAGTAATCCAATCGAAAGAGCATTTGAAGCGCTGCGCCAAGAGGGATTTGAAGCCATGCGCCGGGGCGATCCGGCGCGGGCGCGAACGCGATTCTTGAAAGCGGCCAAACAGCTCTTTGAATTGGCGGCGCAGGCGAGCGGCGCGGCGCGCGAAACGCGTACGCGGCAGGCGGAACGAATGTTCGCCATGGCTCGCAAAATCGCCCCTGGCTCAGCAGTCAAACCAAAAGCCGGAGGCAGTAACACCCATGATGGAGTCCGCGCCAAATGGTTGCTGCTCGAAAGCCCCAACATGCGCTTCGACGATATTGCCGGCCTGAGCGAAACCAAGGAAACGCTGCTGCGGCGCGTCATCTATCCTTTTCAGAATCCTGAAGTTTCCGCGCGCTACAAGAAAAAGACCGGTGGCGGCGTGCTGCTCTATGGCCCTCCGGGAACGGGTAAGACGATGCTGGCCAAGGCCGTGGCCACCGAGGCGGACGCCGTCTTCTTTTCCGTCCGCTGCTCCGACATCATGAGCAAGTGGGTGGGCGAGGCGGAAAAGAATCTGAAAGAACTCTTTGAGACTGCGCGCGCCCACAAGCGGTCGGTGGTTTTTTTAGACGAAGCCGAGGCGATTGTGGCCAAGCGCGGCGGCGCCTCGACCGTGATGAACCGCGTCATTCCGGAATTCCTTGCGCAGGTGGACGGCATCGGCGCCGGCGAGGCGAATTTGTTGCTGCTCGGCGCGACCAACCGCCCCTGGGACATGGACGAAGCGGCGCTGCGTTATGGCCGCTTCGGCGAGTTGATCTATATCGCCCCGCCCGATGCCGAAGCGCGCCTTGCGATTCTGGAGGCGCAATTGAGCGACATCCCCTGCGACCAAGGGATTGATCTGCCTGCGCTGGCGGCGCGTCTCGAAGGCTACAGCGGCGCGGATATCGCCGGGCTGGTTCAGAAGGCGACGGATTATCCTTTCCAGCGAGAGATTGACAGCGGCAGCCTAAGTCAGCTCACGAACGCGGATATTGATGCCGCTATTTGCCAGTCGCCCACTTCGCTGGATAAAAAGATGATGGCGCGATACGAAAAGTTCCGGTTAAGAAGCGAAGATTAATCTATGCAAAAAAGTAAAAAGAACTTGATCATGGATCCATCATCGCTGCCCCCTATTGTACCGTGCCAGGGCAAATTATTAATGTAAATATGCGCGATTCGAGGCATGAGGAGCAAACTCAATCGGAATTTCGATTCGCTCCGTGATTTGCTGTTTGCGGCCGTCTTTTTGTGCTGGCAAAAAAGCCATGAAATGAAGAACCTCTCTTTTTTATAAGAATCAAGCTGGTTTGCAGCCATCCCCCTCTGGGATACTTTCAATGGCCTCACCTCCTAATCCTCCTGAGCGCGATCCTGATAGTTTGAATATCTCCTCTTTTGGCGATATCGGTCCCGGCAGTGTGGGTGATGAACGCACGAACATCGGGCCGCTCAGCGTGGGCGAGGGGCGCACCAACATTGCGGCGCAAAGTGTCGGCGAAGGCGGTACCGTGGTCGAGTCTTCACCTGAATCCGCCGCTCCTGCCGCCGCCGTCCCGGGCGCGACGATGGACGGCGGGCGGCTGACGCTTATCGAAAAACTGGGCGAGGGCGGTATGGGTATCGTCTGGAAGGCGCGCGACGAGCGCATCAATCGCTTTGTCGCCATCAAACAGCCCAAGGGGGCAATGCTGACGACAGCCAAAGGGCGGGCGCGGTTCCTGCGCGAAGCAAAATCGGCCGCCAAGCTGTCGCATCCGAACATAGTGACAATTCACCAGTTCGCCGAAGACGCCGGCGTCCCGTTCATCGAGATGGAATTCGTCGAAGGCCTGACGCTGCGCGAGGCAGTTCGCGAGGCGCGCGAAGACGCGGCCCAAGGCGCGGGCGGAGAGGCGAAGGATGGATGGGACTGGAAGCGGGTATGCGGTCTTTTCATCCAGCTATGCGACGCGCTGGCGCTGGCACATGATCGCGGCGTGATCCACCGCGACCTTAAGCCCGGCAACATCCTGCTGAACCAGCGCGGCGTGCCGAAAATCGCGGACTTCGGTCTGGCCGCCGCCGAAGACGCGGAGGGCGACCGAACCTCGATGACGGCGACGGGAGCGATGCTGGGCACTTTCTACTACGCCGCGCCCGAGCAGCTGCGCGATGCAAAATCCGCCGACGCGCGCAGCGACCTCTATTCGCTCGGCGCCACGCTCTACTTCTCCCTGACAGGCCGCGATCCACGCATGTTGAATCTGGATCAACTCCCCCCGCCGGCCCGTCCCATCGTCCAGAAGGCGATGGATGAACACCCCGCCAATCGCTACGCCTCGATGCGCGAGATGCAGGAGGCCTTGCGCGCGGCGCTCGACGCCGGAGATGCGGATGAATGCGCCTGCCCGAAATGCGGCAATGCGGACAACCCCATTTCCGCGCGTCATTGCGGCGCTTGCGGCGCCAGTCTTGTCTCTCTCTTCAAGCCATGTCCGCAATGCAAGGTTGATAACCGCAAGGATGTAAAATTCTGCCTTGGCTGCGGCGCCAATCTTAGCGCATTGGCAGAGGCGGAGATGTTGCGCGAGGAGATCGCGCGCGCCGAGCAAATGCATCAATACGAAGAGTTGGAGCGCCTGGCGCTGCGCGGCATCGAAATTGCATCGGGTGACACGTTCTTTCAAACAAAACTGCAAATGGCGCTGCAGGCGCAGAAACGCATTCGCGGCTTGCAGCAGCGCCTTGACGAGACGCCTGCGCGTGAAATTACAGCCCGGATTGGAATTTTGGAGGAACTGCTTCATTGGCAACCCGGCGACGCGCGTTATCGCACAGCCTTCGAAGCCGCCCAGCGCGAAAAAGCGCGACAAGCGGAAGAAGCAAACCAACTATTGAGAATGCATAATATTAAGGAAATTCAACAGAAACTGGATACAACGCCTGCCACAGACTTTGACGAGTGGATAGCGCTGCTTGAGCGCCTGCATGAACTGCAACCCGATGATGTCTCGCTGCAACCACAGATTGAAAATACTCGCCGCGAAAAGCGCGAAAAGCAAATCCGCGATTTGCATGGCGCCGCCCGCCAACTCTATGAAGCGCGCCGCTTTGATGAAGCCCTTGATTTCATGAAGAAAGCGCAGGCTCTGTCGCCTGATTCGGACAGCTTGCGTCGGGCGATTCAGCGCATTGAAGAGACGCGAGGGAAGTTTATCAAGCAGCGAGACGATTTTCTAACAGCGCTCGATTCCATGATGGCGCGTGGCGCCTATGCGCAAGCAATTGAGGCTATAACAAAGTCGCCAATTGCCACCGATCCACAATTGGAGGCGCTGGCAAAAACTGCCGCCGCCAAGCGTGACCGAATCCACGCCCTTGCCAGTGAACTATCGCCGCTGCGCGACCGCAAAGCTTATGCTGCAATCGCGGCTATGATCAAAGAGATGGAACTTCTCATAGCGCGATTTCCTGAGCATGAAACCTTGAAAGCAGAATGCGAAGCGGCTATATCGCTTGCAGCGCGGTATTCCTCGGAAGCGCAGACCGCATTTCAGAAGCGTAAATTCGCGCAGGCGCTGTCGCAGAGTCGCAAAGGCCTGGCAGCCTGCTCCGACTATGAATTTTTAAAAAATCTATCCAACAGAGCCCAAAGCCGCCGCCGCTGGCAAAGCCGATTGCGAAAGCTCGCCGCCTTTGCGCTGGCAACGGTCATCCTTGGCGCCGGCGGGGCCTACTGGATAAACAGCTTCCTTAATAAGAGCCAGCGGATAATCCAGGATGAGTATGATTGGACGCAGATCAAGCAGTCATCCTCTGCAAAGCAAATCGAAAGTTATTTGTCGCGGTATCCCGAAGGTAAATTCCGGAAACCCGCCCTCGACAAATTGCTGGCGGCGAGGCAGAAAGCGGAAGCGAGATATGGCCGGGAAGGCGCTGAAGGCCAGCAAGGTTCCGCCGAGGCCCAGGAATGCTACCAAAAGGGGCTCACAGCGGGCTGGCAGTCGGACTACGCCGAAGCGATGCGCTGGCATACGAAGGCTGCCGAGGCCGGGAATGCCAAAGCCATGCGGAAAATAGGCGTGCTTTATGAAAACGGCCAAGCCGTCGCCCAAGACTACAAGCAGGCAATGCAATGGTATTCAAAAGCCGCCGAAAATGGAAATGCCAGGGCCATGAATAACATCGGTAATCTTTACAATGGCGGTCATGGCGTCTTAAAGGATTATGCCCTGGCAATGCAATGGTACCGGAAAGCAGCGGATGCCGGAGATGCAAGGGCCATGCTTAACATCGGCAATTTATACTTCTATGCCCAAGGCATCGAGAAAGACTACGTCCAGGCAACACAATGGTTCCGCAAAGCCGCGGATGCCGGAAACACCGAGGCCATGATATGCGTCGGTTTGCGCTATGTCATGGGCCAAGGGGTTCCTCAAGACTACGCGCAAGCAATGCAATGGTTTCAAAAAGCCACCGATGCCGGAGACCCCGGTGGAACAATCAATATCGGCAAGCTTTTCTACTTTGGCCATGGAGTTCCGCAGGATTACGCTCAAGCGATGCAGTGGACCCGCAAGGCTGCCGATGACGGAGATACTTTGGCAATGACAATGATCGGGGACCTTTATGCAAGCGGCCACGGCGTCGCGCAGGACTATAAGCAGGCGATGCAATGGTATATGAAAGCGGCGGACGGCGGGAATACGATGGCCATGAACTGGATCGGCAGCCTTTATTATAATGCCCATGGCGTTGACAAAGACTACGCCCAGGCGATGCAATGGTTCCGCAAAGCCGCAGATAATGGGGATGCCATGGCGATGAACAGCATCGGCCAATTATACGAACACGGCGAGGGCGTCGCGAAGGACGGCGCCCAGGCGATGCAGTGGTACCGCAAAGCTGCCGAGGCCGGAGACGCCAGAGCCATGTTTAATGTCGGTCTGTTTTACAACCAGGGCCAGGGCGTTGCGCAAGACAACGCCCAGGCGATGCATTGGTGGCGCAAATCTGCAGATGCCGGAAATATCGGAGCGATGAATAATCTCGCCATCCTTTACGACGAAGGCAAGGGGGTTCCTCAGGATTTCACGCAGGCATTGCAATGGTTCCGCAAAGCCGCCGACAGCGGGGACGCCACAGCCATGCGCAACCTGGGTAATCACTATGCCGACGGCCGGGGTGTCAAGCAGGATAAGGTAGAAGCGGCCGTATGGCTCAGCTTGGCAGCTGCAAACGGCGATGAAGAAGCCGCCAAATCGCGAGACGAAATAGCGCGATCCATGACAAGCGAGCAGATCTCCGAGGGGCAACGCCGGGCCGCAGCCTATCAATCCGCCAAGCGCGATATAAAGGCGCCATAGTGGACGAATAATTCGAAGCCTCCACTTCCGTCCTGGAAGGATTCTGTGCATTTTCTCGCATCCATTCATCAGAGGAAAATGCGGAGCAGGTGTATTGCCTGTGATGGTTGAACGAGCGGATTCAGGAAAAGGAGAACGGCAGCATGGATAAGACTAAGATAACGGGCGAGACTCCGATTGATGGATGCGATTGCTTCGACGCGAGGATGGCCAAGTCGCTAGCGGGGCATCGGATCGCGACTGTGGGGCAATTCCTGTCGTGCGCAACCAAGAACTCCCGCTCTTCACCTTCGCCTCTATGCTAAAAAAACTCTTGAACGATATATCAACTTAGTTTATCGTGTAGAAGTTTGTTTATCGAAAAGGCGCCAGGCCATGAATTTAGTTGAGGAACTCATCAAGCATCTTAGGAACATCACAGGCGTCGATACCATGGTTCGTTCGCTGCCGGCGAAGGATCTGGCCCCGCTGCCGGTCTATCTGACGCGGTCTTATGATTTCCGTGAAATCCAACTGTTCGGGCAGGATATCCTTCTGGCAATCAGAAGAGCGGCGGGAGCGCCTGAACTCTCGCAATTGACGCGTGACCGTGAAGCGCTGACAATGGCCCTGGGCAGGGAGATCGCATTCGTGCTTCCCAGTCTGATGTCTTATGAGCGGCGGCGCCTTGTTGAAAAGCGCGTGGCGTTTATTGTTCCGGGGCGGCAGGTGTTTCTGCCCATGATGCTTGTGGACCTGCGCGAGCGCTTCAGGCCTGCTGCGCCGGAGGGCGATTATTCAATCGGATGGGTGGCGCAGGCTATCCTGCTGCGGCATCTCCAAATTGGGGATGTCTCAGGACGTCCGCTGTCGGACGTGGCTTCCCTACTGGGCTATTCGGCAATGGCGGTCACGCAAGCGGCAGAGCAGCTGGAAGCAGCGGAGCTGGTTCGAAAGACCGCCAAAGGCCGGGCCAAGATCATGGAGTTCGGCGCCGCGCCCGGAGAAATCTGGAAGCGTGCCCTGCCGCGTCTGAGATCGCCCATCAAGAGACGATATCTGGTCGCCCAACTGGATACGAAACAACCGCATCCGCTGCAAGCCGGCGTGACGGCGCTGGCCCAATCTGCCGGAATAGCCGCCGATTCTAAACCGGTTTGGGCTATGAGCGAAAAGCAGATTCGAAAACTGCTGGCGCAAGGCGATATGAGCCTTTGTCCTCTTGAAGAAGACATGATAGGCGTCATGGAAGGCTGGGCCTATAATCCCAGCATTATTGCCAAAGGTCCGGCGGTTGATGCCTTGTCGCTTTATCTCACGCTCAAGGACGATCCAGACGAGCGCGTTCAGCAGGCGCTCGAACGCTTGATGGAGCCATGGACATGATCATAGGTCTTGACCGCTTTCGGGAGTTTTTCAAGGGATTCGAGGAGCAGTATGTCTTGATCGGCGGCGTGGCCGCGATGCAGTGGCTGGAATCAGCAGGCCTGCGTCCAAGGGCCACGAAAGATTTTGATATTGTCCTGATTGTGGAGAGACTCAACGACCAATTCCTGGCGCGATTTTGGGAATTCGTCAGGAGCGGCCGCTATGGCAATCTTCAAAGAAGCACTGGCAAGCGTATTTATTATCGCTTCATGGAGCCGCAGGAAGATGGCTATCCATACATGCTCGAAATCTTCTCAAGGAAGCCCGACGAACTGTCCATTCTGGGCGATGCAACAATCGTTCCCGTCCCTGCGGAAGAGGATGCGTCGAGCCTGTCGGCGATTCTGATGGATGATGGCTATTATGCGCTTGTAAAGAACAACCGTGCGAATCTCGAAGGCCTCCCGTTGCTTGCTCCGGAAGGTCTGATCCTGCTCAAAGCCAGGGCGTGGCTGGACCTTGCCGCCCGAAAGCAAGAGGGAAAACCAGTGGATGATCGGGACATTCGGAAGCACCGATCCGATGTTTTCAAATTGGCTTTATTATTGCCGCAAGATCGTCCGATGACCATATCGGAATCCGTGCGCGAGGACTTGCTCAATTTTCTGCGACATTTTCCAGCTGACTCGCCGGAGTGGGAAAGTATCCGGCAATCCTCAGGGATTCCCAAGCTGATGCCACCGCCAGCCGAATTGATTGAAATCATCAGGAGACATTATGTCAGCGCTCCAGGCTGATGCGCTCCGACAGGAATATTCTGATTCCAGGCTCTGAGATCCCAATCTGTCCCGCCAATTGTCTGCGCTTCATCCGAATTGGGAAAATTCCTCTCCAGAGGAATTTTCTACGAGAAGGAACTTTCGCCTTTTTTCGTATTGACGTAATAGAAGATCATGGGAACATGATCCGAGGTGCAATGGCGATGGAGCATGAGGGCTGTCGCAAGGAGGCGCGATGATGAGCGAGGACAGACTTAACAGCAACACGCCCATAGCGGAATCCGGACTGTTTGACGAACGGCTGGCAAAGGCGCTGGCGGGGCATTGGATCGCGACCGTGGGGCAGTTCCTTGTGCGCGCGGCCTCGCAGGCGGGGCGCAGGGCGCTGGCGGAGGCGGCGCAGGTGGACGTGAGCGCCATCGAAGACGTCCAAAGGAAATGCTTGGAGATGCTGCCGCCCGACGAGCGCAAACGGCTGGAGGAGACGGCGGCGGCGACGATGCCGATTCCGCCGATGGGGCTGCTCTTCGATTCGAAAAAGATCGCGCCAAAGGGGAACGACGATGACAACGCCTCTTGATCATATTCGCGGACTCGATCCGGCGCGGATGGAACGCCTTCTGGAGCAATGGATCACGACCGCCGAGCAGCTGGCCGGCCTCGGCGTCAGCGAGCATCTGACGGGAAGGCTGGCCGAACGGCTGGGGATTTCGCAGGAAGCGGTGGCGGCGATCCTGCAATCGGCGCGCGAAGTGGCGCTGGCGCCGGGGGGGCTGGCGTCGTCCCAGGATATCAAATCCTTCGGAATGGGACTGCATCTGCTGGATGACGCGCGCGCCCGGCGTCTGGCGGCGCAAGACCCCTTCACGCCCGCCGTTCTGACGCGCACTGCTCCCGCTCCCGGCCTTCCAACTACAATCAATCACACTCCGGCGCTGGGGGTGGTCCGCGACCAGGGAGACCGCGGGACCTGCGTCGCTTTCGCCTCCTGCGCCGCACGGGAGTTCCTTGATCCCGGCCATACGGACCTTTCCGAGCAGTTCTTCTACTGGGCCTGCAAGCAGCGGGATAACCTCCCGGCGCCGGGGACCACGTTCGAAGCGGCCATTGAGGCGATGCGCAAGGACGGCGTCTGCCGCGAGGCGACGTGGCCTTACAACATCAGGCCTGGAGACGATGAAGGCGGAGGAATGCCCCCAAAGAGCGCACAAAAAGAGGCGACGCAATACGTCTGGCCCGACGCCGCCGAGTTCGCCTCGCGCATGGATTATATCAAGGCGATCCTCGCCGGGGCATCCAACCAACCCGCCCAGCCGCTCGTTATCGGCGTGCTCGTTTTCGAGAGTTCATTCTTCACGCCTGACGTCATCGAATGGGGACGCATCACGCTGCCGTTCCGGGGCGAGAGTTATCTGGGCGGTCATGCCGTTTGCGTCGCAGGTTACAAGGACGATCCGCAGGTTCCCGGCGGAGGCTATCTGATCATCCGCAACAGCTGGGGCGCGCGCTGGGGGCGGAGCAACGAATACGGCGCGGGCTATGGCATGATGCCTTATGC
>JAPLSP010000178.1 GCA_026398575.1 Candidatus Sumerlaeota bacterium | reverse complement strand
TTAACGAGCGCGCGGGGCCGTCCGACGGAGCGGAGCGGCCTACCACTCGACGCCATGGTTGGGTGATAGCAATGAATCAGATAATGGCTTGTATCTGATTCGCAATAAGCTATTGAGTGACCTGATTGATGAAAGATCAGGGGAGATTTGGGGCGCTCCATATGGCCTTGACCCTGCTTCCGCAAGCCGGGGATAATTGCAGCCATGCGCGCTGCTAATGACAGTAATCTGCTTGCCGCTTAATGCCCAACACCTGAAATGAATCAAAGGAGCCTATCTGGTGAAAGCAAATCCTATTCAAGTCATGCTGCTGATATTGCTGTCAAGCACCGCTGTCTGGGCTGCCGATCCCGCGCCGTCGCTGTTGCCGAACGGGAACCTTGAAAAAACCACAAAGGACGCCGCGTGGCCGGATGGATGGCCGCATGGGAAAGGCGTTACGTGGGTGGAGGAAGAAGGCAATCATTTCCTCCGGCTGCAAACGGAGAAGCCTGGCGAGATGGTCATGCTGTATATATCCGTCCCAATGAAGCCGGAATATCAGACGTTGGAGTTAAGCTATCGCGTCCGCCACAAGGATATCAAGCCGGGCAAGCAGGCGTGGTTCGACGGGCGGATCATGATGAACTTCAAGGATGACGCGGGGCAGGTGGTCAAGCCCGGACCCTCGCATCCGAACTATCGCGGCAGCTCCAAAGGCTGGCTCGATCGCAAGCAACAAATCGCCGTTCCGCAGGGCGCCAAGACGCTGGAGATCATGCCGACGCTCTTCCAAGCCGAAAGCGGCACGCTGGAGTTTGACGATTTCAGTCTGGTTCCATTGTCGGCTGCTGCGGCGGCGGCGGCGGCAGCTGCGGCGCCGAAAAAAACTCCGACGCCCAAACCCGCGCCCAAGCCGGAAGCGCCGCCTTCGCAAACGATGGCGCCGCCGGAAGGCGCGTCGCTGCCCAAGGAGCTTCGCGTCGCAGGAAATCAACTCCAAACGCCGGACGGCAAGGCGGTGTGGCTCCAGGGGCTTGCCGTGTGCAGCATGGAGTGGACGGCGGTCGGCGAACACATTCCGCAATCCATCGAAGTGGGCATCGAGCAATGGAAGGCCAACATCATCCGCCTGCCGGTTAAGGATGACTTCTGGTTTGGACAAAGCCAGTATCAGAACGATGGAGGCGCGGCATACCGGAAGCTGACTGACACAGCCGTGAACGCCGCCGCGTCGCGCGGAGCGTATCTCGCGCTGGACCTCCACCGCTTTGGCGCGCCCACGGACGAGCACGTCAAATTCTGGAAAGACGCCGCCATGCGATATAAGAACCATCCGGCTGTATTGTTCGACCTTTTCAACGAAGCCCACGGCATCACCTGGGAGGTGTGGCGCAACGGCGGCAATCTGGAAGACAAGACGGCCAAAGGCGCGGACGTGAATGCTGCGGAGAACGCCGAAAAGACCGCCGCTCGCAAATCGCCGGGAATGCAGGCGCTGGTGGACGCCGTCCGCTCGACCGGCGCGCGCAACGTCGTCATCGCCGGAGGGCTGGACTGGGGCTACGATCTTTCGGGTGTGATGCAAGGCTTTGCTTTGGAAGAACGTAGCGTCGGCGCTGGTAGTGGCGGCGGCGGTGGCAACGTCGGTGGCAACGGAAATGGCATCATGTATTCCAGCCACATCTACCCGTGGAAAAAAGGCTGGCAGACCAAAGTCATTCCGGCGGCGGAAAAATATCCGCTCCTGATCGGCGAAGTCGGCTGCACGCAGGAGCGCATGCCGTTCATCCCCCCCGAGCAGCACGAAGACCCCTCGACGTGGGCGCCCGACATGCTCGGCTTCATCCAAAAATACAAACTAAACTGGACCGGCTGGTGTTTCCATCCCAAGTCCTCCCCGCAAATCCTCTCGGATTGGAACTACACCCCAACGCCTTTCTGGGGCGTGTATGTGAAAGAGGCGCTATCGGGAAAACAATTCGAGATGAAAAAGATGAGATGAACAAGGCGCATCCCAAGGCAGTGATTGAAAGATGCCGCTTGTGCTGTGACAAAACAATGAGTGACAAAATCAGTGATGAATTTTCATAGAAGCATCGCCAGGCAAAGGCAAACTTTTGTATGATTTTGTCAATTGCCATAGCAGAAGGCTGTAAGCAGGCCGCACAGAGTCTCTTATTCGCGCGTCATTCCTGGTTTTTGAATAGCCTCTGCATGCCGGCAGCGAACTCTGCTTTGCCGCCCCTTGACGGATGCCTCACATAGACCGGAGTTTCGCCGAGCATTTTGAGCTCTGCGAATGCCTTCCTCCCAATGGCGATAACCTGAGTCGGCTCCATGTATGCCTTTATGAGCCGAAGCGCCTCTCCAAACTGAGACACTTCCTTCCTGGTGGGATTGCGCACCGTAAGAACGTCGTCGGGTTTGTGGGAGTGCAGGGGGAAGGCGTCCCATAGCACAAAGCGGTGGTGATATGGCCGCATGACCTCCCAGAAAATCTCCGCCGAATTCGATGTGAATGGCGGAACAATCTTTGTTGGTCGTAGTGGGTCTATCCTGCTTGAGCGCTCGCCGCGATACGGAAATGAGGGATCGAGCAATTGTCTTTCGCCGATGAACGGCACCCCCGAAAACCGACACCCCCACGGTCCCGGCGCCTCGCCTACGACAAGAATGGATGCGCCTTCGCACGCGCTCGCCATGTATCTTCGGAGATTGGCCGTTCGGATGGATGCGGCGTTGGGAACGTCCACCTCGGCATAGAAGTCCCGATATTGGTTGAAGACAATATCACTGGACGGCACGCTTGCAACAAGCGCCTCCAAGTTTCGCCAAAACGGCGCACAACCCATAGACTGCATCATTAATTTAAACGACCTGTCCCTTCAAATATCCCCTGAATTCGTGAAGCATCCTTTAGCAGGCATCGGCTGGCAGAGTTGGAAGACGTTCGAATTCTAATCTGGCTGCATCTCTTTCCAGCACGTTTAATACACGACCGACGGAGCCCAAAACAGCCAGACGTTGCAGCGTCTCGGTTTCCGCCATCTGCTCAACGGTCAAAGCAACAAGAGCGACAAGGTTGCGCGGTTCGACAATACGGGCGCCAGCAACCTTTTCAAACATCCACGCCGTCGCATCCACGGTCTTTCTCGTCTGACGCTTCCTGGAAGAAAACGGGACTCGCTGTAACAAGGCCTTTGGCGATCCATTCTTGTAAGCGTGGCTGAATTCGAAGCGTTCCTCGAGCCCTTGAGAGAACTGGCATGAAACCTCATAGCTATTGCAGAAATTGGCATCAGTTGAGAGTCGCGTATCTTCGATTATCTCGTCAACGATCTCGTCAAGTGTTGGGTCTCGCTGCTCTTCGGCAATTCCAGAGATGACCAGACTATCGAACAGCTGACTTGTTATCTCTTCCAAATTATCGCTTATTACTGGATCCAGCAGTAAGCCTCCGGGCGCCAGATGGTAATTCCCTTGGTTAGCGGTTGCCAGAGTCTTGAGGAATTCCGGCGCGCTTCGGGCAACGGCGCTCCCTCCTTGTACTGGAATTGCGCAGTTTGCACGAAGCGCTTTTCGCCAGTACATAATCCATTGCTTATACGCTGATGTGCTCGCAATAAAGCTCGGAACGCTACGCCCATCCACTTCACCAGAGCGGTCGGGACGTTCCGCGAGAAAACGAGCCGCAACGCCTTCGTGGGACCAAAGAATGACTCCCACGTTTCGTGGCTCAAAGCGATGGAGATCGGGAATGTACTTTAACAAGTAATATTCAGCGCTGTTCATGGCAAAATCTCCCACTGTTTGATGCCGGTGAACTCGTCCCGGTTTGCATTAATGAGTTCTCTAAAATGGTCGCGACGGTATCGCAGGAAATCAATAACCGCTCCTGTTTCCTGGTCACTTAGACCGAATGGTCGCGGCTCTTTGCATACATCCTCGATAAAGAAATCCGGAATGCTGGCAATTCGTTCAACCCATGGAGTAATGTATTCATCTGTAGAGACGGCGTCAAGGAGGCAATGGCGGTTTGAGCCCGTTTCTGAACCTCCCGAGACGCCAAGCTGCTCTTTGATGCGGATGAGCCTCTCTCTTCCCTGGCCAGGAGTGTAGCCGAAGAGAGCATGGCTATGGTCGAACACACTAAGGTGAGGAGGCGCCGACAATCCGTCAAGAGCGAGATTGCCACGATGGCGGTCACAGTTGGCGACAAGGATGTCAAAAAGGAGCACCCCCGTCGAGAGATATGGAAGCAGTTGTACACATTCAAGAGGATCGACAGGGGGAAGGGCATCCCCTGCCAACTTGAAGTCGAGGGAGCCAAACCATGGGCCCGGCTGGCTACGAGGGCCGTGAAGGATCGCGTGCGGCGGGACGGGGAGACGAAGAAATCGGCCAATTTCCGCGCAGATGATCTCGTTTGCCAAGCAATAGGGCGCATTGGGGCCGTTTGTCTTTGCTACACAGGTGACTCCCGCAAAACAGCTCCCCGCCACTCCTTGTCCTAGTTGGTCACCATATCCAATCACTCGACTAAATCCCTGCGGCATAGTTGACTGTCCTTTCTTTGGCGGAATATGGAACGTATCGTTTCTGGTAGTCCGTCGGGGAACCGTGTGTCACTTTTATGAAAGCCCCTACATGCCGGCGCTTCTACTGGCGAAAGCGCCTTGGACATCCGATTCTCCGGCCATAGCCTACGGCCTTTCCGCAGTGGTTACGAAGGTGATGTTCCTCGCATAAGTGTTGGTTTGCAGCTTGCCCGCTTGTGCGTCGCCGATCAGTTGTCCATGAATCCGCAGACGCTCAAACGTTACGTTCTCCACCAGGTGGGTCTCGTCGCAGCCGGTCAGCTTTATTGCGGGGAAAGTTTTCCCGGTTACCTGCACGTCCTTGAAGATCACTCCCTTGATGCGGCCGCGGATTTTGTCGTGGCCCCACATGTCGGCGCCGATCCAGCAGTTGATTAGCGTGTTCCGGCAATCGGCGATGCGGATGTCTTCGAATCGGATGTCACTCATGGTACCGGAGTCGGAAACCAGGATGGCGAGCGCGGCGCAGTCATAGCCGTTTGAGAAATCGTGGATGATGTCGCAGTCGCTGAAGAGGACGTTCGAGATATCCGCCCGCGTTTCGGAGGTGATGCCGAGGCCGCGCGCCCGGTCGTTCCAGATCACACATCTTCGAACGACGATGTTCTTTGACTCCATCGCGGGCGGCGGCGACAGCGTTTTGACGCACACCTCGTCGTCGTTGTTCCGCAGGAAGCAGTCCTCGACAAGCACGTCCTGGCTGTTGCAGATGTCAACGCCGTCGCTGTTCTCCCGCGCGCAGATTTGCTTGACGTTGCGCACGACGACGTTCTTGCAGTTTTGCATCGCCACGACCCAGGCGGGGGCATCGAGGATGATGATCCCCTCGACGAGGATGTCCGATGATCCGCCGAACCACATCGCATCCCGGGCGTGCCAGGGGAGCGTGCCAAGGTCGAGGATGCCGCGACCGCGGACCTTGACGTTCTTCGCTCCGCTCGTTTCGAGCAGAGCGGCGTATTCCTTGTTGCCTTTCCAGTTCTTCTCCTGCACCGGCTTCTCATCCGGCGGTATCTTCGCCCTCACGATCGCGCCGCCGGCGAGGTAAACGGTCTGGCCGCTCTTCGGGCGGAGCGTCGTGATCTCATGCACGCCTGGTCCGAAATAGATCACATCCGAACTCGCCGAATCAATCGGAGCAGTCTCGGGCGGGTTGGCGAAGAGATGGAGCGGCTTTTCGAATTTGCCGTTCAGTTCAATTGTCAGATTCGCCGGCTTGGTGAGCGTGAATGAGATTTTGTTCCCCGAAATGGCGGGTTTGATGCTGTATGATGCTGGAAGGATATTGGCGGCGCTGATCTCGCTCGTGGCGGTGACGGTGACAGTGACTTCACCGGAGAAGTCGAAATAGGCGAACGACGCCGGCCCTCCCCGCAGGACAGGCGCCGTATAAACGAAGACGGCCTTGCCGTTCGCCTCGACCTTGTAGTCTTCCGATGCTTTCTCACCCTGCGGGGCGGGATAGGCGACGACCGCATCCGCGGCAGGCGCTGAAACCGGAAGCAACGAAACCGCTAGTGACGACATCGAAGCCAGTATCGGCAGCAGCATTTTCAGGCGAAGTATTCGCAACCTTGAGGATGGAATCCATTCCATTGCCTTATTGCTTTTTCTGTCCATACGCATCTTCCTTGATGGTTGTCTCTTCCTGCTTGTTTCCGCGAAATTGCGCACAGAGGAAACCGCGACGGCCGACTACAGCATAAGCTCGCCAGCGCTAGCGCGAGGCTTTCTTCTATTTGCCGATGATCTGGTAATCGCCCACCGCAATTGTCACGGCGCCGCCGGGTTTGAAGTCGGTGATCTCGCCTTTTGGAACCAGCGTTGGCATTTTGCCGGATTTGCCGGTCCCGGACCAATACACGCCATGAATTTCGGCGCCTTTGCCGCGCGAAGTTTGCATTTTCTTCAAAACGCCGCTCAGGTCCGCGGTGATGGCGGTCAGGCCATTGGCGGCTGCCGCGACGTTCGAGGCGCCGGCGACGACCGCCGCCTGCATTCCGGTGGCGGCTTTAATGAAGGCGATATCTTTTTTCGAGGCGCTCTTATCGAGGCCCGAGGCGATCAGCGTTCGTGTTGTCGGGTCGCTCGCTGCCGCGCCTGGCATGGCGATACGGCCGCCCTTTCCGCCCAGGGCGTTGGCCGTCAGGCCTTTGATCTCGCCTTGAGCAAGCACAGGGCCGGAAACGTCGCCGCCCGTTACGGTCAGCGTCAGCGCCGGACCAACGGTTACCGCTCCTGCGGACGCCGTGAAGACGACGCCTTTCACCTTTTTCGCGCTGACCGTCGCCAGAACCGGCGCCTTGGGCGCGTCCAGCCGCCGCAATCCGACGCCTGAAAGCGCCACGACGGTTTTCTTGCTTCCCTGCGGCGTGCCACTCGTGATGATGGTCGTTTCCTGCGGCGTCTGCGCGGTCGTGCTGATCGGAACCAGCGTCATGGCTGCGCGCCCCAAGACGCCCCCGACCCTGAGCTCGCCCACCGCCGTGCGCGAGGCGATGAGCGAGCCCAGGTCCACGCTCACGTCAACACGCCCAACGGGCGCCTGAGTTTGAATCTTGCCCAGCGAACCCTGTACGGTGATCGAGGTGACCGAGGGCCAGCGCAGTATCTTAATCCGTTTGTCGGCGTTGTCAGCCGCCTTTTCCGCAGCCGCGCCTTTCAGAGACGTGATAATGATATTGCTGGCGCCGCCCGAGTTGGATTTCACCTGGATGCAATAACTGCCCGAGGTGATCGTGACTTCGACGTCCTTCGACCATTGCAACTTATAGGCCTTGATGATGGTGTTGTCTTCGACAATGCCGATAATGGTGAACTGGAATCGTGGCGCCGCCGGATCGTTGCTCGTCAGAATGACCTTGCCGCCGAAGACGCCCTGCTTGGCGGTGCTGAGCGTCAGCGTCAGCGTGGCGTTCGAGCCGGATGCAATCGCTTTGGACGAAAGCGCCGCCGTGAAACCGGAGGGCGCGGCAGGATCGCCGAGCGAAAGAGTCCCCGCGCCCGCGTTCTTGATCGTGAGAATCCTTGTTGGCGCCGGCGAGGCGCCAACGAGCGCTCCGGGCAGGATGATTTCCGCCGCGTTGTTCGCCAGCAGCGCGCCGCCGTCGAAAACCAGCAGCGTTGGCGTCAGCGAGACGGGATGGGTCGTGACGGCAAAGTTCTGCATGCAGTCGGTAGTGACGTTGGTGAAGGTCGCGCTGGGCGGATCGAAGGAGCATCCGGCCAAAACAGGCGTTATCGTCCCGGACCATCCGGAGGATACGATACCCCAGTAAAGTCCATCAAACTCTGAAAAAACCGTATCCGGAAAACCGGTCATCGCGACATTGAACAAGCCCACGCTGCCCGAGGTTACGCGACCCGAAATGGTGTAGACAGGAACCTGAGTGGCGGAGAAGTCTTGCATCTGATTGGACTGGACATTCGTGAAGGACTGGCTTGGCGGTGTGAAGGTAAAGCCGACCGCAGTCGGCGTAACCGTGCCTGACCATCCTGCCGGAACCGTCCCTGAATAATGCCCGTTGAAATCCGTGACGACCGATCCGGGCAGTCCAGTCATCGCCACATTGGAAAGCCCTGCGCTGCCGGAGGTCACCAGGCCGGAGATCGTATATTCCGTCCCCGAAGGCGTAGCGGTAAAGTCTTGTGCAAGCGAGGTTGTGGTGCCGGCTGTGTAACTGCGATTAGGCGGGGTAAAACTGTAGCCGGTCTTCGAGGGTGTGATCGTTCCTGACCATCCGACAGGAATGATGCCGGAATAATAGCCATAGGAATTTGTGGCAACCGTCATACCGGGGAAGCCGCTCATCGTCACCCCTGGGATTCCCGTGCCTCCTTGAGTTACTGTTCCAAGGAGACTATGATTCGTGCTGGTGGCGGCGGGGTTATAGCGCCATAGTTCCGGTCCGAGTTCATAGGTGGACTGGCAGAAATAGAGATTGCCATTATACACGGCATAGCCATTGGGATAGCTGCCGGGATTGCTATTCGGAACCTTCACCGTTCCCGCCTCTGTGCCGTCAGTTTTCCAAAGAACAGCTAGATAATCCGGATCATAGCTATAGAAATAGGTCTCGCCATTAAAATTGCAGAACTTGTAATCATCCTGCCAAAAAGGCTGCTGATCGGCAGGAATCGGCATCTGCTTGAGCATTACCGTTCCCGCGGGCGTTCCGTCCGTTTTCCAAATTTGCGAGCCATTGGTTCCGTCATCCGCAATGAAAAGTATCAACCCGTTGGAAACGATGAAGCTATGGCAACTGGAGTCGGTGAGTGGATTGATATCTTTGAGCAGCATGGTTCCTCCGGCGGTTCCGTCGCTTTTCCAAAGCTCTCTGCCGCGCGTCTTGTCAACCGCGGTAAAAATCAGCGATCCATTGAGAATCATGAGCTGGCCGAAACTATAAGGGCCGCTGGCGCCATGAGGAATGATCAAAGAAGTTCCCGCATCGGTTCCGTCTGTCCTCCAGAGCTCGGATGCAAATTCATATCCTGCGCTGGGATTGGTGTTCGCGCTGAAGTAAAGATAGTCATTGTACTCAATGAAGTTGCCTGGACCCGAGCCATCATAGACGAAATCAGGATACAAATCCTTGACCATCACCGTCCCTGCCTCCGTTCCATCGGTCCTCCATAGCTCGTACCCATGCTGCGACCATCCATCGCTCGCTGAAAAATACAACAGCCCCTTATAAAGACAAGAGGAAGGACTCGGGTCTCCATAATTGTATGGATAAAACGAGCTTCCCGTGGGATTGATATCCTTGATCATCATCGTTCCTGCCTCTGTGCCATCGCTCTTCCATAGCTCCATGCCGGTGTCATCGCTGTAGGCGAAGAAAAGCAGATTCCCATTATAGACCGCAAGCGGCATGGGATTGAACACTGCCGATGGAATTGCGCTTGTATAGATATCCTTGACCATCTGCGTTCCCGCCTCGGTTCCATTGCTTCTCCAAAGCTCGAATCCGTGCGTCCCATCGTTAGCAGTGAAAAGGAGAGTTCCGTTCAAGTCCGTGAAGTAGCGGATATCGCTGCTGGCAGAACCGGGAAAGATATCTTTGACTATGTAGGTTCCATCCGCCGTGCCATCGCTCCTCCAGAGCTCATCATTGGCGCCGTAGTTTTGATCATGCCCTTTGAAATACAGGACCCCGCCAACAACAATAGAAACGCCGCTATAACCACCAAGGCCGGGAACCGGATTTATATCCCGGACCAAAGAGACGTCCCCGGCTAGTGAAGGCGTTCCCGCCGATAAAACAATCCCGGCAATAATCAAACCCAGCGAAAAACCAGTCGTCTTTCGATAAGCAGCCTTGCGCATTCGATCTCCTTTGCCCGCGATCACGCATTGCTTTCTCGTAGCAGTGTTCATGGCCAGACTCCTTGGGATTTTAAGGATTTGAGGGCGCGTGCATAAAGCGGCCTTTTTTAGCGCTTTGAATCCCTGCCTTTTGAAACAAACCATTCGGCTTCTTGCGCGACCCCCAAACACCCAATAAGCGAGGGCGCCCAATAACACCTTGTACCATACCACCAATGACTAGACGTATTTTAATGCATTAAGCAGAAACGCGTCAAGAGTTATGTAACGCCATATTCATATTTTCCAAGTGTCCATATCCTGCTTAATTCTTCGATTCCACAAAGCGGCATGATCTTGCTACCGCTGGTATCGCTTGAGCCTCTGCCCTCTCTTATCCTAATATTTGTCCATGCGGCTGCTTCTCGCAATTTTGTCGGCGCCACTTCTATCTGTTCTCGCGGGGTTACGGGCGGCGGAGACCGCGGCCATCAATGCCGCCGGCGCCTCGACCGCGTCTGCCGTTGCGCTTGCGCCAGCGCCGAAGACGGCTACGGAAGGCAACGGTGTTTATATCTTTGCGCTCGACGGCGCGCGATTGGGCGGATGGTCGAGCCAATGGGCTGTGAGCGACGAGGTGATTTCTCCGCCGGCAC
The DNA here is from genome assembly GCA_026398575.1 of Candidatus Sumerlaeota bacterium. Next base: position 14,660 of record JAPLSP010000178.1, on the reverse strand, counting down.
CAGTCATGTTTGCCGCGGCTTCAAGAGGCGTGTTTTCTCCTTCAGCGGAAGGTTTGATTTCTACGCCTTCGGAAAGCCTGATTCCTCCGCCATCGGGAGGCTTGATTTCCTCGCAGCCTGAAGGCGCGGACTCGGAATTGAAAGTCGTTCGCAATGGCGAAAAAGGGCGGGATGAACTCTGGCTGACGGCGCAGTTTCCGACGGCGGCCGGCATTATCCGGCGCATCCGCGAAGATCGCCCGATGTGGGCGCACGGCAGCGCGTTCCGCGCCGAAATCTATGTCCCGTCGCAGGCCGGGGCGAATGTATCCACGCAGTTGATCGCCCGCCACCGGGTTTGGGGATGGTTCGCCACGGAGCCGACCCGCGTCCTGAAGCCGGGAGTCTGGAATTCGGTGTCATGGGATCTGGACGAGGCGAGCGACGAATGGCGTTCGATGGATGAGAGCACGGCGTGGAATGACTCTATGCGGCAGAATCTAACCTTCGTGGGATTGCGGTTTTTCTCGGCGGAAGAAGCGCTGGCGGGCGGGAGAGAAATGACGGCGCCAGGATCGCCTTTGGTCCCGTCCGGCGGGAGGGACCTGCTGGCGCCAGGATCGCCGTTAGTCCCGTCCGGCGGGCGGGACCTACCGGCGGCGGTCACGCTGCGTGTTGCGAATATGGCTATCGAAGGGGTTCATGAGCCTGCCGAGGAACTGAAGGCTGTGGATGTGCGCTTTCCCCAGACGCCCGTCAAGCGCGGACAGTGCTTTGAGATCACCTTCGATCTGACGCGCGCGTATGACAATCCTTTTGACCCGGATGACGTGGCGGTGGATGTGGATTTTTTGGGCTATCCGGATGGCGGCGGGGGCGCGAAGGGAACGGCGGCGGGGGTGGGGGCGGGGGTGGGGGCGGGGGTGTCTGTCGGATCGGTCGGACTCGTCGGACCAGTCGGACCAGTCGGACTCGGGGCAAACACAAGCCCGGGCAATCTGACAACAGCCATCTCCTCTGCCACCCTGCCGGCTTTTTGGTTTCAGGACTTTACGCGCCGCCGTCTGGAGGATGGCGGGGAGGCTTGCGATCCGCGCGGGAAAGCCTGCTGGAAAGCCCGGTTCACGCCGCGCATGTCTGGTCCTTACTCCTTTCGCATCCGCGCGCGCGACCATACCGGCGCGCGTTATGAATCGCCCCTCTATTCCTTCAACATCGCCGACGCTCCCTTCCGCGGATTCGTGCGCATAGACCTCAAGGACCCGCGCTATCTGTCTTTCGACGGCGACAACTCGCTCTTCTACCCCATTGGCATGGTGATCCGCTCTCCGTGGGATTCGCGCTGCGGTTATCACTATGAGTTCGAGCCGCCCGAAAATTGGGAGACCTACATCTACGACGCCATGTTCAAGCGGATGAGCGAGTCGGGGATGAATATTGCCCGCGTGTGGATGGCGGCCTGGTGGCTGGCGCTCGAATGGTCGCGCGGCTACCGGCAGGACTTCGAAGGGCTGGGGCGATACAGCCAGTTCAACTCCTGGCGCATGGACCACATCATTCGCCAGGGCGAAAGATACGGCGTCTATTTCGACATCACGCTCAATAACCACGGCCAGTTCGTCGTCGTCCGGCGGCTGGATCAGGAATGGCCGGACAACCCCGCTTACCTCGCAAACGGCGGACATCTGCAAACGTCATCCCAATACTGGACGGACCCGAAGACGCGCCAGGACGCATATAAGCGGATGCGCTATATTATTGGCCGCTGGGGATACAGTACGTCCATCGCCTGGTTCCTAGTCTGCAATGAAATCAACCTCGTGCACAACTATAACTCGAACGACATCCGCAGCTGGCATGAGTTCATCACCACCACCGTCAAGACGCTGGACCCCTACAAGCATCTGTGCGCGGCGCACGTGTGCTACGGCACGTTCGATCCCAACGTTGGCGGGCAGCCGTGGATGGATATCAAGCAGTCCAACGGCTATGCCCACGACATGATCGCGTCGGTCAACTATCTATGGAAACAGCTCGGCGCCTATAATCTGCCGGCTTATATCAATGAATACGGCGTCGGCTGGAACAGCCCGGACTACATGCTCTACAATCTGCACGGCGGACTCTGGGCTTCGAGCATGGCGCCATTCTGCGGACCGGCCATGCATTGGTATTGCCTCTACATCCATTTCGCCAACAAATACGATCAATACTCGGCGCTGGCGGCCTTCCATCGCGACGAGGATTATCGCGGGCTGAATCTGGCGCCCTCTCAGAACGTCACGATCACCAGCGCGGACAAACAATTGGAAATCGCCGCGCAACAGAGCGACGAACGCGTCTATCTTTGGCTCTACGACAAGACGCTCTTCCGCCAGGGAGTGGGAAACAATCCCGCCATCAAGCAATTCGCCGAGCCGACGTTCGCCGTCGGCGGACTGAAGCCCGGCAAGTATCGCGTGGAATTCTGGGACACCTGGAAGGGCGGCGAGATCGCCGCAGCGCGACAGGAAACAGACCTGACCACCGGCTCTTTGGCGGTGAAAGCGCCCACTTTTTCGCGCGACATCGCCTGCAAAATCAAGCGCGCCGGCGAGAAGTGATATGCTAGCGAATAGTGACAAGGCCGGCCATTCTTGGTCCTTCAACTTAGATGTGACGAGTTACAACTTGGAACAATACAAGTGGTGTCCCGGAGGGACAATTGATAATAGCCCACCGTTTCAACGGTGGGCAGGCAGTGGCCCTGTTCGAGAGTCCCGGAGGGACGACTGAATTCCATGGTTCAGAGCTCTTCGTCATCCGTCCCTCCGGGACTAAAGAAATGACCGCTACGCCGTCCCACAGTTGAAACTGTGGGCTATTATCAATCATCCCTCCGGGATGAAGATCATCAATCATCCCTCCGGGATGAAGATCATTAATCATCCCTCCGGGATGCCTTCGTAGGCCATTATTTCAATATTGAAGGACCACTGCCCAGACCGATATAATCCACATAAAGGCCGTCATCGCCAAGAAGGAGTCGCGACCACTATGCAACTCTCATCGCGCATCGTGAAACGCGCATCGCCTATCGTGAAGCTCTCATCGAGTCTCTTCAAGCTCTCATCGCGCATCATGATCGGCGTTTTGTTCCTCATGCCGGCGTTCTTGCCCGCGTTCCTGCGCGGCGCGGCGACCATTCGCGAAACACGCCAGATGATCAAGACCTATCCTTTTTCCGATCCCGATCCGACGCCCATCATGCCGCGCGGCGGCTTCAGCAGCGGACCTTCAACGATCTATCCGTATTGCGCGTTTGACGGCTTCAGCAAAACGGCGGTCGAGCGCGAATGGACTGTGATCCGGATGGAGAATCCGTATATCGAAGTCTTTGTGCTGCCCGAGGTGGGCGGCAAAGTTTGGGGCGCGCGTGAAAAATCTACCGGGCGCGAATTCCTTTACATGAACCATGTCATGAAGTTCCGCCAGATCGCGATGCGCGGACCGTGGACCTCCGGCGGGCTGGAGTTCAACTTCGGAGTAATGGGACATACGCCAACCGGCGCCACGCCTGTGGACTATCTTACGCGTGCCAATAAAGACGGGAGCGTGAGCTGCGTTGTGGGCGCGCTCGATCTGCCTTCGCGCACACGCTGGAACGTGACGATCACGCTGCCGCCGGATAAGGCGTGGTTCGAAACCGAGTCTTTCTGGCACAACCCCACGCCGCTGCATCAGTCGTACTACATGTGGATGAACGCGGCGGTCCACGTCAGCGCGGACATGCAATACGCCTTCCCGGGGAACGCATGGATCGGGCATGATTTCGGCGTCAAACCGGCGCCCTGGCCCGTGGACGGCGGACGCGATCTCTCATGGTACAAGAACAACGACTTCGGCTCCTACAAGAGCTATTTTACCCTCGGGCAGTATCTTGATTTTTACGGGGTCTATTGGAATGACGCAAAATTCGGACTGGGCCACTGGGCGCCGCCCGGCGACGTCCCCGGGCGCAAAGTCTGGATTTGGGGCCTCTCGCGCGAGGGGATGATTTGGGAGAACCTGTTGTCCGACGGCGACGGGCAATACAGTGAGCCGCAGGCCGGGCGCTACCTCAACCAATCGGACACAGTATTCTTCCAGCCCGGCGCCTCCGACCGCTGGCGCGAGGTGTGGTTTCCTTACAAGGAAATCGGACCGATCTCAGCAGCGACGCCGTGCGGCGCGTTGTCGGTGACGACGGCGTCGGGAGTTTTGAAACTGGGTTTCTGCGCGCTGGAGGAAATTCAGGACGAATTGATCACGACCGAGGGCGGCAAGGAAATCGCAAGAGAGAAGCTCAGCCTAAAACCATTGGAAGTATGGCGCAAAGAAATCAAGACAAGCGGACAGGGCGTCATGACAGTGAAGTTGGGGAAACTGGGAGACAAACTTTCATGGACAAGCGATCCTGCGGCCACAACCCTTCAGCGCCCGATTCATTTCCGCGATTACGATGAGAACACCGCCGAGGGCCTGTACGCGCAGGCTGAGCGCCTTGAGCAGACACGCAAATACATCGCGGCGATGGAAAAATATCAGCAATGCCTCGCGAAGGAACCGCATCATGTTCGCGCGTTGGGGCGCGTGGCCGAGTTGTATCTGCGGCGGGATGAACTCGGGAAAGCGCAGGACGCCGCGCGCCGGGCGTTGGATTTGGCGATGTACGATCCGCAGGCCAATTTCGTGTACGGTTTGGTCGCGCGGCGCCAGGGCGATCTGACGGGCGCGCTGGAGGCGATGGGATGGGCGGCGCGATCGCTGGAATATCGCTCCGCCGCCTGGACGCAGATGGCGGAGATATACCTGATGCAACAGTCGTATCAACGCGCGGACGAATACGCGCGGCGCGCGCTGGATTTCAATCGCTTCGATATCACCGCACGCCAGACGCTAGCCATTGCCGCTCGCAAGCGCGGCGACCGCGACGCGGCCCAGACCGCGCTCAAAGAAATCCTCGCCATCGAACCGCTGAATCATTTCGCCCGCAGTGAGGCATGGCTGACCGCCCAGACTCCCGAAAAGCTGAGCGCCTTTCAAGGCGCGATCCGCGGCGAATTCCCGCAAGAAAGTTACCTCGAACTGGCGTCTTATTATGTGAATCTGAAGATCGAAGACGAAGCAATTCAAATTCTACGACAAGCGCCGCAGAATTCAGAAATACTTTACTGGATGTCGTGGCTGCTGCGCGAACGCGGCCCGAAGGAGAGCGGAGCATTCCTCGATCTCGCCGTTGCGGCTTCGCCAAAACTGGTTTTCCCCTATCGCGCCGAGTCCATCGCCATCTTCGAATGGGTTGCGCAGCAACGCCCCGAAGATTGGAAAGCAAAATACTTCCTGGCGCTGAACCTCTGGGGACTTGGCAGAGTGGATGAAGCGCAGGCGATGCTCAACCGCTGCGGCGAGCCGGATTTCGCGCCGTATTATCTCATCCAGGGACACGCCGCGCGCAAGAAGTTTCCCGAGCGCGCCCTGGTGTTCTACCGCAAAGCGATGGAAAAAGAGCACAGCGAATGGCGCGGCTGGCACTCTGCGGCAGCCTGCCTGGACGACCTGAAGCGAACAAGCGAAGCGCTGACCTTGGCGCGCGAGGCGTCAGCGCTCTTCCCCGAACAAGACACGATCCGCCTCGCTCTCGTCAAAACGCTGATGCACAGCAGTGATTATGCAGCAGCGTTGGATCAACTGAATCGCTCGGCCTTCCTCCCCTCCGAAGGCGCCAGCGACGTTCATCGCCTCTACGTCGAATGCCTGCTCCGGCTGGCGATTGGAAAAATCAAATCGGGTAAATACGAGGAAGCGCTGCCGGACATCGCAAGCGCCCGCGAATATCCCGAGCGCCTCGGGAGCGGTCGCCCCTACGACTGCGACGAGCGCGCCCAAGATTATCTCCAAGCGCTCTGCTGTGAAAAAATGGGAAAAACAGATGAAGCCAAAAAACTCCGCGAGGCAATCATATCCTTCGAAGAAAAATCGGGAAAGAAAAAACCAGAACTATCAAGGGAACTACGGATGGTTATGGAGGAACTGAAGAATTGATAGCGCAGGCAGCGGCCATGCTGCAATTTGGCTTATATATGATTTGCGCGGATTTTGTAACCCTTTAGCCGAATATATTGAGGTCACCACAGAGACACCGAGGCACAGAGAAATACGTTAGGAATGCTCTTTGTGGGTTTCTCTGTGCCTCGGTGTCTCTGTGGTGACTTCTTCGTAACGTGGCTAAAGGCATATCGGATTTTTTATTTGCCTCCAACAAAGTGATGCAGTATGGTAAACAAGTTTTGCGAAAACTGTTTACTAACGAAAAATTCTCTTTCTCTGCGCGAAAGCGGCTGGCCAATCCGCGCAAAACCTATCTCCTCGACACCGGCTTTGGCCTGCTGTCCACGTCCTTTTCTGAGAACAAAGGCAAATGGCTTGAAAATGCCGTCGCGATCGAAATGCGACGCCTCGACCGCGCGATGTTTTATTTCAAAGACCGCCATGAATGCGATTTCATCATCATGGACGGCGCCCGCCCCGCGGAAGCATGGCAAGTTTGCTGGGAACTCACCCCGCAAAATGAACCGCGCGAGTTAAACGGCCTGGCGGCGGCAATGGATCAGCTCAAGATCAAGACCGGCGGGATATTGACTTTCGATCAGGAAGGCAAACGCGATTGCGGAAAGCGCAAGATTCCAGTGATGCCCGTTTGGAAATGGCTCTTAGGCGCTGAATCCGCAAAATAATCGCTATCATCAAGGAGGCGGGGCATCTTATTGCCGTGCGGAGGAGCGTTCGAGCACGTCGCGGCAATAGCGCGTAACGGATTTTCCTTTAGAGGCTGCTCGAAGCGCAATCCTTTCGTGCAGATCTTTGCCTATCTGGACAAGGACCCGGCCGCTGTAGCGGCGACCAATTGTGGCGCGAGGAAGAGAAATGTTTTCCTCCTGATGAATTTCGATCCATTCATCCACAACCTGACACAACTCCTTATATACTTTGCGTTCATCCATGCCGTGGATGCCGCCAAGCATCAAACCAGGGCACCGGCCAATATAGCATTGATCCTCTTCGCTCCACTCAACAACCTTGATGTAGCGATCACTTGATCTCATGGGGCGCCTTCCCGAGCGCTTGCGCAACATCGCTTTTACCACTTAGCGTAGAGCGGCAACCTTCACTCGGCGCGATGCCCTGTTTACGATTCGGAGGTGGCTTGCGCGCTGAGTATCCTTGAGCAACTCATAAAGACGACGCAAGTCCTGCTTGCATTCGTTCGCAAGCCCGTCTTTGATCGCCCATAATTCGCGAATAACAGGATCAGCCATTTTCATCATCTCCCATCAGCTCTTCTGGAGTACATATTTCAGGACACACATAGTCCTCGGTAGCGCAAATGGCGCGAATTGCCGGTTTTGCCTCGGCGTTGTCAATGTGGCGACAATTCCATGTAAGAAGATAGTCCATGTTGTGCACGGCAGCCAGAGCAACGTGCATAGCATCATCCTTCGATTCAGGCGGCAACGCCCCTTGAGCAATGAGGTTATCGGCTAACTCATAGGCATCTTCTATGATCTCGAGACTTGGGATATCGCCAATCGCTTCAAGGCGGCGAAGCGCTGCGCCTTTGTCTCCGCGCTTGGCTTCTGCTTCCACAAGAGGAGAAACAAATAAATTAAAACGTTGTCGGTGGTTTTCCCACCACTTGCGAGTTATCTTTTGATGAGCTGCTACCAACACATTCACGTGTAGGACGCGCCGTCAAATAGCTGATTACTGATGTTTCAATGTAAACCGTCTTCATGACCCTCGGTTGCCTCATCGCCGAATACTTATTTCCCTCTCAGCGGGACGTCTGAATGATCTGCTTCTCGCACAGTGGGCAGTCAAGCAGTTTCTTCGATCTTCTTCACGTTGCCCGGAGGCAGGTAGTTCTGCCCGGTGACGACGCTTTGGCCGGTCTTCTGTTCCAACTCCAGGCGGGCGCCCTTGGCGATGTTGCCGCCGGTCTTGGCGGCGTCCTTGTTCTCCTCCATGCCGGTGGCGTTGTGGGTTTCGGCGATCTGCCGCGTGGATAACTCGGCCAATGCAGTGAAGATCAGTTCCGCTTCGCTCATGTGGTCGCGCAGATTCTGGGTTTTAAGCCCCTTGATTGCCTTGTGGTCTTGAACCGTGACGCCGGACCATTCCTGGTGGATGATGTTGGTCAGGATGGCGTATTCCTCGCCTTTCTTGATCTCGTGGCCGGCCCAGTAGTCGGTGAGTTTGTTGCGGGTCTCCTGCCCGGTCATGCGCTGTTGAATCCACTTCTCGCTGCGCCCGTGCTTCTGCCACGTCTCGCGGGCGCGGTCTATTGCCCGGGCTGGGTCGGCCATTTCCTGCATGCGCTCATAGCCGACCTTGGCGAGCCAGAGTTTGATCGGCTCGGCCTTGGGGCTGGGAACGCTTTGCACGAGGCGCAAGAGAGTTTCGGCGCTGGCGACGTCGGTAAGACGCATTTTTCCGTCGTCGGCGGGCAATTTGAACCGGTGACAGGTTGTCACCAGTTGACTGCCTTCCTTGCTGAGCCGCTCTTTCAGCTTGTTCCAGTACTTTCTGGCCGTCTGGAAATCGGGCTGCTGAGTGAGCACCTGAACGATGTCCACGACCGAAAAATACCAAGTTTCGGTCTTCTCGTCGTAAAGACGACGAATCTCGTGTTGTTCAAACAGCACAGGCAGGATTTTCATAGAATCTCCTTGAGCGCATGCTCCATGTCGCGCCCTTATCATTTAGCGAGAAGCGGGAACCTTCACTCGGCGCGATGTTCTGTTTACGATACGGAGGTGGCTTGCGCGTTGAGTTTCCTTGAGCAATTCATAAAGACGACGCAAGTCCTGCTTGCATTCGTCCGCAGGCCCGTCTTTGATCGCCCAGAGTTCACGAATTATGGGATCAGCCATTTTGCCGGCCCTCCCAGCTCCCTGTTCACGCTCTCCAAACTGATCGAATTCGACCGGTTTGGGCATACAGGAAGACTTCCAGGCATTTAACCGATCGCCCACCTTCTATTTGTTTCGTTCCTGACGCGCCACTGGCCTGAGGCCCTTGCGGTCCGCAAGCATCTTGGGACTCAAGCGAACCAAAGGACGACCACTCGCCGCTTGGTGCTTGAGAATATCTTCAAATATTGCGTCCAGGTTGAAGCCAAAGCGCTGTTCATGCTCGTGCCGGTAGCGTCGCACTTCTTCTACGATTGGATCTTTCATAACTCACCTCTGAGTAGCTCCTCCGGAGTGCAGATCTCCGGTGGAATGTAACCGGCGTTTTCGATTATCGGAAGCGCAGCCAACGCTTCAAGCCGCGCATGCGCCTTCTCTTTATCCCCGCGCCCCGCCTCCCACAATACAAGATCCGAAACATAGGAATCAAAATCAGCCAGTCGCAGCCAAAATTTCCTGGTTGACTCTTGATGTCCCATAGTAACGGCGCTCGCGGACTTACGAGCGGTCAAGTAGCTAACTACTGTGGTTTCTATGTAGACAGACAGCTTCATGCGCTTATCAAAATAGCCACAAGCTCTTCATCGCCCCTACGTAAAGCAAAGTGTTAGTAGCCCGACTTTGCCTCGTCAAGGAAAATTGACGACGTCGGACAGACTGCAGCGCAAGGCCATATTCGTAATACTGGACCATAAGCCTCCGCCATTAGGCAGTCAATGTAGAGAGGCCTCTTACGCTCCCTCTGACTCAAACCCCTTATGCGTCCATCGCGTCAACAGCGGCGAAAGGGCGAAGCAGATTATGGCGACAACAAAGATGCCAAGGGCGAGATTGCCGAAGACATTGCCGTAAATGTGGACGGTTGCCTTGGGGATGGGGATGATGGCCGCGGCGCCAACGGCTCCACTGTCGCCGCCGGCGATGCCTTCGACGGAGGTGAATTGGGCGATGGTGGAGGCGAGGAGCTGGGCGAAGGCGCTGGCTAGGAACCAGGCGCCCATGACGGTGCTGACGAGGCGCGCGGGAGAGAGCTTGGTGATCATCGAGAGACCGACGGGCGACAGGCAGAGCTCGCCCGTGGTGTGCAGCCAGTAGCCCAGGATCAGCCAAACGAGCGCCACCATGCCGCGCGTGTCGGCGGTTTTGGCGCCGTACCAGAGCGCGCCGAACCCAAGGCCCAACTGCAGCAAGCCCATCGCGAATTTGACGGGTGTGCCGGGTTCGACCCCGCGCGCGCCCAGAAAGCCCCAAAGCGCCGTGAAGACCAGTCCGAAAATCAGGATGCACATCGGATTGATGGCCTGGAATGTGCTCGTGGGGATTTCGCGCGCGCGATCGGCCAGACCCATGCCGACATTATCGGCAGCCACGGTCCATGCGATTTCGAAGGCTGGGTTGTCTTTGTTCTGCTCGCGCAATTTATCAAGCATGTCGAGTGTGAACATTTGTGCGCCGTTGTGAAGCCCAAGTTGCTCCTGCGTTGGCTGGATCATGATCGGTGTGCCCACCTGATCCGGCGTGATTTTCGATTTTTCGAGCACGCGGTCCACGTTGCGGTCGGTGAAATTGTTCATCGAACTGCCGGCCTGCTCGAAGAGGGCCATGAACAGCATCGAGAAGAACGTGAGGATCAGGACCACGAACATGCGTTCGCGCGCAATTTTTTTCAGGCGGAAGGTCTCGACGCCCAGATAGCCCACCGCGATCAAGCCCGACAGGATCATGATCAAGCCCGCCGGCCGGCTCACGTCCTTGAGCACGACCGCGAGTCCTCTCTGGATTGCGCCCGAGCTCTCCTGCAGACTTTTGATCAGGGTGTCGGAGATGAGCGTGAGGGCGCGATGATCTTTCGTGAAGAGGCTGAAGCCTGAAACGAGGAGGGCGAAACACGCGACCGCAAACAACGTGCCGCCATAAACGGCCCATTCGCGGGAGAGTGGCCCCAGGAGCGGCTTGCGCAGAATTTCGCGATCGGGCGGCGCGCCGGCGGTTTTGGGCAGCCCTTCCTTGCGGAGTGCCGCCATTGCGACTACGCCGGCGATCAGCAGCGAAACGGCGACGAAGACATTGAAGGCGACCGAGTATGGGTTGTCAGGGCGGAAGTAGAACAATCCCGCCGCCGCCGCGACTGCGCCCGCCATGACGACGATCTGCGTGATGAGCGTCGGCATCACGAAAACCGCAAGCCCGGTGAGCATGCCGATGGAGGCCAGCCCGAAGCCCTTATGCCAGCCATAGGTCTCGCCGATATATCCGCATAGCAGCGGCGCGATGGCGGCGCCGAGGTTGATGCCCATGTAGAAGATCGTAAAGCCACCGTCGCGTTTGGGGCTGTCGGCGGGATAGAGCGCGCCGACCATCGTCGAGATATTGGGCTTGAAGAAGCCATTGCCGCATATCAGCAGCGCGAGCGCGGCGTAGAAGGCGAAGTAGTTCTGAATCCCCATCGTCAAATGTCCCACCGCCATCAGCAAGCCGCCGAAAATCACCGCCCGCCGCGCGCCAAGCAAACGGTCGGCCAACATCCCGCCGAAGAACGGCGTCATATAGACCAGCGCTGTGTAAGCGCCATAGACGATGTATGCGTCATTATCCTGGTATTTCAGAAACCCCTTGAGCATGTAGAGCACAAGGAGCGCCCTCATGCCATAGAAGCTGAAGCGCTCCCACATTTCGGCGAAGAACAGCGTATAAAGGCCGGTGGGATGGCCGAAGAGTGTGACGGCCTGGGGAGGTGATTGGGTGTGGGTTGAAGGCGGAAGATTCATGGATGGATGAAAGAGTGGCGCCGTCAGGCTTTTGGGCTGGATTAGACGCAAAGGACTATCTCTATAGCAGTACTGGCTGTCGAGTCAAATTCCAGTTCTCCAAGTCTGCTTCCGCCCTACCACCTTTGGGGCGCCTTGACGCGTCGTTTTTGCTTTACGGCGGGCTCATTCATGCCTAGTATCACGCCTATGCATTTTCGATTTGACATTTCAAAAGCGACTGAGGTCGCTTGCCGGCTTCTTGCGCTGGAATCCAGGCCCATGAACATCATGAAGCTGGTGAAGCTGGTTTACCTGCTTGATCGGCTTTCAATTCAGCGGCGGGGAATTCCCGTGGTTGGCGGAACTTATTTTGCCCTTCCCAATGGGCCAATTACCAGCGAGTTGCTTGATCTCATCAATGCCGGACGTCTCGAAGGAGAAAAGGACTGCCGGTGGGCGGAATTCATCAGAGACAGGCAGAACCACGAAGTCGCCTTGATTGGCGAAGGTTCATCCAGTCATCTGTCCGAAAGCGAACTGGCCCTCATCGAACAAGTCTATGAAGCGCATGGCGCCAAGGACCAATGGCAGCTTCGCGACTGGACTCACCAGCATTGCGAGGAGTGGACGCCGCTGGAGCAGGGCCGGGACACGATTTCCATCGAGAGCATAGCTCGCGCGCTTGGGATGAGCGAAGCCAAGGTCCAACAGATACGAGAGGATGCAGTGGAGCTAAGATTTGTCGGCGTGGCGCTCGGGAATGATTGAACTGGGCACAACATTGCGCTGCAACCAGCCGCCACGGCATATTTGGATCGTGTTGTCGGATCCTGAGGCGACGGCAGGTCAGATTCTTTTTGTAAATCTCACAACCTTGCGCGATTCATCCATTGACGATACTTGCATTCTCGGTCCCGAGGATTATATCTATCTGTCCCACAGAACGACCGTAGCATATTCCCGAGCTGTATCTGGCAGTTCCGAGGCGCTGGAAAGAGCTATTCAAAAGGGTGATTTCTGTTTCCTAGATAAACTGCCAAAGGCCGCATTGCGCAAAGCAATCGAGGGCGCTCATAAATCGCGGGAACTATCCGAGGCCAAGAAGAAATTGCTCCCGGACAACATCGCAACTACTTGACCGGTTGAATGACGATCTCTCCTGAAACCGGCGCCACTTCATAGCGCGCTACGCCTTCAGCAACGGTCGCGGTGATCTTGGCTGCTCCTTGCGCGACCACGCATGATTTCCATTCCGGCGGAACCTTGGTTGCGATCGTCAGAGGCATGTCGTAGAAAGCGGGATCGGATTTACAGGTCAGCTGGATGCGGATTTGCTCCTTGTCCGACTGTGTCTCCTTGATCTCGGCGCCCTCGCGTTCCGTCTTGTATTTATGCCAGGAGATCGGATCGGTGATCCACAGTTGGTCACGGCAGGATTCCAGTTTATCGAGAAGGGCCAGAAACGCATCCATAGGCTCGACCAGCCAGTCGCCGCCCACGCCGTGGAAGTCGAGATGCCCCATCTCGCCTTTGGCGATGGTCGTATCCACATACTTCATCACTTCAGGATTCGTCTTAAGGTGGATGGGCGGGCTGAAGAAGGACGGGCGATCAACCAGATGAAACTTAGCCAACGCCTGTTTGTACTCATCCTCGTTGATGAGCCACTTTTCCTTCGGGACTCCGGGACGCCCGAATGAAATGAGCCGCGGCTGCTTGCGCTCCGGAAAGCATTTATTGATTGCCTCCTGGCTTTGTTCGAGCTCTTTCTCGAACTCGGCAACGCTCAGCGCTCCGACGTGCGTGAAGGTATGGTTGCCGTATTCCATACCCATGGCGGGAACGTCTTTTTCCCACGCCTTTTTTTCATTCTTAAAAGGGCCATTGCCGGGATTGATGTAGAATGTCCCGACCATTCCGCGCTTCTTCAGTTCTGGAATCACGTTCTTGACATGGGTTTGGCAGCTGTCGTCGAACTCGAGCATGAAAACCGCTTTCTTGCCGTCTTTCCATTTGAGGATTTTCGTATTGGCTTTGGGGTCGTCCTGTTTTGCGGATGCGACGGATTCGGTTTTTGCGGACATGGGGGATTCCTTCTTTGCGGCGGCGATAGATTTTGTTTTGGGCGCTTCCGGCATTGCGTCGGCTGCGTCCCCGATTTTTATCGTGTACTGTTTTGTCTCGGGATAGTACGGCGCCCAAAATTGCCATAGGTAGGTATTGGCGCCCCATTCGCGGTTATCCTGCAATTGATGATAAGTGTAATCCGGAACCAGGAATGCGGTCTTGACTCCGCCGGGACTTGTGAGTTCAAGGTTCCTGGCGTTGCCTTGAAAAAGGAAAGGCTTCGCGGGCTTGTCTTTTGGAAACTCTTTTGCATCGCCCTTTCCGATCAGCCATTTGCCACCGTCGCCGTATTCAAGGCCGATAGGCACAAAAGCATAAATCATCTTTGTTGTCGCGGGGGCATCGGTGACTTTCAGGATAATCTCACCATCGCCCAGTTCCACATCCATCTGCCCGCCGCCCTCAAATTTCAGCGTCGCTTTTTTTTCGGAGACGGATTGATCCGCAATTTTGACTTTCTTTTTCTCTGCGTTGACCAGCACGGGATAGCCCAGCGTCAATTTCCCATCGGCGCCGCTATCTATCAGCACGCCATCTTTGCCCAGGCTCAGCGTCGCGGCAGGGGCGGCTATCGCGCCTGAATACCCAAGCCATGCCCCTGCGGACAAAGCCACAATGAATCCCCATTTCCGCGCAACTGAGAGCCACTTGTTTCCCGATGAAAATACCGCCTGCTTAATTCCCATTCTTTTTTCCGTATGCCTTTAGCCGCGCAAAATGGGCACATAAAATTCTGTTCGGCACAGGCAGCGAAGGCAAGGCGAAAACATCCTGCGGCGCGTGGATGACGCGGTAATGAACGAACAGGGATGAC